>JBHHXN010000228.1:0-7086 GCA_046757025.1 bacterium
CATTTAGCCATTTTCTTGTAAAAAAATGCAAAAGTTCAGAAGTAATACTATAAATGGTAAAAACCGTTTTCCGTGATTGATAAAACAAATGAAACAAAACAATCCTTGTAAAAATCCTGGCTGTTATTTTAACGCGGTGAGTCAATCGCCATTTTGCTGGCAGCATATCGAGGAGAAATTAGACTATCTCCAAAAGATTGCCGCTTTGCGAAAGCAAGGTCATGATTTTTCCGACGGCAATTTTGGCCGGGTGAACTTTCATTCGCAAACGCTTACGGGCGGTCAGTTCCGCGGATGTAATTTTACCGCTGCTTATTTGTGTGGAGCGAATCTGGCGGACGGTGATTTTCGTGAAAGCAAATTTGTGCGCGCCAACCTGGAATCTTGCAATTTGAATCATGCCTTGCTGCAGTCGGCGAATTTCGAAGGCGCGTTGCTGGAGAAGGCCAATTTAGAAAGCGCGAATTTAACCGAAGCGCGGCTGAAATTTGCTAAATTGAGTTTCACCAATCTTAAATCGGCGGACTTAACCAAAGCGGAGGCACAACAGGCAATTTTGATCGGGGCAAATTTAGAACACGCGGTTTTAGATAGTGCGAATTTTGCGTTCGCCAATCTGAAAGGCGCCAACGCCCAAAACATCTCTGCGGCCTTTGCTATTTTCGGCGGCGCTTTTTTGTTTGGCGGCAATTTTGAATCCGCCGATCTGAATCGAGCGAACCTGGTTGGCACCGATGCCCGCAAAGTAAATTTCAAAAACAGCAATCTGTACTTTATTCGTCCGGGAAGCGCCAATTTTGCCGGCGCCAATTTTGAGGGGGCCAATCTCAAACGAGCAGTCTGCAGGGAGGCCGATTTGAGTCACGCCAATTTGACCAACGCCCACATCGAAGGCGCGGTGTTTGAAAGAGCTCGTTTGACCGGCATCAAGCCGGCGGATTTGGATTTTTCCAACAATAATGTCAATGGGGCGGAATTTTGATTTACTAAAAAGAACAAAATGTATTCAAAATAAACCAGACGGCTATCAAATTCAAATATGAAAGTCATTCACATTCCATTGGATGTCAATTATGTCAACAGTTACCTTGCGGTTCACAAGGAATCCCGAGATGCCTTTCTGGTGGATTGTGGTAAGTTTGACGAGCAAATAAAAAACGTGATTCGAGATCACCAACTCAACTTGAAAATGCTGCTGTTGACTCACACACATTACGACCACACAGATGGGGTAAAAGAATTTCGGAAAGCTTTCAAAGCGCCCATTTATTCTGCCAGCCCCGACTATGATTATCACGTTTCGGAAGGTGAACAAATTGCCTTTGGCGAGTCGGCAATCGAAGTTTTGGCCACGCCCGGCCATACCCACGACAGTATTTCGTTTCACTACCAGCACGCCGTGTTTGTGGGCGATGCGATTTTCTCCGGCGCTGTGGGCGGCACCTCTTCGCGTTCAAACTTCGAAGAAGAGATTAAATATGTCCGAACTAAAGTTCTTGCGTTGCCGGACAACACCATGATTTATCCAGGACACGGCGCTCCGACCATGGTGGGTGTTGAAAGGCTGTTCAATCCATTCTTTAGATGAGATGAATATTCTGGAAGTAAGTATTTTTTAGGATTGCTGACGTGTTATTTAAAAACAAACGATGGGGATTCAATGATATTAAAAGACGACTTCCATGTAAACCGCTTTCTTTTCAGGAAGCGAATTAATTGGATTCAGGAGTTATCCCCGCAAGGCCTGCTCATGACGGTTATTCTCATAGTATTTTTGATTTTGACCTGCAAAGCGCCTTTACAAAAAGACGGTGCAGCCAAATCACCTCTGATTCGAATTGGAATTTTAGAGCACAAAAACGTGGTGGAATTTAAAATTGCCGGCCAGGCAAATTTTCGCACCCGAGACAGAAGTTTGATGATGCGGAATTTACAAGCCGGCCACTGGAAAGTGGAAACCCGATATGCCCGAGCAGCCAAAATCAAATATCGACTTGTCGTTGGAACAACCCGTGACCGATTTAAAGCAGAAGAAATTTTAAGATTTGTGAGCGACAAAAAATTAGATGCTCAGATCGAAAAGTACACTCGCCGGCAGAAATTGAACCTGCCTTATTTCAAACGGACGACCTATCAGGTTGTGCTGGATAGAGAATTCAATACCAAAAACGACGCGTTGGTATTTCAGAGAGCGATCAAATCAAAAACCGGCTCCGAAGTCATCGAAGTGGCCACCGGCCAGGCGCAAGGCGTGTTGCGTTTCACGCACCTCGGCAGCAAATACAGTTTTGATTCGAGTGAGGAGGTACGCTTTAACACCGACAACATTGAATTATTGAATGTCGATGTCGGCAGCGGTTATCATTGGGAATCGCAGAAAAATCGCCATTATGCCGGCATGCTCGAGTTTGTTCTAGATGTGCACGGAGCGATTACCGTGATAAATGAGCTGTCATTGGAAGACTATCTTAAAGGCGTCGTTCCGTCTGAGATGCCGGTGAGTTTTCCATTTGAGGCTCTGAAAGCGCAGGCCGTGGCTGCCCGAGTTGAGGCGGTTTCCAAGATCGGTCTGCGGCATCCGCAAGAGCCTTTCGACCTTTGTGACGACGTGCACTGCCAGGTATTTAGCGGCAAGTCCCGGCAGTCGAAATCTAGCAACGACGCGGTTGAAAGCACACGAGGAATTTTTATGACGTACCGCAAAAGCATCATTGATGCTTTCTATTCGGCTGTGTGTGGCGGGCACACCGAAAACAATGAAAATGTCTGGGTGATGGACGCCAGGCCCTATTTGCGCGGGCTTCTAGATAAGCGCGGGCGGGGCAGCAAACGCCTGGGCTCTTCTCTCCAAAAGGAAAACAATGTTAAAAAATGGATCGACAGCCGTCCCGATGTGAATTGCAATACCGTCAGCAAGAAGGTCCCCAGTTCACTGAATTACAGCAAAAAGTATTTTCGCTGGCAGAAGGTTTATAAACGAAAAGACTTGGAGCAGATCCTGCGAGATAAAACCAACATGGATTTCGGCCAATTGTTAAATCTCATTCCTGTGAAAAGAGGCGTTTCTGGCCGGTTGATGGAATTATTAGTGGTCGGAACCAAAAAGCGCTTTAAACTAGAAAAGGAATTAACCATTCGACGGGCGCTGTCAAAGAATACTTTATTCAGCGCCAGTTTTTATATCGTCAAAGAAGGCAAGAGCAAATTGCCGGAGCGGTTTATTTTAAAGGGCGCCGGATGGGGGCACGGCGTGGGCATGTGTCAAATTGGAGCGGCGAACATGGCGCTCCACAAGAAAAAGTTCGATGAAATTTTAACCCACTATTATAAAGGAGTTACCCTCGATATCCTGTACAATTAGATTTTTGGCAGACAAACGTGAATTAAGCCTCATCAAAGTTGATCCGTTCTCCCTTCCAGTAATTCTGAATATTCCATCAGTTTAACTTTGGCGTTGACTCAAAACCATCATGGCAGGATTATATCCGAAATGGCATAATTTACATGTCCAGACAATAGAATGTGATTTAAAAATCGAGCGCAGTGCAATAATATTCGAAATAATTTGACAATGGTGTGATGTTTATAAATTACAATATATTAAACACACAAAAGGCCGGACTTGCCTTCATTGAAAAATCTAATTCAATTGTCGTTCAAGCGGGGAGGAGTTTTGGATAGTATGAAAAACACGCCTACCTTATCGAACTGAGGCAAAACTCGGCAAACACAGGAACCTGTCCCACAGGAAACAGGAGAACGTTGATTGATAAGTAAAACCATTTTGCACTATAAAATATTGGAAAAGCTCGGCGAGGGCGGCATGGGGGTGGTTTACAAAGCCGAGGACACCAGGCTCAAACGCGAGGTCGCCATCAAATTCCTGCCGCGGCAGATCGCCGCCAGCGAGGAAGAACGCGAGCGCTTCAAAATCGAAGCCCAGGCGGCGGCAGCGCTCAATCATCCGAACATCGCCACCATCCACGCCATCGAAGAGGTGGATGATGAGCTGTTCATCGTCATGGAATACATCAAGGGCAAAGAGTTAAAACAAATAATAGACAATAATCAATTGTCAATAGACAATGTTTTGAATTACGCCACCCAGATCGCCTCTGGCCTGCAAGCCGCCCATGAAAAGGGTATCATCCATCGCGACATCAAGTCCTCGAACATCATGATTACCGACGACGGTCAGGTGAAAATCATGGACTTCGGGTTGGCCAAGCTCACCGGGCGAACACAGCTCACCAGAACCGGAAGTACCATGGGCACGGTGGCCTACATGTCGCCGGAGCAAACAGAAGGGTTGGAAACGGATCACCGCACCGATATTTGGGCGTTTGGCGTCGTGCTGTACGAAATGCTGACGGGTCAGTTGCCGTTCAGAGGCGATTACGAGCAGGCGGTGATCTATGCGATTCTAAATGAAGAGCCGGAGCTCACCGACCAGATTCCCGCCAACCTTCGAACGATTCTGCAAAAGACGCTGGCGAAGAAACGTGACGTGCGCTACCCAAACATCGGGGAAGTTTTCACTGATCTCACCGCATTTTCAACGGGCACAAAATCGGTTACGAGCGAACCTGTAGGCACGAGTGGCCACTCGCTCCTGCCAGGAAAGCGGTGGTTTCTTTATGGTGGATTGGCCGCCCTCCTGCTTCTGGCCGCACTCGCCTATTTCGGCAGCCGCAGCCGGCCCATTGAATCCATCGCCGTGATGCCCTTCGTCAATGCCAGCGGCAATGACGATGTCGAATATCTTTCAGACGGCATGACCGAAACCCTGATCAGCAGTCTCTCGCAATTGCCGAAGCTGAATGTCAAAGCGCGCTCATCGGTGTTTCGTTACAAGGGCAGAGAGTTTGACCTGCAAAAAATCGCAAGGGAACTGAAAGTGCAGGCCATTTTGACGGGGCGCGTGGTGGAGCGCGGCGAACAACTCACACTGAGTCTGGAACTGGTGGATGCCGCGACAGAAAATGCCCTGTGGAGCGAGCAATACAATCGCAAACATTCAGACCTCATCAGTTTGCAGAGCGAGATCGCACACGATGTTTCTAGCAAACTCAAAACCAAACTTTCAGGGACGGACGAGCAGAAGCTGGCGAAGACCTACACGGCAAACCCGGAAGCTTATCATCTTTATCTCAAGGGTCGTTACCACGCAGGCAAGTATACACCGGAAGGATTTAGCAAGGGAATCGAATACTTCAATCAAGCCATTGCCGTGGATCCCACGTATGCCCTGGCCTACGACGGTCTGGCATATTGCTACTACGTGAGCTGGTATATCTCACCGAAAGAGGCAGGGGCGAAGGGAAAGGCAGCGGCCAGGAAAGCTTTGGAGATAGACCCTACGCTCGCCGAGGCATACACCTCTCTCGCCGCCATCTATGCCTGGTACGATTATGATTGGTCATCTGCGGAAGGGGAATTCCAGCAGGCCCTCCACCTCAACCCTGACTACGCGCTGGCCCACGGCTATTATGCAGCTTACCTGGCAGCGATGGGGCGGTTCGACGAGGCCATTGCGGAGGGGAAACGGGCTGCTGAACTTGAACCGCTGTCGGCGGAGTTAAATACGACCCTGGGAATCGTTTATTTCTATGCGGCACAATACGAGCAGGCCTTCGACCAACTCAATAAAACCATTCAGTTTGAACCGAACTTTTGGTGGGCGCACACTTACCTGGCACGCACTCTGGAGAAGAAAGGCAAACTACCCGACGCCATCTCGGTGTTAGAACGGGCGAAGCTGATGGAAGGCGCGACGCCTGAGGTCCTGGCAGCGCTCGGATACGCCTACGCGGCGGCTGGAAAACGAGGCGAGGCGCATAAGATCATTGCTCATTTGAAAGAACAGGCCGAGCAAAGTTATGTCCCGCCTTATGACATTGCCGTAATCTACATAGGGCTCGAGGAGAAGGAGCAAGCGTTCGCATACCTTGAGAAGGAGTACGCGACAGGCGGCTGGTATCTGAATTTCCTTAAGGTGGATCCGGACCTTGACCCATTACGCCCCGACCCACGATTCAAGGAAATGCTGAAGCGCCTGAATCTATCGGAATGAACTTGAACGAAATGGGTAAAGGACTCGAAGCCAGCAAGTGACGGTCGCATCACCGCAACCTCGCCGAACTTCGAGCGGACGGCATCCCTTCGGAATGGGATCCCGCAGGCGAAAAAGGAACCGGATTATGATCGGCAACACTATTTTACAATACAAAATTAGTGCAAAACTTGGCGAGGGTGGTTCACCCCGTGAGATAACACGTCAGCAGGTGTTTCAGTCACTTATGGTTTGAGAAATTCAGTTTGTTTAGGAACGACGGTCGGGTCCATTATCTCACGGGGTAAATGGGCGTGGTCTGCAGCGAAAGGTATTAAACATGATCGGTACGACAATTTTACACTATAGGATTTTGGAAAAGCTCGGCGAGGGCGGGATGGGTGTGGTTTACAAAGCCGAGGACACGAAGCTCAAGCGCCAGGTAGCGCTCAAGTTCCTGCCGACGAACGCCCTGCAGGGGCAAGCGGAAAAAGAGCGCTTTCTGCGCGAGGCCCAGGCGGTCGCGGCGCTAAATCACGCCAACATTGCCCACATCTACGCCATCGAGGAACATGACGGCCGGATGTTCATCGCCATGGAATTCATCGAAGGCAAATCCTTGGAAGAAATGGTAGGGGCGAACGGCGGTTCGCCCCTACCGCTTGACAAGGCCATCGACTACGCCAACCAAATTGCTGCCGGTCTGCAGGCGGCCCACGAAAAAGGCATCGTGCATCGCGACATCAAATCCGCCAACATTATGGTGACGGACAAAGGCCAGGTGAAAATCATGGATTTCGGCCTGGCCAAGCTGACCAACCGCAGCAAAATGACGGTCGAAGGCTCGACCCTCGGCACGGCCGCCTACATGTCGCCGGAGCAGGCGCGCGGCGAAGCCCTGGACAAGCGTTCCGACATCTGGTCGCTCGGCGTGGTCCTGTACGAGATGATTTCCGGACAGATGCCATTTAAAGGTGATTACGAGCAGGCGGTGATTTATTCCATTCAAAATGAAGACCCTGAGCCGCTGACTG
>JBHHXN010000229.1:0-7059 GCA_046757025.1 bacterium
TAACGTTCATCGGGTATTCAAAGTTCTCAACAATTCAAGTTGTAATTTTACGTATCGGCTGGTGGACGATGATCGAGCGGCAATGGAAATGTTTGTGAACAATTTTAGTGGAATTAATTTGAAGCAGATCGTCCTGTCCGACTCGCTGATTCTGACCGGTCGATATCGACTGTATGAAGATGCAAATTTCAATGGCAAACTCGATAAATCCGATCCCCTGCTGCAGGAGCAAATGGCTGAACATGGCCGCCTGCAATTCAATTTCAACAAACAGCTTTTGCCCGAGTTGAAACAAGGCGTCGAATCCATCAACGAACGGCATTGGGAATATTTTGAACCGGTGGGTAAACGCTGTCGTTTCTTTTTGGTTGGAAAACTGACACCCGAAAAGCGGCATCCGCTTTTGTGGAATCCACCGGCCATGGCCGTCGTAGCCGAAAATGCGGTTTCGGGTCATCAAATTCCTTCGGCTTTCATAGATCAGGATAATCCGCTGCCCGAAAATTATATCGGCATCACGGCCTTCGATAATTCCGATGTGTTCAATCTCGATGCCATCGACCTGCCGCTGGCGGAATTTGTCAAAAAGCATCCAGAATTTAAAGTGAGCAAAAGCCAGACCGGTGCGGTGGAATTGCGCGGAAAGGTGACCCTTGATGAAACCGTTATCGTTCCCAGGTCGGTTATGCTGATAATCCAGCCGGGCGCCGATATCACCCTGAAACCAGATGTGAGCCTGCTCTGTTACGGCGGGCTGACTTCGGCGGGCACGGCGGAACATCCGATTTCGATTCACGGTGATGGCAGCGGAGAGCCTTTTGGAGTCGTGGCCGTGGTTCGGCCGCCGAAAAAGGTGGAAGTGAGTTACACCCGCTTTCGCGATGGCGGACAGGCACAAATCAATGGCATTTTGTTTACCGGCGGATTGGCTGTGCACGAGGGCGATTTAGATTTGATTCAGAGTCAGTTCACCAACATGCAGAGCGAAGATGGGGTCAATCTGAAAAACGGTCGTTTGATCATGAAAAATTGTCTGTTTGCCAACAATGCCAGCGACGGCATCGATGTGGATTTTGGCGAAGGCGAAGTTGTCGGCAACAAGTTCGTCAACAATGTTGGTGACGGTCTGGATTTATCCGGCACAAAACTCACCATTGCTCACAACTGGTTTGAAAAGATGGCAGATAAAGGCGTGAGTGTGGGCGAAGACTCGCATCCCATCCTCATCAACAATCTGTTTCGGGATTGTGAGATCGGGATTTCAACCAAAGACCTCTCTCTGGCGAAAATCGCCCACTGTACGTTTGTGAACAACAAATTGGCCGTGGAAGCCAAGCGCAAAAAACCCATGTTTGGGCCCGGTTCGGGTGAAATCGTCAACAGCGTTTTTGCCGGCAACCAGACGATTTTAAGGGAAGATTATTTTTCCAGAGGACGCGTTCGGATCAGCCACTCGGTTGCCGACGAGTCCGTTGAATGGCCGGCCAGCAAAACGACCGATGTGCGATTTTTGGCGCCGCAGGAAAACAATTATTTGATCGATCCGGTGAACCTCATGGGAAACGGGTTCAGTTTAGCGCAGCCAGACTGGCTGAAATCCAATGTTAACGGCTATTATATCGAACAGCCAGGGATTTATTCCATTTTTGAGTAGATTGAGAAAATGACGCAATTAAAACAAATTGATTTTGATATTCATGGATTGGTTGGCATTCGTTTGCTGAACCCCACTCCGGCCGATGCCGCCGCCGTTGAAAAGCAGCTCGGTTTTAAACCGTCGGTTTTATCAAAAGCGCCGGATATCCGTATTCGCTTTGAAAAACACCTGCCTCTGCCAGACCTGCGTTTGCTGGGTTTGAACGCCGGTTTTAATGAGGACGGCTATTACATTCTTCGCAGCAGCAAAGCGGATGCGAAAGTGCGCATTCCGTTTGAGCAAGTGGGCGGGCCGTGTGAAATTCTCTGTGAAAGCGGATTACGTTCGGTGCCGCTGTTGATCGCCATTCTCAATCTTACGTTGTTGAACAAAAATTGTCTGCCGCTGCACGCATCAGCGTTTGATTTCCAGGATCAAGGCATCCTGGTAACGGGCTGGTCCAAAGGCGGCAAAACCGAAGCCCTGTTAGCGTTCACGCACCACGGGGCACGCTACGTCGGTGATGAATGGGTGGTCCTGGATGGCGATGGGGATAAAATGTACGGCTTGCCGGAACCGGTGACGGTGTGGGATTGGCACATGCGCTGTTTGCCCGGCATCCGCAAAAAACTCAGCAAAAGCAAAGCACGGGTGTTCAGAGCCGTGCGTTTTCTGGAAAAAATACAACGAGCGAGCGCGAAAGGATTTATTAAAAATTCTTTCGGCGCAAGATTGCTGCGGGAGGCCATGCCGGCGTTCAAACGCCAAATGCATGTGAATATTCCGCCAAACACGTTGTTCGATGAACTGAATTCTCGGCTGGTTTCCTCGCCTCGAAAAGTGTTTTTCATCATGAGCCATCGTTCAGCAGAGATCACCGTCGATAACATAGACAACCGTGAGATAGTCCATCGCATGATCTCATCCATCGAATATGAGCAGCTGCCGTTTCGCGAACATTATTTGACTTTTAAATTTGCGTTTCCGGATAAACACAACACTTTTTATGAACAGGCGCCTAAATTACAGTACGAGCTGCTGAGTCGCGCTCTGGCAGAGAAAGAGGCCTTTTTGGTGAAACATCCCTATCCGGTTTCTTTGATGGAGCTGTATGAAAAGATGAAACCGTTTTGTGAAATAAAAATGGCAGCGGGAACCCAAACCACGGTTGATGAAAAACCGGTGGTTGAGTTAGATGAGATGTCCTTGTGAGTTATTGGGAAGCCTCCACCAGGTCGATTTTGCGGGCTTTGGTTTGGAATGACCGGTACAAAAAAGAATAGGCAACCGAATTCCGGGACACAGATTTTTTTTCGGGTAACCAACCCTTTTCAATATTTAGCTTTGTCGAAACACATTTGGAGAAATAAATGATCATCCGAAGTAAAGCACCCTTACGAATTAGTTTTGCCGGCGGCGGGACAGACATTTCGCCCTATGTTGAAGAAAAAGGCGGCGTGGTTCTGAGCGCCACCATCGATAAGTACGCTTACGGTTCATTGAAATTGCGGGACGACCGCAACATTTCCGTGCAGTCTCTGGACTACGACATCGTAGCCAAATACAATCTGGACGACATGAATTACGACGGCGAGCTCGATTTGGTGAAAGCGGTGATCAAAAATATGAATAACGGCTACCAACACGGCTTTGAATTTTTTATTCACAGCGATGCGCCGCCTGGTTCGGGCTTGGGTTCGTCTTCCACCATGGTGGTGGCACTCATTGGACTGATCAAGCATTTGCAGCATTTGCCCATCACCGATTATGAGCTGGCCGAGCTGGCTTACAAAATTGAGCGGCAGGATTTGGGAATCAAAGGCGGCATGCAGGATCAATATGCGGCGGTATTCGGCGGGTTTAATTTTATCGAATTCGGGCCTTCGGCCGTCATCGTCAACCCGTTGCGGATTGCCTCTGAAATTATCAATGAGCTGGAATATAATTTATTGTTGTGTTACACCGGCAAAACGAGATTGTCAGCAAATATCATCAACAGTCAAATCGAATCTTATGTTCAGAATCAGAAAAGCGTACTCCAGGCCATGGACGAATTGAAAAAAATCACCATCGAGCTGAAAAATGCGCTGTTGCAGGGCCGCTTGGATGATTTTGGCCGGCTGCTGCATGAAGCTTGGATCAACAAGAAAAAGATGGCCAAACAAATCACCACGTCAACCATCGACACGCTCTATCAAACCGCCAGAGAAAACGGCGCGCTCGGCGGTAAAATTTTGGGGGCTGGTGGCGGCGGATATCTGCTTCTGTATTGCGAGTTTGACAAAAAACATCTGATTGCTGAAAAATTGGAAGCGCTTGGCGGTCAAATTGTAGAATTTACATTTGATTACCACGGACTACAAACCTGGGAGGTTTGATATTGAGCGAAGTTAGTCAGAATTATTCTCATATTTTTGTTGAGACTTTCGAGGCCAGTAGAGAGGTTAAAAGTCGGCTGGCGGAGAGCGAGTTCGCGGTGTTAAACGAAATCGCCAATCAATGTTTGCGTTCCTTGAGAGGGGGCAATAAAATTATCTTATTCGGCAATGGCGGCAGCGCCGCGGATTCTCAACACATTGCCGCGGAATTGGTGAGTAAATTTACTCAAAATAGAAAGGCGTTACGCGCCATCGCATTGACAACCGATACCTCCATTTTAACCTCGGTGGCCAATGATTTTGCGTTTGAAGAAGTTTTTGCGAGACAAGTTGAAGCGCTGGGCAATGCCGGTGATACCGCCCTGGCCATCAGCACCAGCGGCCAGTCTGCGAACATCATCAAAGCGGTTCGCATGGCCAAAGAAATGGGTCTGGCAACGGTGGGGTTTACCGGCAAGAATGGGGGAAAATTAGTTGAGTATGTGGATCTTTGTTTTCGCGTGCCATCGCAAAATACGGCGCGCATTCAGGAAGTCCACATCACGGCAGCCCACGCTTTATGCGATATTCTCGAAAAGGAGCTTGGCTGAGCGAAACGGAGTTCATTAATTCACAATATGAGGTTGTTGGAATTAATCAACGGAATGGACCATGCCTGAATCAAGAATTATGCACAAGAAAGAAACGATGAATTACAATCCCGGAATCGACCTGAGTCCGAACACCAAAATGGCGCTGTCCTTCACCATGTGGATCGTACTGCTGATGGTGTCGGTCCGCATGTTGTGGAAAATCCCTGTGCCGTTATTCGTTTTTATCAACTTGATGTTTTTGGCCGTATCGTTTGTTTACTGGACGTTCAACCATAATTGTGAAAATATTGGTTTCAAACAGGTTATTCAGATCATGTTTTTGTGGGCGATAACCACTTCCAGCATTTTAACTCTGGTGTACAATGTGGACCGGGGCGGCTGGAATTGGTTCAAACTGACGGGTTACAATTTGACCATTGCTGAAAATTTTAATGAAATGGTGGAATTATCCCCAGATGAAATCGTGAACCATTATGGCATGTTCACTTATGACCCCCGCGAGCCGTCAATATTACGCCTAAAAAAAGGCGACTATGAAATTACACGTACCATCGTTCTACCTAAAAATCTTCGCGTGTATATTGAACCGGGCGCCATTTTGCGATTTGGAGTGGGTTGCTCTCTGATTTCTTACAGCCCAATAGACGCTCGCGGTACGGCAACAGAACCCATCGTTTTTACTGCCAAATCCAAGTGGCTCAAGTGGGGAGCCGTGGGCATCGTTCAGACTGAGAAGTCGATTTTTGAGTATGTGCTTTTTGAACACGGGCGACAGGCGGAAGTCAATGGGCATCAATTTCTGGCGGGACTGTCGGTAATCGAATCAGATATCGAAATTTCCAACTGCCATTTCAGACACATGTACGGAAAAGATGCCGTAAACGTTCAGAAAGGGCAGGTGAGTATTAAAAACAATCATTTTCAAAACACCTTTCGCGACGGTCTGGATGTGGATGGCGGTGCTGGTGAGATTCACGATAATGAATTCATTGACTGCGGCGATGAGGGATTGGATTTAAGCCAAAACGACCAATTGAGTGTATTTAACAACAAAATACTCGACGAACGCGGCGGTCGAATCGGGGCAGAAGTCAATTTGGACGAAATTAAACTCACCAACATAACGGGATATTTGAATTAACATAGAGGCTTGGATAACTTAATTCTCTAATAAATGAACATATTGTACATAATTCCTTCTTTCCAGCATCCTAAAGTGCGAGGTCCTCACCGGCATTATTATTTTATTCGTGAGCTTTCCCGAAGACATTCCATCACTTTATTAACGTTAAAGCGGTTTGCCATCGAGCCGGCCGCTCTGGAAGAAATGGCGGCTTACACGAAAAATATCTGCGCGGTGGATTTAAATGGCGCCACGGCTAACCACGCCGGTTTTAAAGGAAGCCGCTTACCGTTTGTGGGAAATTACCTGAAATTGCGTGCAGGCCTTAAACAGATGAAAAACGCTTTTCTCAACCTGCTGCAGCAAAGCGCATTTGATCTGATTTTATTTCATGGCAAGTCGGTGTTTCCGGTGATCAAGGATTGGCATGAGCTGCCCATCGTTACCGATTTTTGCGACGCCACCTCCATGCGCATCCGAGCCAAAATACGCTATGTGAGCTGGTTGCAGCGCCCGCTGCTTTATTTGCGGCTGCTGCAGGTGCGGAAGGTGGAAAAACAGTTGATCGGTAAAACTCCGCATATCGCGTTTATCTCAAATCGCGACCGCCGAGCCGTGTTAGGCTCGGACACCCGGGCTGAAATCGTCCCCATCGGAGTCGATTTGAATTTCTGGCAGCGGACAGAGGCAGCCTGCCAGAACAATCGCATCGTGTTTACCGGTGTGATGGATTACGCGCCGAACCACGACGCGGCTTGTTATTTGATAGAGAAAATCGCGCCCCTCATCAAAAGCAAAATACCCGAGTTAGAAGTATATATCGTAGGACGCGATCCGAAACCGGCATTGCAGCAGCTTGCCAGACGTATGGGTTTTGTTACGGTGACCGGTTTTGTAGAGGATTTGCGTCCCTATCTGGAAAAATCCGCGGTATTCACTGCACCCCTGCGATACGGCTCCGGCATTCAAAACAAAGTGCTGGAAGCCTTAGCCATGGAACTGCCGGTGGTCACGACTTCGCTTGTGGCCGAGGGTTTGTATCTGGATGAATACGGACAACCACCGGTTAAACAGGCCGATGAGCCCGCCGAGTTTGCGGATTTGACTGTGCGGTTGATGCAAAAGCAGCGGGAGCGCACGCAGCTCGCGAAAGCAAGCCGGCGCTTTGTAGAAAAGCATTTTAATTGGACAACAAGCGCAAAAAAACTGGAAGGCCTGTGTTTAAGAGCCTTAAAGTATAAAAATAAAAACAATCGTTAAAGGACGGATAACCTAACCTGCATGATTCCTAGCGCGGCGGAGCCGCAAATGTTTAAATGACTTGCTTTG
>JBHHXN010000230.1:0-6963 GCA_046757025.1 bacterium
AGCCTACGTGCTGTGGAAATGTCTGGCACAAATGTGCAAAAACAATGGTCTGGGGCAGGAATTTGAGAGCGACCGTGCGTTTGAGCTTGGTGTCCTCGGCTTTGTAAACCACGCCCATCCCGCCTTCGCCTAATTTCTCTAAAACTTCGTAATGTGAGATCGTTTTGCCTATCATCTTAAACCCTGCTTGATTTTGTAATCACTTTTTTGTAAGTTTAAAGAGCAAATTAAGGAGTAACAAAATGAAATTCAAGCGAATAACAGTTCACCCTGACCAGATGGGCGGTGTTCCATGTATTCGCGGTCTTCGCATACCGGTCGCTACAATTGTGGGCATGGTTGCCAACCGCATGACTGAAAAAGAGATCCTGGCAGCTTATCCAGACCTCGACCCAGAAGACGTTCAAGAAGCATTGCTTTTTGCCGCGCAGGCCGTGCGTGAACGACAACTGCCCGTAACCGAAGCAGCGTGAAATTTCTGGTCGTCAATGCTCTGTCCCCACTTCTTTCCAAGGGTTTGAAGCAAAAAGGATATGATGCCATTCATGTCCGTGAAGTGGGCATGGCGGCTGCCTCAGATGTCGAATTTTTCGATATCGCCGCCAGGGAAGATCGTATTTTGATTTCTGCCGATACTGATTTCGGAGCTCTTTTAGCCGTTCGGGAATCATCTAAACCCACCTTCATTTTGTACAGACAATCCGATAAGCGTCCTGCCTCCCAATTGAAGTTTCTTCTTGCACATCTTCAAAAGTTGGAAGAAGAGCTGCTATCTGGATGCATCGTTGTGTTTGAGGACGAGCGCATTCGTTCTCTACCCATTTCAAAAGACTCCTAACTTACAATATTTACCAACAATTCGAGAGTCAGCCGTCTCCGCATTTTTGTTGGCTTCGATCTTCTTCAGATTTTGGCCTTCGATACAGATCATGGCGATGAAGGTCCGGCCTTCTGCCTTTTCAATTTCGTGCACGGTATAAATGTTGGGGTGCTCCAAAGCGGCTGCAGCTGGTGCTTCATGAACGAAACGAGTCTTTTCCTCCTCGCTGCCAACGGCTAAAGACGGAAGAAATTTCAACGCGACCCTGCGCTTGGGTTTGGTGTCCTGCGATTTGTAGACCACTCCCATGCCGCCTTCGCCGAGTTTTTCGAGGATTCGATAGTGTGAGATTTTTGTTCCAATCATATTACTCATTCAATAGTTTATGCAATTTACAAAACTAAACCTTCGGGAGGTTGATTTATTCTGGAAAAAATTTCTTCTTAAACGCTACATGCTTTTCTTTCGCCAGCGCCAACACGCGCTGAAATTCCGGGTCGCCCCGCACAGGTCCAAGAAAGGAATCTCTGAGCATAAATGGATAATTGAAAAACCCGCCTTCAACCTCTTTTTGCAATACTCGAGCGCAACTGGTTTTGTCGCCGAGCAGACCATATTGGCTGGCTATCTCGTACAAAACTTCCCTTCTTCTTTAAACCTCGCGAGTTTGTTCTTTCTGCCGCTGCCAGGTTAGGATGTTATTTAAACTTGATTGAGAACCCATTACCAGGATTGAATCTCCAAATCTAAAACGGTAATCCGGCTTTGGTGCGATCATATGCTGCTTTTCTTTTTTTTCTGCATTGTAATTTTGCTTGATTAGAACGACCTCCGTTCCAAAACGACTCCGCAGATCGAGCTCGCGCAGGGTTTTGTTCACAAACGCTCCCGGAATCTCTATCTCACGCAGAATCTGTCCATCCATCAATTCAACCTGTTTGAATTTGCCAAGAGAACCGATATACCCGGAAACGGAGGTTACCATATCTCGTTTAAATATCTCCTTGTTATAAGCTTCGATGACATCATCTTTTGAAACTGTTCCAATCAACAGCTTCTCATCCTCGTTTTTCACCACCGGTAGTTGGTCAATTTTTATTTCACTAAAAGCTTTAATAACAATATCGAGTGTCTCATCAGGCGTAAAGTAGTGATGAATTGGCTGCAAAAGATCGTAGGCGACCAGGATGGACTCAAGCACATCTGATTCATAGAGTAGTTTGCGGAGATCGTGGATAGATATCACACCCAGTAGCTGATCTTTTTTATTCACGACGAAAAAGTTGGTGTGGGGGCTACTGACGGTTAAATCTATCAATTTTCGTAGAGGTGTGTCCACACTCACCTTCTCGAAATCGGTTTTCATGACTTTCGAAACATGCAATGACTGTAAAACATTGATTTCCTGTCCTTGAAACAGGTTAATGCCTCGCCGCGACAGTTTTAGCGTATAAATGGAATCTTTTTTCAATCGGGTGGTGATCAGAACGCTGACGATACAAGTCAGCATCAAAGGTAATATGATGCGATAATCATTGGTCAGCTCAAAGATGATGAGAATGGAAGTAATCGGAGCATGCATGGCGCCGGCAGCCACCGCCCCCATTCCTACCAGGGCATAAGCTCCTGAGGCCGCGGTATGCGCAGGAAACAGAGTGTGAACAATCGTGCCCACAAAACCGCCAAGGTTTGCACCCAAAAACAGAGAAGGGGCAAAAATCCCGCCCGAACCGCCGGAACCGATGGTAACAGAAGTCGCAATGAGCTTCAAGACAACCAGGAGCAGGAGGAACAAGCCGACCAATTTGCCGTTTAAGGCCAAACTGATGGTATCGTAACCCACCCCAAAAACATGCGGCACCGCGATGCCAATCATGCCAATGAGGAGGCCTCCACACATGGGCTTCAGAAAATCAGGGATGCGAAGGCTTTCAAACAAGTCTTCAGTTTTATATAAAATTTTGATAAAGGCCAGGGCGACAAAAGCAGCCAGAATCCCTAAAAATAAGTAAGGAATCAATTCGAAAACGCTCACCAGCTCATAGTGTGGGATTTCAAAGGCTGAAAAATCACCCAGAAAATGACGCGAAACCACCGTAGCCGCAACGGATGAAACCACGATGGGGCTGAATTGTGAGATGCCGAAATCGCTAAGTATGACCTCCATGGCAAAAAGGGCGCCGGCGATGGGCGCATTAAATGTCGCCGCAATTCCAGCCGCGGTGCCGCAAGCTACAAACGTACGCAGGTGCGAACCGGTCACTTTGAGAATTTGCCCAACTGTGGAACCAATGGCGGAGCCGATCTGCACAATCGGTCCTTCACGTCCCACCGATCCTCCTGAACCAATAGATACCGCGGAAGCCATCACCTTAGCAATCATGACCCGTGGACGAATCGCGCCGCCACGCAGCACGATGGACTCCATGACTTCAGGCACTCCATGCCCTCTCGCCTCACGAGCAAAATAGAACACAATTGGACCCACGATCAGTCCGCCTGCAGCCGGTGCAAAGAGCTTAACATACCACGGTAATTGTAAAGCATAGTCCAGCGTGTATTGCCAGCTTCCAAAAAAAACCCCTTCAAAAAAGCGAATGGCGAAGCGAAAAAAGATAGCGCCAAATCCTCCCAATAATCCAATTGCAACCGCTGCCACTACCATGAAGGTATGCTCGGTCATACGCAAACGTTGCAATTGCTCTACGATAAATCTCTGCAGGGCCATCGTTATTGTACGGATGCGGAAAAGTCGAAGCATATCAAACCCGTATTTGATGATAATTTAACCTACATTATTCCAAGCGCTGTGGAGCCGCAACCAAAAAGATAAAATGATTAAGGGCAAAATAAGTTTAACTTAACTTGAGCGATTCGCAATTGGCCGTTGGCTGTTAGCAAATAAAACACCACTAGCTAAACTGGTTTTTGTAACTCACCTGCCTGTGCGTGCGTGTACGCAGACAGGCCTGCGGGATAAAATGGGAGTCTCAACGTATGTACCTAAATTAACTACTAATAGCCAAAAGCGAACAGCCAATCGCTGGTTTTGGGTGTCAATAAAAGCTCACGCTAAGAGGCAATGGTTGCCAATAAATTAGTTATTTTCTTTGCGAGCTTGGCGGCTTTGCGTGAGATTTTTACAAACTTTGCTACAAAAACAAAGTTTTTGGCGGTAATAAAATAAATGGCCAATCCCAAAATAGTCAGCAATATTCCTTATTTTATCGTTGTCTTTACGATTAAATCTTTCACTGTCCTATTTCACAGCGGTTCGACCCCGGGCCTGTAAAGTCTGGTTCAATTCCTTCAAATCTTTGTGGAGAGTTTTCTGAAAATTAGAGAGATGACCGGTCAGTATTTTTTCAATGTCTTCAAACCGGGCGTAGGCGTCGCGGCCGGGTTTCTGATCGGCCTGCATGAGCATGCCGGCGAGATAGGTGATCTGGCGGTTTAGTTTGGGCTTCAACTGAGCTCCGACTTTGCCCTGCCTGGTTTGTACCAGCGCCTCTTCGATGCCGGTTAGATTCTTCCTCACCTGCTTTGTTTTGTCCACGACATCCAGCGCCATTTCGGCATCTGAAAGTACGCTATCCAATTGGGAACGAATAGAACGGATTCTGGCCACGGTCGCACGCAGCTCACTTAACCGGTCGCGCATGCGCAGGTTCAAATCAAACTGCTCCTGGATGTCCGCAAGGGTGACGCCATCGGCAGCCAGTCGCGGATCCATGAGCAGCTCAAATGTCTGCGTCTGACTCCACTCCCCGATTTTCAAACGTACCTGATAGGTGCCGGGAACGGCTAACGGTCCCGGACCGCTGCTTTGGCCTGATTCAAATGAGCTGGGTCCCGCATAGCGCAGATCCCACGCCACACGATGCATGCCCGCTGTTCGCGGCAGCCGAGTTTCCCGTCCTCGGAAAAACGAGCTCGCCCCGGTCTGACGGGATGCGGCACTTCGGGTAGTATCGCTGACATACGACCGCACCAGATTGCCACTGGCATCCATGATTTCGAGGGTCATTTTGTCGGTGGCTTTTTGAGCAAGATGGTAGTAAATCAACACCCCGCTCGGCGGATATTCCGGTCTGGCGCCATCGCCGCCGCGTCGGGAACCTGACCAGCGGTAGCGATAGGTGTTCCGTGGTTTAAAAAGGTGATTTTGCGCAGTAGTAACTTCTTCACTGAGCTGGTGCAGTGGGGTGATATCATCCAGAATCCAGAACGACCGGCCCATGGTGGAGAGAACCAGATCTTTGCGGTGCACCCGGATATCGGTGATGGGAGTCGAAGGCAGATTGAGCTGCAACGACTGCCAGTGCTGGCCATCGTCAAAGGAGACAAACATACCGAATTCGGTGCCGGCATACAGCAAACCTTTGCGATCCGGGTCTTCGCGCACCACGCGCGTGGGATAGTCAGCTGGAATGCCGTTGTTTCCGTCGGTGAGGCGTTGCCAGCTCTGGCCGTAATTTTCGGTTTTGTAAATATAAGGAGCCCAGTCATTCAGCATATATCGATAAATCGCCACATACGCGGTGGCGGGATCGTGCGGCGACGGATCGATGGTCTGCACGCGACCACCAGGTAGAAGGTCTTTGGGTGTGATATTCTGCCAGTTTTGGCCGCCATCGCGGGTGATGTGCAGCAAGCCGTCGTTAGAGCCAGCCCACAGCACCCCTTCTTCATGCAGCGATTCCCGCAGCTGGTAAATAGCGCTGTAAATCTCTTCGCCGGTGATGTCGTGGGTAATGGGCTCTCCGGAAAATCCCTGTGTGCCGGGCTGCTTTGCGGTAAGATCCGGACTGATGATCTCCCAGGTACGTCCCTCGTCCGTGGTTTTGTGCACATACTGCGAGGTGTGGTAGATGACATCGGGATTGTGCGGTGAAATTTCAATGGGCGAGGTGCGTTGAAACCGATACGGCATCTCGCTGGCCGCGTGGCCGTAATTAAAATGCGGGTACACCCAATACTGCATTTCCTGACCGGTGAGATGGTTGAATCGGCTGAACCGCCCTTTGCAGCCGCCGTACACGATGTGCGGTTTGAGCGGATGCACCGCAATGGGGCCGGTTTCACAGCCGGCCACAGCCCGCCAGAACTGCTTGGGTGAAATGTAACCGCCGGCCACCGGCGGCAAACTCGGCACCATGATGGTGCTGTTATCCTGCTGCTCGCCGTAAAGCCAGTAGGGGTACTGGTTATCCACCACCACATGGTAGAGCTCCGCCGTGGCCTGGTTGTGCTGCTCCGACCAGGTCTTGCCGCCGTCCAGACTCACATTTACTCCGCCATCGTTTGCCTGAAACAGAAAATCGGGATCTTGCGGATGAATCCATAAATCGTGGTTATCTCCGTGCGGCGTTCTAATGCGCGTAAACGTACTCCCGGCATCCACAGATTTAAAAAAGCCTTCGTTGTTGACATAAACCACATTTTCATCGTTCGGCGCTGCGGTAACGTGCGTGTAATAAAAGGGCCGGTACATGAGGCTTTTTTGCGAGTTGATAAACTGAAAGCTTTCGCCGCCGTCGTCGGAGCGGTAGAGTCCGCCTTGATCGTTAGGCGCTTCCACCAGCGCGTACACGCGCCGGGGATTGGCCGGCGAAACCGACACCGCGGTCTTTCCGATCAATCCTTGCGGCAAACCCCTTTCAATTTTTTTCCAGTGGTCTCCGCCATCCTCGGTTTTATAAATTCCGCCTTCCAGACCGCCGCTGATGATGGTCCACGGTTTTCTTTCCGCCCGCCACATGCTGGCATAAATTTCATCTGGATTTTCGGGATTCATGGACAAATCTACTGCGCCGGTGCTGTCGGAAACAAACAGAACCAATTGCCAGCTTTCCCCGCCATCCTGCGAGCGGTAGACACCGCGCTCAGGATTGGGCCCGAAAGCCTGCCCCAACGCCGCCACGTAAACCAGATCGGCATTTTTTGGATGTACCAGCATGGCGCCGATCTGGCCGGCTTGCGGCAGCCCGACACATTGCCAGGTTTTGGCGGCGTCGGTGGATTTATACACCCCGCGGCCGGTGGAAACGTTGCTGCGGATACAGGCCGAGCCGGTGCCAACGTAGATAATGTTAGGATCGGATTGAGCCACCGCAATAGCCCCGATGGAGCCCACTTTAAAA
>JBHHXN010000231.1:0-6959 GCA_046757025.1 bacterium
TACACCGCATCCGACAAACTAGAGAAGGTGAATTCCCGAATCTTCATGGGCGGCACCAGGTTGCGGTTGATACGCTGCGGTTTGCCAAGCGCCTCCAGATTGTTGAGCATGATGATGGGGCTTTCATTCCAGCGAAAGTTTTTGACCGGATATTGAATTTTGCCGTTTTCGATAAAAAACGTTCCATCGCGCGTCAAACCGGTGTACAGCAGGGTCTGCGGATCCACGGTACGAATGTACCAGGTTCGGGTTACCAGAATGCCGCGTTTGGTGTCCTGAATCAAATCTTCCAGGGAGGCGTCCCCGCCAACCATGATGCCGTTTGCCGGCGGCGGAATGGCTTTCACGCCTTTCTTTTTTGCCCAGTAGCGCGAATAGAACAGGTTTTTCACCACGCCGTTTTCAATCCAGAAGGTCTTTTCCCGCGGCCGACCGTCGCCGTTCCAAGGGCTGGTGGGAATTTCGGGATGCGTGGGATCCGAGTAAATAGTCACCCGCTCATCGACAATTTTTTCGCCGAGCTTGGTGCCGCCGCCTTTTTTTGCCATGAAGCTGCGGCCTTCATCGGCCTGGCGCGCCCCCAGGTTGAAGAGCATGTTTTGCAACAGCCCGATGGACGCGGCCGGCTCCAGCACCACGGTGTATTTGCCCGGCTCGATGGCGCGCGCGTCCCTGGACATCAGCGCTTTGTCGATGGCGATGCGGGAAGCTTCGGATGTGTTCAATCGGTCAACATCGTTATGGTCCCGCAAGGCATAACCAGAGCCCCGGCCGTCCTCTGTGCGAATGGTCACCGAAAAATTGGCGTTGGTTTGCTGGTGGTAGGCAAACAGGCCGGTGGTGTTCATCATGGCCTGAGAATTGGCGCCGTCTTGCAGGAATCCTGCCGCCACCAGACCTTTTTCGCGGCAGGGTTTGATACTTGCGGCCGCCACGTTGGCGCGAAACGCCGGCGTAATGGCTTCAGTGGATTTGAAAAAGGCCTTGGACTCCTGGTAGGTTTGCGGTTCCAGAACGTCCACGAACTCGGGGTTTTCCGGCGCCAGCCGGGCCAGCTCTTCCGAACGCCGAACCACTTTTACTAAAGAATCGTCGTCGAATTCATTGATGGTGGCGGTACCCATTTTTTTACCAAAATTGGATTGCACGACCAATGTGGCATCGCTGACTACGCCGCTGGTGGTCACGGTATTGCGGGCGTAGCGGATGTTTCCGCCAATATTGCCGTTCAGGTTGGCTTCACACCCATCCGCCTTAGAAAAACTCAGAACCTTTTCTAAAATGGCCCGCGATTGAGATTTGCTTATTAATGCCATAACTTTATTTTCCTCATTTTTTGATTAGATTAAACCTTGCGTTCTGTGTTGATAACATTTACGCCGTTGAAGCGCGCCGTGGCGCAGCCGTGTGAAACCGCGCTGATCTGACCCGGCTGACCTTTGCCGTCAAAAAACGAGCCGTCCAGTCGGTAATCGCTTTCATCGCAAATCTGAACACAGGAATTCCAGAATTCCTGCGTGTTGGACTGGTAAGCCACGTCCCGCAGCATGCCGGCGATTTTACCGTTTTCGATCTCATAAAAAAGCTGACCGCCAAATTGGAAATTGTATCGCTGCTGATCGATGGAAAACGAGCCGTCGCCGATGATGTAAATACCTTTTTCCACATCTTTGATCAGGTCATCAACTGAAATCTTCTCTTTGCCCGGCGCCAGCGAAACATTGGGCATGCGTTGAAATTGCACCGAGCTCCAACTATCTGCGTAACAGCAGCCGTGCGACTCTTTTTCCCCGATGATGTGCGCCTGATCGCGGATGGCCTGATAATTGACCAGAATGCCCTCTTTCACCAGATCCCAGCGCTTGCACTTTACGCCTTCGTCATCATAACCCACCGCGCCCAGTGAGCCAACCTGGGTTTTATCGGCGAACAAATTCACCAGCTTGCTGCCGTAATTGAACGATTTGGATTTCCACTTGTCCAGGGTGGCGAAACTGGTGCCGGCATAATTGGCTTCGTATCCCAGCACGCGGTCCAGCTCCAGCGGGTGCCCCACGGACTCATGAATGGTGAGCCACAAATGCGTGGGGTCCAGCACCAGGTCGTACTTGCCCGGCTCCACGGATTTGGCGCTGAGCTTTTCTCTGGCTTGTTGTGCTGCGGCCGTAGCGTCTTCCACCATGTCATAATGCTTGCCGTAACGCGTGGTGATGCCGGGAATTTTACTGGCTGGCAAAGCATCGAGATATTCCCAGCCCAAGCCCACTGGCGCGCTGAGAGCGTTGCGGGTTTTAAACTTCCCGAGTTTGGGATCGATGGCCGTGACCACAAAATTCGGCCAGATGCGGTGCACATCCTGATCGATGTACGAGCCTTCGGTGGAAGCAAAGTATTTTTGCTCATTCACCAAAAACATGAATGAATTCACAAAATTGGCGCCATTTTTCAGAGCGGCGTCGTTTACGGCCATCAACAAATCGACTTTTTCGGAAATGGGAATTTCAAAGGCATTTTTTTCGATGGGCGTTTTCCAGGAGACTTCGCCATAGCCTTTTACCGGCGCCAATTGCAGCGGCACCTCCTGAAACTTTGAATTGGCTTTGGCAATGGCCACCGCCTGCTCTGCGGCTTGAGCCACGTTTTCGGCTGTTACGTTGCTGGTGGCTGCGAATCCCCAGGTGCCATTGGCAATCACTCGCACGCTGACGCCAAACGATTCGGTGTTGACGATATTTTGTACTTTGTTTTCACGAGTAATCACAAATTGATTGAGATATCGCCCAATGCGGACGTCGGCATAAGTAGCTCCTTTGGTCGTGGCCGCGTTGAGTGCGACGTCCGCCAGCTTCTTTTTATCGCCGGCGTCCAGCGGTGCCACGACGCCGGAAAACGGGCGTGCCAAAATGGGTAATGGAATCGCTAACGACCCGATACCAATACCGCTTAAACGTAGAAAATCTCGTCTTTTCAAAACGTTTCCTCCAGATTAAATTAAAAGAATAAAAACTAGGGTATGAAAAATTGAAACAGTAGAATGGAAAATTATCTGAATATTTGTTTTACACGTAAAATCTCTGATTATGTTGCACCTTTTTTCTCAGGAATTTCTGGCAGAAGATCGGAATACGAACCCTCTATCAAATCGGCGCCGGAAATTTTGAATTGCTGCATCAGCCAGTCCACCTTTTTTCTGGTAGAAACCGTGCTGGTCGCCTGGTTTATCACACCTTCCAGCTCCAAAAAATTGCCCAGGTGTTTGACGCGGTCCAGATGAATGCGCACTTCCTCAAACCAGTACAACTCGCGCTGTTTTTCCACCACTTTCCACACGCCCAGCGCCGAGCTCAGCATGAATTTTAATTGCTCAACATCGGTCACTGGATAGATTTCATAACGGCTGAGTCGCGCCGCGGCCGCATCGGCTCGCTCGTAATAAATCAGTTGATGTTCCGGCTGGTTTATTTCTCTCAATTTAAGCCTCCCCTGTGGCACTCGAAAATAGGTGTCGATTTGCGCCAGGGTCGTTTCGAATCGTGCCCCAACCGCCTGGGCAATTCTTTCCGCCGCTTCTAAGTCAGAGTAACGTGCTTTTATTTCGATGTTTTGCATCTTGAGTTTTTTCGACTACCAGAAATCGAAAATCGGAATTCGAAAATCGAAAATCGGAATTCGGAATTCGACACACTCTCCCATTCTCGATCCTCTATCCTCCATCCGCACCCCTCCTCCTCCCAGTCAGTTTATAAAAACCTCAGTCCTTAAAAACCTCCAAAGCGCTGACACAGGTATTGAAATGAATTTGCACGGTGTCGTCGGTGTCGTACGCGTAGCCGCCGCCCAGCGTCACGGCCACGGGGATGTGGTTTTTACGGCAGCACTCGAAAATAAATTTATCGCGTTTTTCTAAGCCGCCAATTGTAAGGCCCAAACTGCCCAGTTGATCATGTTTGTAGGGATCGGCTCCACCCTGGTAAATCAACAGCTCCGGTTTGAATTCCTCGATAATTTTGGGAATGGCAGCCTGCAGGCGCTGCAGGTACTCATCATCTTTCACCGCTGCCGGTAAATGGATATCGAGATCGCTTTTTTCTTTTACCGGGTAAAGATCATTTTGATGGATGGAGAACGTGAACACGCGCTCATCGCCCTGGAAGATCACCGCGGTGCCGTTGCCCTGGTGCAGATCGCAATCGATGATGGCGATCCTGCGCACCAGCGAATCGTGCAGGGCTACTCGCGCGGCTACCGCCAGATCGTTTACGTAGCAGAACCCCTCGGCTTTATCCGCGAAAGCGTGGTGGAATCCGCCGCTGAGGTGCACAGCCCAGCCGCTCTTCAACGCCTGCCGGCAAGTCTGAATGGTGCCGCCGGCGGCCAGCACAAACAGGTCGATGATTTCTTTGGAAATGGGCAGCTCGGAAAAAGCCGTACGCTGCGTCCATGCGCACTTTTTCAAGTCGGTCAAATATTCGGGTGTGTGCACCAGCAGCAGCTCATCCTCAGTAGCCGAGTGCGGCTCGCAAAAGTCAGAATCGTTCAGCAACGCTTCTTTGCGCAATTTTTCGTAGATCAGTCGGTATTTTAAAATCGGAAATACGTGCAGACCGATATCGGCAAAATATCGGTTGGAATAGATGAACGGCATCAAACCCCTCGAGTTTCTGGTGACCAGATTATTTTGTGTAGTTGTATTTGACAACGCACGTTTATTTTATCCTCCAAAATCCATCGCGCCAGCTCATCGGGACTCAGCTCGCCCCAGACCGGCGAAAACAGCACCGGCAAGCGCGGCACAAGGTCATATTCTTTGACCACGTTCACAGCCCAATCATAATCCTGCCGATCTTTGAGCACGAATTTCACTTCATCCTGTGCTGTGAGATGCTCCAGATTTTGCCAGCGGTTTTTTTCCGATTCTCCGCTGCCCGGGCATTTGAGGTCCATGATCTTGATCACGCGCGCATCCAGCACGGAAACATCCCGTTCGCCGGAGGTCTCCACCAGAACGGCGCAATTTTCCGCGAGCAATCGTTCGGCTAAGACTGGCGTCTCTTTTTGCAGCAACGGCTCGCCGCCAGTGATTTCCACCAGTTTGCAATCCAGTCCCTGCACCTTTTGAATAATTTCTTCCACAGACATTTTCTGACCGCCGTGAAAGGCATATTCGCTGTCGCACCAGACACAGCGCAGGTTGCAACCGGTGGTGCGAATGAAAATACAGGGCAGGCCGGCGTAGGTGGATTCCCCCTGGATGGATTTATAGATTTCGGTGATTTGCACGTTTTTGGAATTAACTGCTTAGAATCAAATGTATTGACTGACAAAAGAATTTAGAGATAAATTTGTTTTGAAACAAGCGATTTCTATTTTTGTGCAAAAGGTCCATCCATCTCGTTTGCGGATTTACTGAATGCGTAGAATCCGGGTGAATCGCGAATCGGCCATTTCTTGCTGAGACGAAAGGTGCCTGCTCAAGCGGTTACAACGGTTAGTGAAAATGATTTCTCCAGCCTGCTCCGAGCCGTTTTCGGAGAATGACAAATCAGGCGTAACGAGTTTACCGGATCTTAGATCGACCTGAGTTCAGCTGCGGCGGCATCTGGCGAAAACTATTCAACTGTTGGCAATTAACTGTTAGCTCTCAAGTGCCATCATTTTACCAGCTATTATTTTCTCTAAAATCCCTGGTACATTCAATGTAAAAATGTCCCCGTAAATGTAACACAACATTACAGCTACCCATAATGCTGAAAGCTTCATCTTCATATTTATTTTCACATTTTGTAAACTTCTTACAGTCTTTTTGTTTGAATTCAATTTTCCTCCTTTTCTATTAAATTTTAGATTTCTGCAAAATAGCGAGGTTACAATATTCATGGTTCGACTCCGCTCACCATGAAGCTTCGCATTTAATTAATTTTCAATAAGTTGCACAGCTCTTCGCCCTGAGCGGAGTCGAAGGGTGAGTGAGATTACACCTATTTTGCAGAAGTCTAATTAAATTTGATTAACGACTAAACAATTACTTTCAGACTGTCAAAATATCAGCGCAACAACGACTGCATGGGTTATAATCAGGCAGATTCAAGAGCGCGTTTTTCCCACTGCTCGACGTTTACACCCTTAATCAAGAGCCACAATGGAAATAATATTTTCCCCCAGGCCGTAAACAGGCCAATCCCTTTGAAGCTCGGGCAAAGAATAATTGCAAAAGAATCTGTCAGATAGCCAAAACCTGCCATTATTAAAAAAACGCCCAGAATTCTGGGAAGGTAGCCCGACTTGAAAACCAAATAACCCATGGGAAATAACCAGAGGCCCCAAAATATGCTGGCGATAGTAATTCCATCTGCGTTCAAATCAAGAAAGAAAGGCACCAGAGCTTGCAACTGTTCTGCCGTGAATACGGTCAAGTAATCAGCGCCGTTCAATAGTAAAAGCGCAGCAAATCGGTTAAGCTCACTAAGCATCGCGATAGGGACGGCGATCAGCATGAAAATAACCATCAGCACAGCATGGTTTTTGCTAACTGGTTTGAGTAACTTGTATAAAACGAGAACCACCAATATAAATACCGACTGGCAGAATAGAGCGCTCACTAGGCTGAGACGGAATAGCGATGCAGAAGCCATGATATTATTGGCTGTTGTTTTGGCATCTCCGGGCACAATAAGATTGGATGGAACATACATTATGCCGAAGATACCGAGTGCGACCATAAGTAGATACAGCAGCCCTGCGACTCTTGCGGTCTTATTGGGATTCATTTTTTATTTGGTCGTCATCATATTTTCTCCTTTTTGGGATCTTCTGCAACCCAAAATTATTCGCACGGGGAGCCAGAGGGGGAGAGGCATCCTGAACTTGCGATGAGAGATATTTCGAGTTGTAATTGGATTTTCGTGTTTGGTATTTGTATTGCTTAGTAGTGCGATTCCTTATTATCATTGCAGTCATTG
>JBHHXN010000232.1:0-6856 GCA_046757025.1 bacterium
TTCAGTCGCTTCGCTCCTTCAGAATGACATTTTCTGAGTAAATTGGATAACCGTAATCGCACAAATCTAAGTCTTCGGATTCAGGTTGATTGGCAAAAGTGGAATATGGAAAGAAGACCCAAAAAGGTAAAAAATGAAGTTGATTAGAAAGTTCTTTCATCCAAGTTCATAAACAGGATAGCTTGAACCCTTTTTATTAATGGGATAGCCGGACTATTTCTGTAAAATTATCTTATTGTAGAAGACACGTCCCTGCACTTCCAGTTTGACAAAATAAATACCCGATGCCATCTCCTGGCCGCGATGGTTGCGGCCGTTCCAACGCACTTTTTTATATCCCGCGGTTTCAGTTTTGTTCACCAACACACGCACGCTCTGCCCCAACAGATTATAAATGGAAAGAGTCACCTGGGTGTCTTGCGGCAGGCTGTAGGTGATGGTCGTTTCAGCGTTAAACGGATTCGGATAATTACTCCCGAGAGCAAACGCTCCTGGCAGCTCGCTGAGTTTGGCAGACTTGGTTTCCAGTGACGGCTTTAACTCACTCTGGCTGGTTTTTGCCGATTTTGTGGTTTGTTGGTTCATTTCAATCACCAAAATTGGTGGATTGACGGTTTCTCGGGAGCTGTAAATCACGCGATCAGAGGTCTTATTTACCATGCCAAAACTATATGTGCCGTTGCCCACGATGGCCGCGGTCACATCAAATTCGACTTGTTCTTCCAGGGCCACAGAACGTAGCTGGCTCAACGGATTCCCAGAAATTTCGGGGGCGTTTTTCCAGATCAGCCCGGTTTCCTGCCAGGGAACAGCGACGTTGCGGTAGTGATTGGAAACGGAAAATATTTTTCCACCGTCCACGCTTTCATCTTTCACGGTTAGCAGCAAGCTCGCCTTTCGAATCTCACCCGTCACACCGGTGACATCAAATTTAAGAAAGGAATAGATGGCGGCGCTGGAGGTGCGGCGGACCCGCAGCTCTCTTATCAGGCCAAAATTGCGATCAGGCATAGTGGAGCGGACATAAACATCCGCGATGGGCGTAAATTGCAGCAAGCTCGGGGGTTCCACCACGGTGAACGGTTCGGCGGTTTCAGATTGTCCTGCCTGATTGCGAATCTTTATCATGGCGGTTCCCGCACCCTTTGGAACAAGGATGTACATCGCGGTGTCCGAAACCACGGAGAAATCCGAAGCGGGAACGGCGGCAAAAGCCGCTTCAAAAACACCGGCAAAATGGCGTCCAGTCAAAGTCACTCGTGTTCCAACCATCCCTCTGGTGGGTGAAAAGCTTTCGATGACCGGCGGCAAAATGATGACAAAATCCTCGTCGCTTTGCGTGACGCCTTTGTCGGTTACCAAACTGATTTTGCCGGATTGTGCCACCGGCGGAACCACCGTCCTCAGCAGAGTGTCGGAGTCCACAGGGAAAGTCAAGGCCGGAGTCCCGTTAAACAAAACTTGCAAAATGTTGAGAAACTTTTGTCCTTTTAGGGTGACGACCGTGCCGGTTACGCCCATGCGCGGTGAAAAAGAAGTCAATTGTGGAAGCTCTAAATTCGCCGTCTTGATGAACAATTCCGGCGCCTGCGATCCTTCTTTTGAGCTGAATTTTACTACATCCCCGCTCTGGCTTTTTATGGCAAAACTAAAAGTGCCATTGCCCGTGATTTTATCCGTGACATCCCATTCCACCACATCATCCAATTGCACACTATTCAAAATATCAATTGGCACCAGCGAGATTTCAGGCGCGTTGAACCAGTTGATACCTTGCTCCTGCCAGGGCTGTTTCGACACTCGATAATTGTTTGACACAGCATAAATGGCGCCACCATCCACACTGGCATCCAACACTTTCATTCGGAGGACGGCTTGTTGCACCACGCCCGCAACACCTGTGACCTGAAACTTGAGAAAAGCCCGCAATTCCGTAGTGGAATTCCAGCGGACCCGCAGATCAGGCACCCCGCCAAAATTGTCCTCCGGCGTAGTTGAGCGGACATACGCGTCGGCGGACGGGGGAAAGCTAAACTCCGTGGGAAGCGGCAGTGCCCTTGCTTTAAAAATGATCGGATTACCAGACATCCCCTCAAAAGTCACCGTCACTTCATTGAAGCCCGGAAGCTTTCCGAGCACGAGATAGGCTGCAGCGCGGCCGGCTTCATCCGTCAGGCGATTAAAATTCTCGCTGATACGGCCACCGCCGGCCGTCACTAAAAAATTTACCTGTACGTCTTTAACAGGAAAACCGTGGTCATCCAGAACTGCAACCACCAAAGGTTCGGCAAGCGCTGTTGCCACGATTCCGCTTTGATCGTCTCCCGAAATGCGGACGAGCTGAGTCGGCGCCCCCACCTGCCCGGTCACCACCAGCAGCTTGGGCGAATTGACGCTTTCTTTAGAAGCGTACTTCACCCGATTTGATGAGCTCAGGGTCATGCCAAAACTGTAGGTACCGTGCTTGTGGAATGCAGGGGTCACATCAAATTCCACCCAGCTATTTGTAAGCACCGCTCCAACCGAATCCAATGGCTCGGCAGTCAGTTGCGGCGCATTCAACCAGTTCAGACTATTCTCATTCCAGTTCGAATCGAGATTCCTGAACTTGTTTGAAGCCGAATAAATCGTGCCTCCGTGGTCACCGCCGTCGGTGCAGTACATGCGGATACGGGCACTGCGAATGGGGCCATTTAAGTTTTGCACGTCAAATTTTAAATAAACACGATAATCGTTAGGCGCTGCACGGACGATGAGCTCGGTCCGGTCGCCGTAACGGCTGTTCTCCCGCCTAATGCGCGCGTAGGTATCCGAAATTGGCAGAAAGATTTTCTGCTCCGGCTGCGGGAAATTGCCCACCCCGCTCAATCTGATTTCGACGGGATTGTGCGCGGTGTCATCGCTGGCGATGATCAAGGCTGCCTGCTTCGGCCCTTCTGATTGGGGACTAAAACTCAAATCCACCGGCAAACTCGAATTGGGTGGCAGCGAGAATGGTGTGGGAATAGATTGCTTTGAAAAGTCAGCGGTGTTTTCCCCTGTCAGTTGGATGGACAGAATCTGCAGTTTCAAGGTACCCATGTTTGAAATTTCAAAAAATTGCAGGCTGTCCACACCGATGTTTACCCTACCAAAATCGAGCTCCTGTGGTTTCACGATAATCTGTGGCAGAGGTACGAACGCCGTACCCCGCATCTGCAGATCGAATTCAGAGCTGTCGCCATCGTTGCTAAAAAATCGCACTACCGTTTGATGAAAACCAGCTATTTCAGGGGCATAGTTCATGGACAGCACTTTCGATGAACCGGCAGCGAGATGTAAACTATCCACCGACGTCACCCAGTGAAATTTGGTAGTATCTCCTTTTACAAATCGCATTTTTTTTACTATCAGCGGAAAATTACCGGAATTGGTCATGGTAAGATTTTGCGTGGCTATGCTATCCACTGCTACTTTTCCAAAATCCAGCGTATCGGGTTTAACCATCAATTCCGGATTTGGCACCAGGCCGCGGCCAGTAAGCGGAATCAACAGTGGGCTGTGCGACACGTCATCGCTGAGCACTCGCAATTTAATTTGCTCCTCACCCGCTGAAACCGGCCTGAATTTAACACTCAATTCCAAAGCGCTGTCTGGTGCAAGATGAACAGGGGTTTGTAAAGAGTCCAGTACAAATTCATCTAAATCATTATCGAGTAAGGAAATGCTCATTATGGTCAGCGTGCCGGTGCCGTTATTTTTAATTTCAAAAATTTGCTCAAGGCTGGTCCCGATAAACGCTTCACCAAAATCGTAACTCTCCGCCCACACGGACAAAATTGGTTCTGGCACTGGCACGCCGTCAACGCATATTTTCAAATCAGGCTTAGCTATTTGCCCCCAATCGTAAAAATGAAATTTCCCAGTGACTTTGTGAGGCGCCACTAAAAACCCACTGGGAAAATTGGCAGCCGCGTTGTATGAAGTCACCGCAATACCTTCCGACTGTAAACCCGGAGCACCAGATGCATCATTTAGAATAATCGTTTTTAAAAAAGCATTGTCGCCTTTTCTGTCGTAAATTTTTAAAGTAGAGTTGCCCTGGCTGGACAAAATCAAATACCCTTCGCCATCGTTGCAGGCATACAGAGCCAAACCCTGCCGGCCGCCGGCGATGCCATCTTCCCGTGCAAAAAAGGTCAGCGGCGAATGGCCCTTGTCTGGATCAGCAGGATATTTGTGAACGCCTTTTGCGACTTCCGCAACGTATAAATAGCCCAGCTCGTCGTCCGCCACTAATCCGTAAGCCGTGCCGCCGCCATAATTGAGCTCACGCAGCGGATTCAAAACTATCTTGTTCTGCGTACCCGCGCTGTCGATGCGATACTGCCGAATGTTGCCACCACTTTTGGGTCTGTCGAATGCAAACAGCGCCCCGTCTGTGGCTCTTTTGTACAGACAGAAACCATAGCTGTCATCCTGCAGCGAATTATGTGTGCTGTTTATCCCCGCTAATGGGATCAGCACATCCGAGTTATGGTAATTTTCATTGATCTTAAATATGGCTAATTTCCCCTCGCCGCGCAAGTTGGCCGCTACGATATCGAGCATTTGCTTCCCCAGCATTACGTTACGCCTTAAATCGAGACCACTGAGTCGGGAGCCCGGCTGCAAACGCTGCAATTCATTTCCATTCAAATCCCAGACGTAGATATTTTCTTCATCCAGACCGATGACGACGCTTTTCTCCGGCTGGGTAGAATGCGACCAGATCACAGTGGTGCGGGCGTCTTTAAGCGTGGCTGTCGTGGTGACAGCAGGCTGCACCGTCACGGTACGCGCGGTCTCACTAAAAATCGCCACAACCTCTTTTAACTTGTCCATAGTGAGGGTGGCGGGATTTTCCAGTCCCTCCAAATCGCCATCCCAGCCAGTGAAAATCCAACCGGGTTCTGGAACCGCGGTCAACTGCACTTGTGTGCCCGGCATATAAGATGGCCCCGACGGCTGCAAAGTCACTTGGCCGGCGCCGGTTCTGGTGACTTTCAGCGTCAATTGTGTGGCTTTTTCCCCGCCATGAGTCCAGTCAGTCCAACCCACCTGTTTGCCAAATCCTACCGGATAACCATCCCAGAATTGCGTACCGAAAAAATGATCTATGAGAGGCAGCACCCATAAATCATCGTTCATGGCCGGGGCGTCGCCGCGCAATGGGTCCTGCTGCCAGGACACGGCCCGCAGCACGGCCTGGTTCTGCCAATTCCAGGCGTCGTAGCCGGCCCGCGACAGCAGGTAAGCCTGGCCCACAGCGCCCTGCAAACCGCCCCAGACATGCGAATCCGTGCTGATGGGCCAACTGTGCTCGGAGTCCGGGCAGCCGGCGCGTCGCTGATCGTCCGGCTGCAGACCATCTACGTCGCGCCAATCGCCTGCAATAAACATGGTTGCGCCTTTGGGCAAAATGCCTACCGGATTTTGCGGATCCATTTGCCAGCAAAGATTACCCCAGTTAAATCCTCTGTACGAAGCGCTGTCTCCCAGCCAGCCTTTAAACACTTCGGCCGCCCGCTGTAAATCGCCCTGCTTCTCCAGATAGATCGATGCCGCGATGCGCACCACGCCGGCTTGTGTGCCGTGATTGTTTCCGCGTATCTCGTGCTTTTCCACTTGCGTGGCATTATCCAGCCTTAAGCGGTATACCATTCTTTCCAGCCATCTTCGAAATCGTTCATCCTTATCCGCATCCACGGATTTCAAATCGATCAAATCGGCCGCGAGGATGTAGCCCGTCAACGAGCGGGTGAGGGATAGAGAATTGCCATCATTCTGGATGCGGTGATTCACGGCTTTCATAATGTTGTTGGCAGTGATGCGCCGACGACGGTCATCGTCCAGCCGCACCGCCACCAGAGCCGAGGCCATGGTATAAACATCGTGTACGCTGTTATGTCCGCCCAGCACAGGCATGTTGTCTACACTGTCGGCGGCCGTTACCAACCGCTGCCAGGCCATGCCGTGCGTCGGCCGTTCAGCCAGCTCTGCGGCGCTCATCCAGATATTTTTGCTCTGTGAAAAAGCCAAACACGGGAGCAGCAACCCAAAAAACATTGCGATACCCATTGCCAACAACGGCTTCTGGAGACAAGGAACGACGCATACGTTGATTACGACTTTTCTGTCTAATTGCATTTAAAAAATGGGACCCCCTCGTTTTATCGGGATCATTTCAACAAGGTCATTTTTAAGCTGAGCCGGGCTTGTTCGGTCTTCAAAACCAGATAATAAATACCGGAGCTGACTTCTTTGCCGCCATCGTTTTTGCCGTCCCACTGTATTTTTTTGAAACCAGCGGATTGCTTATGATGAAGGAGTGTCCGAATACGTTCCCCCAAAACATTGAATATCATCAGCTGCACCCGGGAGGCTTTTGGCAGTCCGTATTCGATGGTGGTCTGGGCATTAAAGGGATTGGGATAATTGGCTTTTAAAATAAATTGCTGTGGAATCGTTGTTTCGGAGTGGTTTACAACAGACACCGGTCCGCGTTTTTTGCCGGTGCCTTGCAGCTGAATGTTAGTGGTGGGTTGGCTCAAATCGTTGCTGCTGACCTGCAAAACGGCGGTTTTGGCGCCTTCGGATGAGGGCGCGAATGTCAACGGCACCTCCAGCGAGTCACCCGAAACGATGGTAAATTGCGTGGAATCCAGCTTCACGAGAAAATCACTAGAATCCGCTCCGGTTACCCGTGCCGCAGTTACGTACAAATCGCCTACACCGGTGTTTCCGAGCCAGAAGTTTTGGGTTTTACTGGTATCGGTAAAAACCTCGCCAAAGTCGAACGCCGTGTGCGACAGCCAAATACTTGGCTGTAAATCCA
>JBHHXN010000233.1:0-6784 GCA_046757025.1 bacterium
TTTTCGGTCAATCACTAATTAATTTAAATTATTCGATGAGAAATGAAAGATAGCTCTGACCTTTTGAGCTTTTTCGAATTTGCAATGATGATTACTTCATTTATAAAACTGAGTTATTCTTATGGTGAAAAAAACATATTTTGATATCCTCGTTTTTGTACTCATTTTAGTTGTTTTGTTTATTTCAAATTTCCTTTCACCGCAAAATATTCAAAAACGCTACCCGTCAAGCCCGGATAAAAAGTACTGGTTTGAATTGGAAAACGACCTCTGGTTTTCTGAAGAATATCCCTTGCCCGGCTATGCTCAAAATGAGTATGGAAAACTGGAATATCCCGCTTTAGCTGTGGATAGCCAAAAAAATGTCTATGTTGCTTATGATTTTACCACCAATGACAGCAAAGAAGGGATATTTCTCAATTGGTTTCGCGACGCTGAAATGAAATTTGAATCAGTCCTGGAAGCAGAGTCCGGCCGGCGGTATTTAAAAGCCGATGAGAATCCCAAATGGCGTGCACCTTTGCAAGTGAGCAGCGAATCCGGCATCGAGTACCGACCGCGAATTGCGGCGACTCCAGATGATGTCGTTTGGATCGTCTGGTCGGCCAGGAGGGCAAAGCAGTGGCAAATTTTTAGTCGCACTTTTTCAGCGGGTAAATTGGGCCACGAGATCCAAATTACCTCCAATAGCGTTTATGATTTTAGACCCGTGGTGTTTGCGGAGACTTCTGGACGAGTTTGGGTGGTATGGGAAAGAGGCGTTGCTGGAAAAGACATCCACCTCATGGCAAAATATCATCGCAATGGCCAATGGTCCGATGAAATCGTTCTGGAGGATCGTCCCGGCTATGCCTATCGGCCAGCGCTATGCGAAGCGCCCGATGGCACGGTCTGGTTTGCCTGGGATCATACATCCGGGCATAATACCGATGTCTTCATTAATTCCTTCAAAAATGGCCAATTGCAAAAGCGCATTCGTGTGAGTTCCCATCCGGGTATCGATAGTAAGGCGGCGCTGACCTGGGCGGACCGCAAACTCTGGATCGCCTGGACCAGCAACCGGCGAGGCAATGACGGTTGGGGAATTATTCGCTTTCCCATTGTAAGGGCTTTCGACGGCAAATCCTGGTATGAGCCCATCGCGGAAATGCGCGATATCGATTTGACAAGTCGCAGCGAAACCCAGTCGTACGAATATCCCACGCTGACGTTCGATCCGTATGGCCGGCTTTATCTTTTTACTCGTCACGATCATGTGTTCAACGCCGCGTTTTACGAAAATGGTCGGTGGAGCGAAAACTGGCTGCTGGATGAATTGGGCTGGGGCTTGCGAGGATTTTACGTTCACTACGCCTGGGCTTCCGATTCCGAATTGTGGATGGCTCGACGCGATCGCAAGTCCATATTTTTACAAAAAATGGTACACAAAAATCCCCAGAAGAAGAAAATCCGACTTAAAAAATATTCGCCGCTTTCTTACCCCGCGCATCTCCAGAAGGTTGAAACGGCGGGCTATCGCGGCCCCGCGAAGCAGGGCAATTACAAAGTCTATTTTGGCGACCTGCACGTCCACACCGCCTATTCCGATGGTTCGGGCAGTTTTGACGAGCTGTTTAATTTGTACAAAAATGTCTACCGACTGGATTTTTTAGCCATCACCGACCACGATGCCTTGAGGCTGGGAAACAATCATTTTTCACCTGGAGAATGGGCCTACTTAAAAGCGCTGAACGAAATTTACAATCAGCCCGGCGAATTCGTTACCATCAACGGCTATGAGTGGACGCATTCTACCTGGAGTGGACGCCAGGATTCCACCGTCCAAATCGGTCACAAGAACGTCTATTTTAGAGGGGGAGAGAAGAGTCCCTTTTTCAACCATCATGGCAAGATCGCGTACGATGCGGTTTCCTTGTTTAAGACTTTACATGATCATGACGCCATTGCTTTTCCGCACCATCCACCCTGGGGTGGGATGACCTGGGAAGATCACGACCCGGAAATCCAAACCAATTATGAAATCGTTTCCATTCATGGAGCCAACGAGTATATGGGCAATCGGCCCATTCCCCATCGCGGCGGCATGCCCGGGACGTTTGCTCAAGATGGGCTGGCCAGAGGCAAAATCATCGGTTTTGTGGGCGCTTCGGACGCTCACGGTCTGTACTATCATTCCAACGAAGGCTGGCGTGAGGATGCCTACAAAGGCGGCTGGACCGGCGTGCTGCTAAATGAACCCTTAACCCGGGAGGCCGTCTGGCAGGCTCTGAAAGCCCGACGTAATTACGCCACGGCCGGTGAAAAACACTATGTGGAATTTTCCATCGACGGCCATCCCATGGGCAGCGTCATCACTGTTCATAAGCCCCCCATCATCGCATTTGAGGTGCGATCCTATGATATCCTTTATGCCTATATCATTCGTAATAATCAGGAACTTTGGGTTTCCGGTAAGATCGGCGGTCTCCGAACGGGTTATAAAGGCCTGCGTGACGAGACGATTGCGTCCGGAAAGAATTTTTATTATCTGCGCGTCGTTTACAAAGACGGCACTGTCGCCTGGTCCAGTCCGATTTGGGTGCATTATAAACCCGAACCATCCCCTTGACGATTGCGGATACATTGAATGACTTTCTAGCTCAAAGGGTAGCCTGCGGACGGCGCGGCAATGCTTAAGACCATTTTTTACCCACACGCCAGAAGCTGCCTTGTCCAGGCGTTCTGACGCCGTCGCGTGGAACCACAAATTTTCAAAAAGATAGCAAACTGGGGATTGTAACATTTTGGCGGTCCTTTTTACCGCCGATCGAATTTTTCCAGGACCTTCCATACCTCGGGATCTTCATAACCGATTACCCAAACCGAAAATCCCCTCAGCTTGCTTGATTGAATCAGGTCTAACTTATGTTGGAATGAGCGAGCATTTTCAAAAAAAATATATTCAAACAATCCGCCGTTTTCAAAAAACGTAAAGGGGACTTTTTGTTCCGGCAGCCAATTGATTTCAGCATCGAAGCGCTCCACCAAAGCCATCGCTTCTGAATAGCGTAGAGCTTGACTCCAGGAGCGGGCGTTAGCTAAATACTTTTCATCATCCTGTTCCGTTTTCCAGTGTTGCGACACCACCGGAATGCCTAAAGACAATTTTTCAGGGGGCACGTATTTCAAAAAGAAGCCGATGTTTTTGATTACCCAGGGGAGCCCGGCGTTGGGTCCGGGCGGAGTGCGACGCGTGTGCTGGGAATAGGTCATGATCGAAATAAAATCGCCAATTTCGCCCAGCGCTTTCAAGTCGTAACCGGCTCGCCAGTTTTTGAACAACCATTTAAAGTATTTAGTTGGCCCGGGGAATTTTTCTGGGCGATGCACCACTGCGACACTGAGTTTGAATCCTTTATTGTGCAAGGCTTCGGCGGTTTCTTTGTAAAATTGTGTAAACAAATCTTTGTCGTTGATATTCAAATTTTCAAAATCGAACTGGATGCCCCAATACCCATATTTTTTACATTCGTCCAACAGGCTTTCGATGGTGCGTTGACGCGCTTGTTCGTTTGTCAGCAATTTCTGCAGCATTTCCTGGTTAAACCCCGGGTTGTGAATGAGCGGCATGACGGCAATGGAATTTTTTTGGGCTAATTTTAAAACCCGCGGATCCACGCCGCCCCAAACCACGCCATCTTCATCTACGTTGTAGGCTACCGGTGCGATGATACGGATCTGGCTTAGGTGTTGTTTGAAGCTTTCGAAACTGCTTTCCCTATCTACATAATAAAACAGACTTTCAATTTGATTCTGGGGCAAGACGGCATTGGACCCGAATGAAATCCAACCCATGCACATTATCCAAATAATGTTTTTTTTCATTTCACGCTCCATTTTTATCCGTCGCGCAGATGAACCGTATGGCGGGGGAATTCGGTGTGCGACAATTTGAAAGAGATTAGTTATGGTACTCAATCAGGCCGCCAGGAAGGGGTGGTTCGATCGTATGTTTTCCAGGCCTAATTCAAGCGCTGTCATCCTATGGATGTAGCAATATTTCATGTAAAGCGCAAATGTTTTTGTTTGGAATTTGAAGGTTCTCACTTGCAGGGTCTGTCTTTGCGCGCTGGAAAGCGCACGGATTGACACCGCGTTTTTGGTGTCGAGGTATGGGAGTGTCGGGACGACGTTTCGAAAGGATGTTCAAATTGGGCTGAAGTCATTCCTCGGATTTGAAGAGATTTAATTTGGTTCGAACAATTTGGCCGTGGCTGCGGCACGTGTCCGGCGCCGCAGCCGCCATGGGAAATCGGTTAGATTCCCGAATCAGAACCTGCTACGCTTAGTCGACTTTAAATTTGGATTGAAGGAACAGAAACGTGATGGTCGATTCGCCGATGGGAAAAACGAGCTGCACCGATTGGGCTTTATCTGTGATGGGAAAATGCACCAGCCCCTGTACGCTCTGTTGCGGACCCAATGTGGTGCGGCGCAACGCGGTCTGCTCCCACTGATCGCGCATATCGTTCAAATGGGTGTTCTCGTCGTCGTGGGAAATTTTGGTGTCGATGCGATCGGCCTGGAGATTATGGTGATTTAGCTCATCCGAGACGATTTCCTGCTCGGTTTTTTCTTTGCCAATGGTGGCAATGTGATAAAACAAATCCAGAACCGATAGCGTGGTGTTTACCGCGGTGGAGGATTTGTAATCGGCATTTTCCTTTGCGCGCTCTTTTTCGATTTCAAACAGCGCCACTTCCGGATCCACGGCAAACACCTGGCGACTGGCAGCGGTGTCGGCGTTCTGGTAGATGGGTTGATAGTAAAATTTTTCGGGGGTTACCAAAATAGTCTGCTCGGATAAATTGGCCACTTCGACATCCAGCACAAAATTCCCGCGATAGGTGCGCTCAAAAGCCACCGCTATTTCCAGATTATCGTCGGCTTTTCGAGTGAATTCTTTTCCGAATATCCATAAGGTGTCGTCGCTGCCGGATTTAAAACGGTAGATGGGTGAGGGCGCGTAGCAGGAATTGAGTAAAATCATCGCCATCAGCAGCAACACGGTTCGAGTCTTTTTTTGTGAATTCATGGCACACCTGTCATCTTTGTTTTTAAAATTAAAAATGGATTGAAGCCTCATTTTCAATTTTTGTGCCAAAAGAAAGTTAGTTCGAAGGGCAGGTTAAGTATTTTTATTACAATAGTTTGAAAAGTGACGAGCAAGATCACGGCAAACGAAAGTGCAACCCTTTTTGACAAAAAAGCAGTAACTTACTTAGCAGAATTCGAAAAAAACCCTCTCCCCCTTTGAGCGGATGATCAGATTTGTTTTTCAGTTTCAGTGGGTTCGGGCACCACTTTAAATTTTGATAAAAATGCGTTTTCGGTACAAGATGGCCATGAGGCCAAACCAGAACAGAATATTGGTGACGGCAAACAGCAAGGAGCCGTTTAACTGCCCAGCCCAGGATGCAAAAACATGATTGTAAATCCAGGTTTTGAGGGAAACGGATGAGCCGTCTTCTGCACTTACTTTGATCAAAAAAGTCAGTCGGGCCACCAACCCGGAAAGCACGAACACCGCGATGGAATTCATGCCATAGACGATTCCTGGATAAGCCCATTTTTTTATCCCTTTCACATCGATGAGCCAGTAACAAACCCCCAAAAACTGCAGCGCTGCGCCGGCCGTGAACACCACATACGAGCTAGTCCACAACGATTTGTTGATGGGAAAGCCAATGCCCCAAAGCAGCCCGACCACGATGGCGCCCCATCCGAGCACAAACATCCAGCCGGCGATGTTTTTTTTGTCCTCACCTGCGTGCAGCAAATGACCGGTGAGTACGCCTGCCAGAGTGGTGGCGATGGCAGGTATGGTGCTCAGCAGACCTTCGGGATCCCAGGTTTCTTTCCAGGTATGACCGTGCAGGAGGGCGTTGTCAACAAACGCCGCCAGGTTGCCCTCTACGCTCAAATCGCCTGCGCCATAGCCTGGCACCGGCACTAACTTCATGATCCCCCAGTAGAATAATAACAGCCCGGCCATCCAGATTGCCTGCCCTCTGAGCTTGGTGTTCAGCGTGATGATTGAAGCGAAGAAGTACACGGCCGCGATGCGCTGCAAAACCCCTGGAATGCGAATGCTACTCAGGTTATAATGAGGAAACCCGCTCAAAATCAAGCCAATACCAAAGATGATCAGAGTGCGTTTGATCACTTTGAAATAAAGGGCTTTGTTGCCGTCCGGATTTTGAAGGCGTTTGGGAAAAGAAAAGGTCATGGCCACGCCGATAATAAACAGGAAGAACGGAAAGATGAGATCCGTGGGCGTCCAGCCATGCCATTTCGCGTGCAGCAAAGGCGGATACACATGACTCCAGTTGCCGGGATTGTTGACCAGAATCATTCCCGCTATGGTGATGCCGCGAAAAGCATCCAGCGACATCAAACGCTCATTTTGAGTGACCATCTTTTTTCTACCCTCCGGATATTGACGAGATTTATTGAAGATTGGAGAAAGAAACGATTTGCAGGTGGTTAGTTAATTTGTATCTAACATAACATAAAAAATGAAAAACTCAACCAATTTCATCGTGAAGAAAAATGGCGGCAAACCTCCTCTTGTTTGTGAGCTATGAAAAGTATGTTTAAATGGGGCATTTTTCTGTAAACGAAAAAGCAGATTTTCCACAATCACCAAAACCTTGCGGCTCTGCCATATCCAAAGCTGCCAGATTCCGGCGTCAGAAATTTCCTGCCGTAATAGTTCACGACTGTAGTGCAGCAAGAAAATATC
>JBHHXN010000234.1:0-6777 GCA_046757025.1 bacterium
ATAAATGTGAACAATTTATGCGTAGGCTTATTTTAACTTTTCTTGTCAGCGTAATTTGGTGCCTTTTCCAGTCGTGCTTTGACAACGTCACCGATACCCAACATCATCAAAATGAAAAAAAGGCCGAGCTTTACCAGATTCCAGGATGTGCCGGCCATAAACCAGCGTTGGCGGAATTAACTGCAGCGGATTCTTGCTTTTCTTATGAGTTTGAAACCAGTCTCATTGTCGAATTTTGTATAACAGCCAATTGTTGTCCCGATAGCAATCGATTTGAACTTTCTTTCGAAGTAGTAGATGATACCATTACGGTGGTGATAGCAGACACTGCGGCCAATTTGTGCCGTTGTGTTTGCACCTATCACATTCACGCTGAATTTACGAATTTACCTTTAAATCGTTACCACATCACGTGCCAAAAATCCAGCGGACAGATCTTGTACAAGCGGGACGTCTGGCGGAAAACACCGCTTGCCTTCACACGCGGAAAGTTTGACATTTAATTGCTGACTGCCTGATTACTATTGCGGTTTAAATTAATGACTTTGGTGATAAAGTCAAAGCTCGTATAATCGGTAACTTCTTAATGAGTGTCTGAATGAAAACTCGATAAATGCGCGATTCAAAAACCTCTTCGCGAAGGCGTCCCTTCGACAAAGCTCAGGGCAAGCCCCGCCGGGCCCGGCAGGAATTCACCCTCGGCCAGGAGGCCTTCGGGAAGATAAGGTCATTTTCGGTCAGGCATTAACAAGTCATGAAGGGAGGATGCTATGTTAAAATTAAGTGCACGTATCAGCCTGATTTGGATGATCGGGGTAGTACTTTGCGGGGGTGTGCGGGTAAATCCAGCTCATAGTCAGTTGCGGCTGCTGTCAACCTCACCCTCCGATGGCGCCACCAACGTGGATACCCTCGCCACATTCGTATTCGTTTTCAGCGCGCCGCTGGATACAACTGCCCGCTTCGAAGAGCCGCAAGATTTTTATCTGGGTGTGGAAGCTTTTCCTGGCGATTCTGTGGGAGAACCCGAAGACATCATTGTCAGCAGCAGTCTGGATACGGTTACGGTAAAAAACATTTCACTCACCCCGGATACAAAAATTTTGATTTTTTTGCAAGGCGCAAAAAGTCTCACCGGCGAGTTCTTGGATCGACCCTACGCCATCACTTTTAGCACCGGCAGCGCGCTTCCCAGCGGCAGCGTGTCTGGCACCATTAATTTCACCGGAGGCGATGCCGGCGGTACGGCTGTGGGACTGTTCACAGAACTGCCGTTTGGCGGGGACGGTGAAGATGACGGCGGTGGCGAGCTGGAAGCGGCAGCGGTGGTGCCGTTAGCCGCGGGCAATTATACCGCTAATTACGTACCCGCGGGCACGTATTATGCTCTGGCTTTCAAAGATATCAACCAGGATGGGATTTTTGATTTCCCTGACGACGCCTTTGGCGGGTACGACGCCAACAATGATTTACTGCTCGATGTTTTAACCATCTCGGAGGGTGAAACCCGCACCGGTGTGGATATGACTGTGAGTATTTCGGCGCCGACAAAAGCCCGCCAAAATTTTACTGCAGCGGAGAATCTGATCCGAGCATCGTATCCGGATGCCTGGCTTACTGGAGTCAGCGGCGATGGTATTTCACTTGCTGGAGAATCCAGAGGGTGGAGTTATATTTTTTATTCCGCCAGTCAGGATACGATAGCCATGGTAAGCAAGCTGGGAAATGTGTTTTTCGTCGTGCCTATACCAGCAGACAGCAGTGATGACGGTCCCGGTTTAATTTTACCACTGCCAGAAAATTGGATCGACAGCGACGTGGCGGTGGATTCCGCCGAAGCCAACGGCGGCAGCGATTTCAGAGATCAGTATCCCGATGCCGAGCTTTCGGCTTTTGCCGGCGTTTTTGTGATGCCGCAAAACGGCGGCACAATTTTAACGAACCATTTTGACAGACCTCGTCTGGCAAGAATACTACCCCGGGAAATGTTTGAAAAACAACTTCCTGACCATTATTTATATCAAATGGCCGAGGATGACACCCTGAAAGCCTGGGTCCTTTTCTATTTTTCAGAACTGGCGCAAACCGAACACATGGTTTTACTCGACGTCGAAACCGGACAACCGGTCGGAGGTCCCGGTCCGGTGGCCGAGCCCTCCACGGCGCAGGCCAATTTGCAGGCGGCTAATCAGGCGGCTCAAGCCTGGGCTGCGGATGCCAATTTGTTGATGATCATCGGTCGTTATGTGCTTCCGCCTTCAGGTATCTCCGAGGGTTGGTCATTTATTTATTATTCCACGAATATAGATTCCGCCAGAGTTTTCATTGCCGTAGAAGGCAACGTGGCAGGTGAAGAACCGTTTCTGCACACCATCCCTTCTTTTACACCGTTACCGGCCAACTGGATTGATAGCCCCGCGGCCATGGCCGTGGCCGAATTAAACGGCGGCAGCCAATTTCGCAACGCGAATCAAATCACCAGAATCGATGTGCATCTTTCACGTGGATTGTACGATTTACAACCCGCAACCGCTTTCTGGTGGTTTGAATATTTTTCCAGTACCGCGCCGACTTTTGAAATATTTGTGAACGCAGTGACTGGAGAATTCATTCCGGTGAGTGTTGAATTCGCGCCGGAAAATAATCCCATTCCCAGAGACTATGCATTAAGCCAGAATTTCCCCAATCCATTTAACCCGGAAACCGTCATTGAATATCAATTGCCCCAAAATGGACAGGTGGAGCTGGTCATTCTAAATCTACTCGGACAAAAGATTCGCGAGTTAGTAAATGAGCACAAACCCGCCGGTATTTACAAGATAAAGTGGGATGCGAAGGATCAGTACGGCAATGCGGCTGGCACAGGTATTTATTTTTACCAGCTTAAAGCAGGCGAGAGAGTTCTCACAAAAAAGCTGCTTTTAATTCGATAAAAAAATAAATGAAGAAAGGGTGCAATTGTACGCATATCCACTAGTAACAACATCATATTAAGGAGGTGTACTAATCATGACCCTGAAAAAATCAGACATTGCGGCTCAGGTTGAAAAAGAGCACGAATGCATCAAACGGGATATGGGCCTGATTCAAAAAGAGATAACGCAAGATGTGCCCGCAGAGGAGTTTGCTGAATGGCGGCTGGAGTTTATGTGGCGCTTGAGAGATTTTCGACTGCATTTGTTGAAGCATTTTGATCTGGAAGAAGCCGGCGGTTTTATGAAAGAAATTTTAAACGAAGCGCCACAGTCCATGAACAGCGTTAAAAAGCTGGAAGCCGAACACGAAGAAATCGTCGCGGAACTGGATGAAATTTTAACCACGCTGAAACAAATGGAATTGAAAGATGACGCGAAAATGGCAGAAGTGCGCACACGCGTACTGAATTTTTTGACCGCCATTCGAAAACATGAAGCCGCTGAAAATGAGCTCATCGCCATGGTTTATTGCCAGGAGTACGGTTATCCGTCTTGAGTGGAAAGCGGTTAAATTGAAGGTGGTTTATTTTGCTTAATTCATTTGGTCTTTTGATAAAGTGAATGCAATTTAATAAACGAGCAGGATCATCGCTCTGGTTACAATCATAAAATTATCAGGCGAAAAAAATGTGGGAAGCCTTATTAAATGAAGCGCAAAAAGCTTTAAGACAGGAAGTGCGGGATTTTGTGCGTTGGGTTCCCAGAGAATGGTTGTTTGAAATGGAGACCGACCAGTTGCGTTACCCGCGTCAGTATGTTGAAGAGGCCGCCCGCCGAAATCTACTCGGTTTGCGATTCGGCCGTGAGCATGGCGGACGGGGCTTAACCTGGCGCGATGAGATCGTTGCTCTGGAAGAAGTCGGCGTACTGGGTTCTTCATTGGCCTGTTTATATTCACTGGTCAGCATCGTTGGTGAGGCCATTTACTTTTTTGGCACCGACGCGCAAAAGCAGAAGTACCTCGCACCATTGATAAAGGGAGAGCTCTTTTGTGCTGAAGCGCTGACGGAGCCGAGAGGCGGCAGCGATTTTTTTGGCGCGACCACTACCGCTAAAAAAGAGCGGGATGTTTATATTTTAAATGGACAAAAACGATTTGTGGTCGGTGCGGAAGGTGCGGATATCTTCCTGGTCTATGCCAAAACTACGGAAGAGGCTTCGAGTAAATCCATCAGCGCTTTTATTGTCGAGCGCGAAATGGGTGTGAAAGTGGACTATCTCTACGGTTTGATGGGCACAAAAGGCGGCGGCACCGGACGCATCGTGTTTCACAATACCCGGGTGCCGGCTGAAAATCTTCTTTTTCGAGAAAGTAAAGGTAAAGAAATATTTTATCAGATGATGATACCGGAAAGGATGACCTCGGCGGCGGGAGCGGTGGGACTGGCGCGGGCGGCGCTGGAAATTGCTGCAAAATACAGCAATAAAAGAAAAGCCTTCGGAAGAAAGATTCGAGATTTTCAGGGCGTCAATTTTAAAATCGCCGACAGCGTCACCAAACTGGATGCAGCCAGAGGGCTGATCTATGGCGCTGCCGCGGCTGTGGATGAATTCGGTTCCACGGGCGCCACGCGCCGGCTGGTATCAGAAGCGAAAAAATTTGCCACCGATTCAGCCTGGGAAGTCGTAAACCATGCCATGCAGAGCATGGGGGGAATTGGCTACACCAACATATTTCCCATCGAGCGCATGCTGCGCGATACCAGGTTGATGATGATCTGGACTGGCACCAATGAGATCATGAATCTTATCATTCAGCACGAATATTTCAAAGAGGTTCTGACTGATGAAGAAAAAGTGCGCAATGTGGAACGGGATGCGCCAGAATCTGATGTAGAAAATGAGAAAGTGTATGAATGATTCTACGAACCGCAGGGTGTATGCTGGCAACAGCATCCTGTCAGCGAATAGTACTTTGTTTAAGTCATAGAGAATAGTCATAATTTAGCAAATGAATTCAAAAAAAATTATCTAAATGAATCTAATTATCGTATCAGGAGACGTTATGGCAGAATCAGCTTATTTCAAATGTTTGCGATGTGGGCATGAGTATGTTGGCGAATACGTTCCAAAAGTGGTGACGGAAAAAACCTGCCCGAAATGCGGCAGCAACAGCGTGCGTAGATTGAAATCGCCGCCGGCGGGCAAAGATGTGAATTAACAATTCTTATTTTATTTTCTTACAACAAGCAGGTTTTAACCCTGTCGGGCTTCAAAATCCTGACAGGGTTCCAAACCAAATCAATTTATGGAAGGAGGTGTTAGTGATGTCCATACCACAGCCCATCAGAAGTTATCTCGATGAGCACAAAATTCCTTTTGAAGTCATCCACCACCGTCGCGATTATACCGCTCAGGAAACCGCGGCCGATACCCACACCAAAGGAAAGGAGTTTGCCAAAACCGTAATTCTGTACGTCGATAACAATTACTGCATGGCGGTTTTACCCGCCACTTACCAGCTTGATCTGGAAAAAATTAAAAACGTGCTGAAAGCTAAAGAAGTCAATCTCGCCAGCGAAGAAGAAATTTCGGGCATTTGTGCTGATTGCGAAGTCGGCGCCATGCCGCCCCTGGGAAGGCTTTACGATTTGCCGGTGTACGTCAGCCATCATTTAGCCGAAGATGATATGATCACCTTTAATGCCGGTACCCATGAAGATGTGATTCGCATGAAATATCGGGAGTTTGCAGAACTGGTGCAGCCTGTTGTTATCGATTTAACCGTTACGCATTAATACGTTCTTAGTACACCAATTGTCAATTCAAAAAAAAAACTGTTCGGCAGGAAAAGTTAACGCATTCTGCGGATGAATTTGCACCGTTTACCAATGTCTGGTAGCAGCTTGCATACCGTCGGCAGCTCATCGAAGGATTACTTGCCGAAAATGAAGTTTTGGTGTTTGATCTGGAAGCGGTGGCCGGCTATTGCAGATTGGCTAAATCGAAATTGTTGACGATTTGGTGCACGCGGCGCATGGCTTTTATTGCAGAGGCGCTGGCGTGGCAGGGCGAGTTTGAAATGCAGGTCATGAATCCGGCGGTGCTGCGCGTTTTGCGTGGCACCGAAGAAGCGAAAGAATATTGTTGAGTCTATCGAAAAAATTTATTTACTTCATTCTGAACTAAGTATTCCATTTCAAAATTGATTGTCGGGTACCTATCTTCATGCTGAGTCTCAATTCAAAATCGGGAAACCATGATCTTCACCCTGAGCGGATTCGAAGAATGGCTAAGCTGTTAAAAAATAACTTTATCGAGATTACTTCAGAGCTCAGTATAAAGAACGATCAAATTTGTCCGTATTCGAAAGTCGCGGTTAGTGTGAAGGTTGCTTCAGAACATGCTTGTTTTTCTGGATAAATTTTTCATCGTTTTTCATGCGTCCCTGGTGGGCTTCATCCTGTTCGGCTGGATCTGGAAAAAGACGCGAAAAGTGAATCTGGTTATCGGACTGCTGACCGCCTTTTCCTGGTTCGGGCTCGGTATCTGGTACGGCCTGGGTTACTGCCCGTTCACCGACTGGCACTTCCAGGTGCGCCGACAATTGGGTTATGTAGATAATTCGAGCTCTTTCATAAAATATCTCATCGACCATATCACCGGCACCGATCTGGCTATCCAGACCGTGGACATGATCTCGCTGGTGATTTTTTTGTCGGCATTATCCGCTTCCATCTATATTAATTGGAAAGATTGGCGACAGTCAAAAATGTCAGGACAGACCGATGATCGATTGAAATTGAATGCTGAAAAAAGTGGGAGGAAAGATGAAAGTCATGGTCGGTAGATTTTTGATTTT
>JBHHXN010000235.1:0-6699 GCA_046757025.1 bacterium
GTTTGGTATTTGTATTGCTTAGTAGTGCGATTCCTTATTATCATTGCAGTCATTGAGAGGAGTGTAACGACGAAGCAATCTCCTGATATTCAGCAAGTTAGGAGATGGCTTCGCTGCGCTCGCAATGACAATTTGTTGTAACATTAATTAGGAAACGTTCTACTAGTTACGAGCCCAACCCTACTTTGACTACTTGAAAACGATTATCATGTCGCTGGCCGCAAAGGCAACTCCCGTCAACCGCCCGCGAGGGACAGTCGGAACGCGGCCATTTCCTGGGCGTTTCGAACCAGCAGGAGGTCGCCGACCAGCGCCGGGTGGTTCCAGGTTTTGCCCTCAAGCGCCGGGAAGTGCGCAAGCTCGGTGAACTGGTCGGAGTTCGCCCTGACCAGCGCCAGCTCACCCTTCTCCGAGAGCACCAGCAGCAAGTCCTGTTCAGCCAACAGCACGAGTTGGCCGGTACCGTAACGTCCGCCCTTCCACTTGCGCGAACCGTCTTCGAGGTCGATGCACGCGAGAATGCGGCCGTCGAAGCCGAAGGCATGGCCTTCGTGAACGACGAAATCGTTGAAATAGGGCTTCAGTCGGTTCGAGGTCCAACGCTCGTCTGTGGTCCATTCACCGGGTTCGTGCGTCACCGCGATGCGGCGCATACCGATTCCCCTCATGAGGCCGGAGCCGATCAGGACGTCCCCCTCCGCGGTCAAAGCCGGCTGCACAATGCGGCCGCCAGCTTGCCACGAATGCATCCAGAGCAGTCTGCCGTCGGCCGGCGCGACGCTGGTGGCTCCAACTCCGCTCAGCAGCAGGATCTGCGCGATGCCATCGATCGTCAAAAGATGTGGCGAGCTGTAGCTCTCGCCGCTGGTTGGGCCGATCCAGCGCGGAGCGCCGGTCTCGCGGTCGTAAGCAACCAGCGTACCGGAAGCGGCGACGATGACCAGGTCGTCGACCACCAAGGGAGAGCTTGAAAACCCATACCAGGCCGAAGCCGACGGGAGTTTTACTTGGGTGTCGGATGCGGCGTTGCGCGACCACACCAGGGAGCCGTCACCGGCGTCGAGCGCATTCACGATTCCGGTCGCACCGAATGTGTAAACGCGCCGTCTAGCGGGGCTAAGGGTTGGCGTCGCGCGTGGACCAGCGCCAGCATGCGAATCCCAGTACCGGGCCTTATCGCGGTGGTTCCAAACCGGCTCGCCGGTCGATGCTTTATAGCAGGCAACGACTTCGTCGTCACCGCGCTGCTCCTGAGTATATAGGAGGTCGCCGCGCACCGCGAAGGACGAGCAGCCCGGTCCGATTGGTCGGCGCCACAGCTCGATCGGCGGCGATGCAAACCAGTCGGTCTCGACCCGAACACCGTGGATGACGCCGTCGCGGTTGCGTCCGCGAAAGCCGGGCCAGTCGGCTTTTGTCTCCGCTGCTGGCGAAATTGGCGCGGGCGCCATGGGCTCGTCGCCGTACCGGGCCAGGAGCCGCTCCTCTGGAGTCTCCGCCCAACGCCACGTGAATTGCGCAGCGCCGGTGCCGGTTATACCATCGCTCCGGAGGAGCGTCCACACGCCGCACGCGAGCAGGATGGTCGCAACCATCGTTGCGCGACGGGGTCCCTCAACGAGATGACGGCTGGCTACGGCCCAGGCCACGAAGGCAAGACTCAGGAACGGGATGGCGTAGAGGAAGAACATCATCCCTATATTCCCCGTCGCTATCGACTCATGGATAATGCGTGACGTCGCAGTCATGGCCACGATCATCAGGACAACGGCACCCCAGCGCTCTGACCGAGGCGCCCGGCTGAAGAAGGCCCACCACACGATGACAGCCAGCCCGCCGAAGAGTCTGCCAAACGCCCCGATGTAGCCGGCAATGATCCCGGACGCGACGACAGGCAGGCCAAATCCGAGCAGCCACTGCAGCACCACGATGACCACGCCAGGCCACAGTCTGAACGGTTTTTGCCGAGTCGGTTCGTTAGTCTTTCTTTTTAACATGGTGTAATCCTCATACTTTTTTTAAATTCAGGAATACGGTGCCTCTGTAACATTGTTGCCTGATAGGGCGTCTCTTACTGCGCGAAAAACTGTACGCACCACAAAGAAACTTCCATTTTTTCTCGTCGTTTCGCATTTCAAAAATTCGTCTCTTGCTGGCGCGGTCAGGAGCACACGTTGTCAGCTTTTGTTAATAGGCTCCACAGTAATGACGACTTTTCCCTGGGCGTGTCCTTCTCCAAGATACCGAAGAGCTTCAGCAACCTCACTTAACGGGTAACGTCTATCTATAACAGGTACGACTTTGCCGGCTTCCAGAAGCTCTTTCATAAAAACCAAATCCTTTTTGTTTATTTTCGCCATCGAGTTACCCATTTTCTTGCAACCGGTCATGGATATCAATGGTCCCAGGAACATGGCCTGGAAGATTTGAGCCATGGTACCACCGGTGCAAACATAAATCCCCTTGGGTCTTAATGCACGCTTATAATCCGAAAGCGAACGATATCCGTTGGCAGCAAGAATCAGGTCATAATGCTGCCCGGTTTGGGTGAAATCTTCTTGCGTGTAATCAATGACCTGGTCTGCCCCCATGGAGCGCGCCTGGTCCAAATTTCTCGTGCTGCACACGGCAGTGACTTCCGCCCCGAACGATTTGGCAATCTGCACGGCAAACGTACCCACACCACCAGACGCACCATTTATCAAAACCTTTTGTGCGGACTGAATCCGTCCTTTATCGCGAAGAGCCTGCAGGGCGGTGATTGCCGCTACTGGCACGGCCGCTGCTTCCTCAAAGGTTAAACTGGCCGGTTTTAACACCAATTCATCTTCATTAGCGTAAACATATTCGGCAAAACCGCCGCAATCACACGCGCCGAACACCTCGTCACCTGGCTGAAACTGCTTTACGTTTCTGCCAACCGCTTCAACCTGCCCCGCTATGTCCCATCCGAGTATCTGGTTTTTTGGTTTTCGAAGTCCCCCGGTCATCAGGCGGACCAGGAACGGTTTACCGGACAGCTTATACCAGTCACCTGCATTTACGGCTGCCGCATGAACTTTTAACAAGACTTCCTCGTCCTTGTAGGTAGGATTTGCTACCTCTTGTAATTCAAGAACATCGGGTGGGCCATATTTTTGATGTACAATTGCTTTCATGAGTATTGCTCCAGGATTATTTTGATTCGGTCATTTTCAACGTTTTTCACCACAATCTATCCTGTCGTTTTGCAAAACCTAACATACCATTGTGTGTAAAAGCCATCATATCTTTTCAATGGCTATTTTATCCCGGCAAACATTTCGCAGCTCCTCCACAAATTCCAATTCATTTACCGCGGCAATCTCAACCGTGTAAATACTGTCGATCTCAAATCGACTAAGGAGTGTTTGGCCAGAAAATTTATGTAAAACCTGGTGCACGGCATTTCCAAGCGCATACGGAAACCGCAATTCCAGTGTGGTTTTTGGTACGTGCTCCACGACCTCTGCGCCGTTCAACGCCGACAGCGCCGCTGCGTGATAAGCCCTAATCAAGCCGCCGGTACCCAATTTGGTGCCGCCAAAATAGCGCGTCACCACCACCACGACGTTGGTTAAGTTCTTGGATTCGATGACTTGTAATATCGGCCGACCAGCGGTGCCGGACGGCTCGCCGGCGTCGCTGAATCGAAATTTCGCCTGGTCGCCAACGCCGATTTGATAGGCAAAACAGTGGTGGGTCGCGTCGTGATATTTATGGGAGATGTCAGCGATAAAATTTTCCGCCGATTCTCGGTTGCCAGACGGCGCTGCGTGTGCAATAAATTTCGACGCTTTGACCGTTAAATCAGCGGTGACCATTTTTTTGATGGTAAAATAACTATCTAACGCACTCATCTATCTGATTTATTTACAAAATCTTGCTCTGACCTTAAGATTGATCTGTTTTTCTAAAAATAATAAAGCCGCAACCCATTGTCAAACGCTTTCCCCCGGTGAAATCCAAATTAGCTGCAGAGGCGCTTTCAATCGCCCGGATTCAAACGCTCGCCGAGCGATACCACCGTTCACCGATTTTCGTTTTACTTATTTCATAGATTGACGTATTTTGTGTCATGACCAGTTCTAAAAAATTATCTATTCCCATCCAACTCTTTTTTATTTGGCTCATGTTCGCCTGGATCAAAGCCGGCGTTCCACAAGAAAAAAACGTGCGCACGGTTCGCGGATTTGTCGTGGATGAGAAAGCGCATCCGCTGGCCTACGTCAACGTCTTCATTAAAAACAGCTACGACGGCGACGTCAGCGACTCCACCGGCTACTTTGAAATACGCACACAAATAACCGGCCAACAAACGCTCATCGCCGCCATGATCGGTTACGAGCAAAGCGCAATTGCAGTGGATCTATCCGAATTAAATCCAGCGCCGATTCGTATCGTGTTGCGCGAAGAAGCCATCGCCATGCCGGAAGCCACCATCACCGCCAGCTCGTTCAGCTCGGGCGATGAAAAAGGCGTGACCCTGAAACGACTGGAAATTGTCACCACCCCGGGCGCCGCTGCCGACATTTTTCTCGCCATCAAAACCTTTCCGGGACTGGCGCACATCGACGAAGGCTCCGGCTTGTTCGTGCGCGGCGGCGACGTATCTGAAACCACAACCATACTGGATCAGGCCACGGTGGTGCACCCCTACCGCTACGAGTCGCCCACTGGCGGAACCTTTGGCACCATCACGCCGTTTCTGGTGAGCGGAACGTTTTTTTCCAGCGGCGGTTTCTCGGCCAAATACGGCGACGCCCTTTCCGGCGTTTTAGCCATGCAGAGCCTGGATTTGCCCCAACAGGCGCAGTACAATTTCAACCTGGGACTGGCGTCGGCTTCAGCGGGTGTGGCCCTGCCATTAAAAAACAATAAATTCGGCCTGCGTTTCTCAGGCAACCGCAGCTCCACGAATTTGATGTTTCGGGTGAACGGCCGCTACTCGGAATTCACCAAACACCCGCGCGGCTCCGACGCCAACCTGAGTCTGCACTACCACTATTCTAAAAGCGGTCATTTGAAATTTTTCGCATTCGCCGCAGAAAATCAAATCGGCGTGAAAGTGGACCAGCCCTCTTTTGACGGCATCTTCAACAGCGACGACGACAATCAACTGTTCAATTTGCAGTGGACCGAGCTCATCAGCAAAAAATGGCTGGTGCAGACCAGCCTGTCCCTGAACAACTTTCGCACTTCCCGTTCCCTGGGAGTGCTCAATTTGCAGCAAAGAGATCAGACGTACAAATTGCGAATGGACAGCGAAAAAGAATTCAGCCCAAAATTTCAGTTACATTTCGGCGCGGAAAGAGAGCTTACCAGCAACCATTTTAGCGGGCAACTACCCGCAGGCAACGTGCTGAACCCCGACGCGGAAAAAATCACCATCGACGACCAGTACACCGCCATTCGTACCGGCGGCTATCTTGAAAGCCAGGTGCAGCTCCGCCGCGGACTGTTTGCCAGAGCCGGCGTGCGCACCGATCATCACAACCTGGCGAAGAAATTTACCCTGGATCCGAGAGCGTCCTTTTATTATCAGCTCACGGAAATCAGCAACCTGCGGTTTTCCTGGGGCCGGTATCATCAATTCCCGCAGCCGCTGTTTTTTGCGCCGGATTACGGCAACCCCAATTTAAAAGCGCAAAGCGCAGAACATTTCATTTTGGGTTATGAGTACCAAACCAGCGACACGCACCTGCGCGCCGAACTTTACATGAAAAACTACCGCAATTTGGTGATTGAAAATGAACTGGCGGAATTTCTCAACCGAGGCCATGGTTACGCGCGTGGATTCGATCTGTTTTTCAAACATGGCCAGCTTTTTCAAGATAAATTAAACGGCTGGATTTCGTACAGTTTTCTGCACTCCAAACGCCTGCAAACTCGCGAAACGCCCAACGGATTGAAAGAGGAATTTGCCACTTCGGCGTTTGGCATCACGCACAATTTGACCGTGGTGGCCAAGTACAGCGTAACCAACCGGCTCTCCACCGGCTTGACCTTCCGCTACGCCACGGGTCGGCCGTTCACACCGGTGGTGGCGGCAGAGAAACATCCTGAGTACGATTTCTATCTGCCTTATGAAGGCAGCGTCAACTCAGAAAGACTGCCAGACTTCCACCGTCTGGACAGCAGTCTGAGTTATCTTTACCCGTTCAAGGGAAACAACTACGCGGTCTTTTATCTGGGCTTGTCCAATTTGTTGAACCGCCAAAATGTGCTCGGGTACGACTATTCTTTTGATTACAGCGTCCGACAGGAACGCTTGACAAATTTTTCAAGATTTCTTTATTTTGGCGTAACCGTTCATTTTCAGTAAACGTGGTTTTAACGATTTGTTAAAAATGTGATTTGCACAAAAAAATCAAACTAGCTTTTCGGAGTCTGTTTTGGGCAAGCTGTGTTCTCAGTTATGTGACCGAAGTCTAGTCATAACCACGTATGACCCCCCCTATTTCCCCCCTCGAGGGGGGATAAAGGGGGGGTGTCCGGTCTGGTCGCATGAGAAAAACAAAAATATTCTTTAGCATCACACGAGGCTGAGATTTAATAAATTATGGTCAGGATTAACAAAAGTTACTCTATCTAATAAATAATTAACATTTCTCACTTCGTGACGGGATTCATAAACCAACTGTTAATTAAGAGGTTACTGATTGTTCTACTTTCACCCTG
>JBHHXN010000236.1:0-6665 GCA_046757025.1 bacterium
ATCTCGTCATCGTGCTCTTCGATGGCATGAATGGTGGCGATGTTGGGATGATTCAGCGCGGCAGCAGCCTGGGCTTCGATTTTGAAGCGCTCGCGCTCTTCGTCGCGGCGGCAATCTGGCGCGGCAGGAATTTCAGCGCGACGGTGGGTTGCAGCTTGCTATCCTCGGCTTTGTAGACGATGCCCATCCCGCCCTCGCCGAGTTTTTCCACAATTTTATAATGTAAGATGCTTTTACCAATGATCGACGTCGCCTCTCCGGTAATCGGGGTCAATCCATTTTAAGTTTGTTTTTTAAATCGCCTTGCTGGACCACTTGTTTGTATCTTTTTTATCATGGAAGGCATGCCGCCCTCGCCCAGTTTTTCGAGCACTATCTCCAAGATTGTCTTGCCGCTCATTTGCAAACTGAATCTCATGAGTATCCGGTTAACTCACTTTTTATGGCCAGACATGTTCCGTTAAACCGGACACTCATGAATGAATCTATTTCTTCGTGGTTCCGCCCGCCGGTATCATGCCAAGCTGTTCCATCATCGCACCGCTGTCCGTAACACCCCAGTGTTCCGCCCCTTTGCCGGCTGCAAAACGCACAATATCAATAGCTTTCAGATTGATTGTCTTACCGCTTGCCGGCATTCCCATGAATTCTCCATTTTGAGTTCCGGTAATGGTGATGTAAGCCACCACTTTATCATCCTTCGCAAAAGCGAACTCGACATTGAAGTTTAGATCGGGAAAGGCAGCGCGAAACATTTGAAAGAATTGTTTCACGCCCTGCCGACCGGGCTCCAGGCCCGGAAACTCTTCGTGTTCGACAAAATCTTCAGCAAAAGATTCATCAATAAAGTCCATGTTGCCTTTGTTGACCACTTCTTCATAGAACTTCTTCATCAAGGCGAGATTTGCATCCTCACTTTCATGTTGCTCCGCCAGGGTGCATCCGCCCAGTAAAGCCCAAACAACTGAGATCACCAAAACTGCAAAAGTCTTGCGTACCATACTAACCTCCTCTAAAATTAGTTTTGCCCGTCATCCTGCACTGACAGGCCAAATAAGAACCGATGCAGGTCGCACATCGCAATTACGCGCGGGGTGAGGGACCAATTTATATATTCATAAAAATCAGAAATGAAGCTCGATAATGTGAAATCGTCTTACCAATCATGCTTAAGAAGTCACACTATTGGGCGCGCTTTTCTTCATTTTGTGTTTAGAGTGCTATTCCACACGCACCCCTTCAATAACCAGATAAACATCCCATTTCAGAAAATATGTGTTATTAATCTTAAGCTTGGTGGACTCTTTCAGATATTCCAATGTATTTCGGTCAAAGCGAGCGCCGTAGACTTTTTCAACAAATGGCGAAAAAAGTTCAAACAGTTTTCTGAGTTTGGAGTTTTGAGGATATTTCATTTCGAGCAGACAAAAACGTCCGCCGGGTTTAAGTACCCTTTCAAACTGTTGAATCGCCAGGGGTTGGAGATTATCAGGCATTACGCAACACAAGAAAGTCGAAATCAACCAATCAAAATGGTTGGATGGGATGGATTCCATAACCGTTGCGTCCTCGTGACAGAGGTCGATTTTACAAACGGCGGATTTCCCCCTTTTCATCGCCTTTTTTAGCATTGCTTTACTTAGGTCGATACCGGTAAGCTTAACACCCGGATGATAATATTTCAGATTGCGTCCAGTCCCGACTCCGGCTTCGAGAACTCTACCGCGCACATCTTTCAACAAACCGGGTCGCCAACGTCTATACTGCCTCTCCCAGGGATAATCCAAAATATCGTAGACCCGCGCCGTAATATCATACTTAGCCTGAAGCAGGCGGTTTTGTTCTTTGACAGAGCCTGTCAAACTGGAGTGAGACATTTTCCAGTATACCCGAAGTATCAGTCAAATACGGTGGCTTTCTTGGGCACTGAATGGACAAAGCGGCCATATTGCAATGGCTCTTCAATCCGACATGACCAGACGAGCTTGCCGTTGAGCACGGTCATATCCGGGCAGCCGTCGCACATATTCTGCGTGCCGTCATCGAGAATATCGATGGGTTGAATGATCATAATGGATTGGTAGTGCAGCCTTTTGAAAAACCGCACCGGATTCGCCATCGCCGAAAGGAAATAATTACGTGCGATGGTGCGGAGTTTAGAGTCAATTAGAGAAAGCAGCAACATAGATTTGCCTCTGCGGTGAACCTTGGGTTCTGAGTAAGCCAGATAGTGTCCATGACGCAGGTGGTGGAACATTTGCGCCAGTTCGATGAACTTAGGCCCGACGTAGCCGTGTATGTTCTCCTTGCTGCCGATTCGTCCGCTGAGCAGCCATTTAAACGAATCGGGCTTGTTCGTTCCGTTCAGGTAGGCTGCGCTATCGAAATCCGGGAAGCGCTTCTTAATGATTTCGTAAATATCGGAGGACAAAATATCTACTTTTCTACCATCCTCTGATGTGTACGGAACCTCATCCAATTCAACTTTGTCAGCGCCTGCATAGTAATCAAATCGGCCATCCAGTTCGGCAGCGCGGTAGGCGATGAACACCATCACATGCACTTTGTCGATATGCTTTTGCGCCCAGCCGACCAGATCCGGGACATAGGGCAAGGTATCTTCGTAAACCGTGGAGTTGAACGCGCACGACAGGCCGCCGGCTTCCCGCACCATCTCGGCGAATTGCTCGCGCACCTCACACAACTCGAGTTCGTTCTTGCCTTTCCAGTGCGGTCGTTTTTGTTTGCTGTCAACGTGAAAAGTAAACCCCCTGGCGCCAGCGGCTTTAAGCTCTCGCAAAAGCTCTTTGGATAAAGCCACGCCATTTGTATTGAGAACGGGCTTCAAACCACTTTCCGCAACCATGCGAACGACCTCGACAATCTCAGGATGAATGAGCGGATCGCCGCCGGCGATCGAGACGCCGTCGGTGGTTCGGTACTTCATGAACACAGCCAGCTCTTCTTTGATTTGTTCTAAAGATTTATGCCCCCGTGGGTCATTAATGCGGTAACACCCATCGCAAACGATGTTGCATTTCCAGGTTGGTTCCAGCCAGGAGATGGCGTTATCCGTCAGACTCCAGGGCAGCCGATAATAATTTTTCGGGTCCAAATAAATACCCATGAACTTCCCTCCTTAACCTGTAATAATTTGAAATTTTTTAAAAGCGGGCGAAAGGACTCGTCCACGAGGAAAAGTTCTTAATCTGCTGCAATTCTACTTACGCCCGAATCATCTATTTTCAAGAATCTGTTCCTGTCCTTCGATGATTAAAATAGTCTGATTGCCTTTAACGTCGTTAAAGGATTGGGTCATTCCGTTCGGCCATATGATTTCAATTTGATCGACCTTTTTTGACTTGCCAAGCCCGAAATAGAGCTCTTTGGCATTGGCAGAGAAGTACCCGGTACCAGAGACTAGCGGCTGGGCCAAAGTAATGTCCCCCGCGGTGACTATGACTTTGGTGCCATAGGCATCGCGGTTGGATTTCGTACCTTCCAACCTCACTTTGAGCCAATTGTTCTTCGTTTTCGATTCGTTGCGGTAAAGGATACCTACGCCTTTCGCTTTGTCGTCAACGATATTCCCCTTGCCATCTTCAACCTGCTGTCCATTGTTGGAAACGTAAATATCGACCAGTCCATCGTTGTCATAATCCGCGAAAATGGCTGAACGATGGATGCGCTTGCCGGTCGCCCAGATGCCTGACGCTTCTGAAATATCAACGAAACGCCCGCGCCCGTCATTTTCGAAAAGTAAGTTTAATTGGCGGTTGTCTCCGCTAACTGAGTTGAGATGGCCATTGGCGAAGAAGAGGTCCAGGTCCCCATCGTTATCCAGGTCATACAGGCCTGTCCCCCACCCTACCAAAGGCCAGCTCATTTTATGCACCAACGGAGAATCAAAATCGTGAACGAAAATGGTGTTCTTTAACTTTCCGTCGTTCGAACTTTCGTTGTCCACAAGCTGTGCGAGGACGTTCACCTCGGCGGCATAGTTGGCATAAACCAGGTCAAATTTACCGTCTCTATTAAAATCGCCGACGGCAATCCCCATACTGCCGTCGGTTGTGCTAAGACCGCTGGGCCCGGAAAAGGTTTTAAATGTACCGTCACCTTTGTTGAGAAAAAAGCTGTTTGCATCGGTGTCATTAGTCACAAATAGGTCGGGCTGATTGTCGTTATTAAAGTCGCAGAAGACAGCGTTCATGGATTTTCTAGCAGCATCGCCGACCCCCGCGGCTTTCGTTACGTCCGTAAACGTACCATCACCGTTGTTCCGGTAGAGCGTGTTTGGCAGGCCTCCGAAGTCCATGGGGAACCTCAGGCTTGTGTTGAGTGGGCGCTTAGAGAAATCCACATATCCTGCAACGTACAGATCCAGGTCTCCATCTCGGTCATAGTCTCCCCAGGTAGAGCCGCCATACCACCAGTCTTTCACCCCTTCAGGGAACGCTTTTTTTGTTACATCGGTAAATGTCTTATCTTTGTTGTTTCGATAGAGAACGAAGTTGCTATAGTTAGTGACAAAAAGGTCGGGATAAGCATCGTTATTGTAATCGGCAACAGAGACAGCCATACCCTCGCCAAAGTCCTGAGCTCCGCACTTGCCGTTTTTGCGAAAAGAGCCACCACCGAGATTTTCGTAAAGCGCGTTGGTGATATTCCCTTCACCCTGACAGTTGACCAGGTAAAGATCCCAATCTCCGTCCCGGTCGTAATCCAACCAGGCGGCGCCGGAGCCGTTCATTTTTATCAGGTGGACGTGGGCAAATTCCTCCAGGGTGAGGAGCCTGTTGCCAGATTTCCAGAATTCCTTTTCTTCCTGGAAAACCAGCTCAAGACCTTCGTTTGTCGCCGTGCCCTGTACTGTCGGGCCAATTTCACACCAGCGGGGACGGGGAGCATAGTGAACAAAATTGATACCCGCCTTTTCCCGGTGATCGCTAAAATGAATCGTTGTCCTGGGCTGTCCTTTGGCACCTGATGTTAGGAGAAGGACTGTCATTACCGCCACAAGACCTCCAAATAATTTTTCTATTGTTCTCATTCTTAAAATTCCATTTATTTATTAATTTTATTCTATTCGCTGCCAGTGAAATCAGCAGTCAAAAAAACCTCTGCATGGCATTCCAATCGGGCCAGCCAATCATATCTTAAATTAATTAATATACTTGACATGTGCGTAATAATCAAGATTTTTCTGGAGTTGTTAGCTGATTTAATTGATTTTTATTTTTTAATTATATTCATTGTCCCTATCTTGTTGCTATTCTCCAGCTTTTAGAAGCGTTGAACCGGCCATCTTTAACGGATTTGATGAAGAATGAAAAAAGCCAGAATAATTGAAATCTCCCGTTTTGGCTCGCCTGATGTCTTGAAAATCATAGAAGAAGACGTTTCTGACCTTGAGACAAATGAAGTCTTGATTGATGTCAGGGCGGTGGGTCTGAATTTTGCCGACATCTTCGAACGGTTAGGCTTGTATAAGGCTGCGCCCAAAGCGCCGTTTGTTCCCGGCTTCGAAGTTTCCGGCGTTATCGCTGAAGTAGGCGCGGAGGTTAAACAGTATGAACCCGGTCAAAAAGTTTTGGGCGTGACCAGGTTCGGGGGATACAAATCATTAGTCAAGTTAGATCAAAGTTTTGTCAGGTTATTGCCGAATGGGTTTTCCTTTCAGGAGGGGGCAGGATTTCCGACTACCTATTTGACCGCCTATCATGGCATGATCAATTTGGGACACATAAAAGAGGGGGAGCGAGTTTTGATCCATGCGGCGGCGGGAGGCGTTGGTACGGCCGCGATTCAATTGGCTCAAATTTTCAATGCCGAAATCTATGCCACCTGCGGTTCTGACGAAAAAGTCGATTTTTTGGGAACGATGGGCGATTTTCACGTAATCAATTACACCCGGCGCGATTTTGAAAAGGAGATTCGCAGACTGAATCAGGGTGGCGGCGTGGATCTCGTACTCGACTCAGTGGGCGGAACAACGTCGCGCAAGAGTTACAATCTTTTGAATCCAATGGGCCGGTTGGTCATATTTGGTTTGGGGAGCATGATGCCTTCTGGCCGAAGAACTAACTGGCTGAAACTAGCCTACCAGTATCTTACGCTGCCGCGATTCAACCCTTTCAAGATGATGCCAGAAAACAAGACCATTTCCGCTTTTCATTTGGCCTACATGTTCGATTTCATTGCTGCATTTAGCAAAGCATTTGATCGATTGCTGATCTGGGCAAATGAGGGCAAATTACGCACGGTAATCGGTAAGACTTATCCTTTCGAACAAGCGGCTGAAGCCCAGAAGTACCTACAAAGCAGAAAAAGTATCGGAAAAGTGATTTTGGAGGTCTGAATCCTCTCAACAGTTTTCTCCGCCGTCTGGGTAAGCATGAAGAGATGTGTAGCAAAATCAATATGGAATAGGTAGTGTTGTGGCGATGCGGCGGAACGTTACGTTGAGTGAGCAAACGAACAGAATCGTTTCAAACATCAGATGTTCTCCAGGTTCCTTATATAGCCCTTACGGGGATGTTATACAGTTAGCTCATCATGTATTTCGTAACATTTTCCTTGCAAGTCAATGAAAAAACTGTAATCTTGGTGCTCGTTGGCGCGGGAGAATGCGGACCTGCAACGGTGTGGGCTCTGGCGGCCTT
>JBHHXN010000237.1:0-6616 GCA_046757025.1 bacterium
GATGCCCCGTACTCTTCTGATCAGGGTTGGGTAATCTCGTTTGTAATCTTTGGGGATATCAGGTGAGTAGCGCGCCAGTCCTTCAACCCCGCCAAACCAGACGGTCCCATCGTCTTCCGGATATGTAAAGTAAACCTCTCCCAAATCGTGCATGCGCAAAAACGGCGTCTCTTCCCAGCGATACGTGCCGTCTTTCTGGCGCACGGCCCTGCCTGTATAGTTTTTGCCCCGTCTGGCCGCAATGATCAAGACGTTGCCCCGGGTATCTTCTCGAAGTTGCGTTAGCCGGGTCAGGGTATCTGCGAAAACCGCACCAAAGGTCGAATCAGGCAAAAAGAGCTCCTGATTTGCATCAAAATGTTTGAGTCCTTTCCAAGTCAGGAAGAAAAGATCGTTTCCGACAATGGTGGGACTGACGACTCCCTCCGGTACCCCGTGCTCTTTGCCAAAGCGGGTCACGTGCGTTTGCAACTGGCCTTTAGAAGTACGCGTCAACTCCGGATTAATCCTCAGCACCTTTTGCGACGCTGTCCCGGCCCATAATATACCGTCTTTGTCTTCTGTGATCGCAAAAATGCGCTCAGGAACGTCGGCAAGCACACCGAGGTTACCCCAGCTGTTATTGACCCGCTGCAGCAGGGCCAGGCCATCGAGTGTCCCGGTAAAGATTTTCGTAGAATCGTGCTGCGAGCGGTAAAGGAAAACCGTTGGTAAATGGTTCAGCGTGGTTGCGTTAGTCCCGGAAATGCGATAAACGCCTTCCTGAGTACCCACCAGAAGTTCGGTTCCGGCGGACAGAAAAAACCAGGAAATGGTGGAAAAGCCGGTCACGGGCTTGAATGTTGGAAATGGTTCGGCCGTCGTGTCTAAATAGCGCACCCCGCGGTCCGTGGAGATGTAGAGCGTGCCCTGGTGGCGTATGATCGACTCCACGTAGCTTTCGACACCCGATCGCGCCTGAAAGCGGGAAAGTGGCGTCGGCGTTTCAACCCGGGCGATGCCGTTGTTGAGACCCAACCAAAGCCCACCCTGATGGTCGACAAACAGAGATAAGACATATTCGTCGCGTAAGCCGGCCGCTTTATTCACGAGCTGGCAAAAATTGCCTGCCCTGTCGATGATGACAACCCCACGCACCGTAGCGAGTGCGATCAGGCCGCCCGGCAGATTGGCAGCATGGCGGAGTTGATTTTGGTACAAAAACGCATCGATGGATATTGGAAACCTCTTAATTCCTGTGCCGTCACAAAGAAACAGGCCGTGTGCAAAAGTGCCGATGAGGATGCGGGAACTGTCGAATGGAATGATCGTTCTGACGACTTTGTCAGCCAGCGTTTCTCCGTCAGGCAATAACTGCAATGAATCGTTGACCATTCGCATGAGACCCACGCCCTGCCGTGCGACATAAAAGCGCTTGTTTACGACAAATGACTGTTGCATTGGTTGGGCCGACTCCCAAACCCGCACCTGCGATGCTGCCCTGCGAAAAATGGCATTTTGGGTGCTAAAATAGAGGGTATCACCGATAGCCAGGGTGTTGTACACATCCTTGAACACCCCGTGTCCTTCGGGAATGTCTTTGCGGAGAGAGGTGTAGCGCAATCGACCGGTCGCATCCGGCTGGAGATAGCCTAACTCACCCACGGCTCCAACATAAATCCGCTCCCTCACTACACAAAGGGAACGAACCGCGCTCTGATTGGGCATCCGAATTAACCTCCACGAGACACCATCGTAGATCAGAACGCCCGAATTGTTGCCAAAATACATTATACCGCGATCATCTTGCATCATGGAAAAATTCTGGATGCCGCCTTGATAATCTTTTGGGCTGAAGTTTTGGATGTAAGGGAGGCCGGACTCCTTCCAGACGTGGAAATGGATGGGACTATCCTGAGCTGTTAGCGGCGTGTTCAGAAGAATGCTGAGACAGATGAAGGTAAGATTTGACCCGGGATGTTTCATTTCGGCGATATAAGTGTCACGTTAGAGACTCTCTAGGGGCTTTTCGGCACCCTCAGTTCTAACTGGTGTTTGACCAAAAACGTCGAAAGCAGATGTGTCATTTCGGAATGACAGTTTCGTAGGTTTTCGGTCAGGTAACTAAAAGTTAAAGCTAATATACTAACTTTTTTTCATGTCCGCAACAACGGGGGAAGGTAAATTACCGGCTACCATTCCATTATTCCACCACTCTACCCCGCCAACTAAGCACAAGTACTCACTTTCTTAAGTACTCTTTCTTACCTCAATAAGCACAATTTCTCACCTAAGATTGAGTACCCCCCTCTATTGTGATCCTATCATAATTTATGTTTCTTTTCTTAAACAAAATGCAGATGGCAAATAGAAGAATATAGTGGAAACTTTATGCACGCACACCCTTGAGGAGACTCTATGTCAAAGATTCCGGTTGTGATCACTGGACTCGGCCCGGTCAGCGCGATTGGTTGTGGTCGTGAGGAATTCTGGCACTCGCTTAGAAATGGGAAACATGGATTTGGCCCCATTACAAGATGCGATGTCTCCGACTCATCTTCAAAAATTGGCGCTGAAGTGAGAGATTTCCAACTGGAACGCTACGTCGACAACGGGCATCTTATCGCCAGACGGTCGCCCAGGGCCATCCAGTTTGCCCTTGCGGCGTCAGCCTTGTCGCTCAAAGACGCTAATATCGATCTTAATACCTGCGATCGCGACCGCATCGGTGTGAATGTCGGCACCAGCCTTGCCAACATTGGAGAAACGTTTGTCTCTAGAGATAAATGGTTAACAGGTCGTAGAATCCCATCGAATATGGCTTTTCAACTTTTCAACCATTCCGCTGCGTGTTTTCTCTCTTCCCTTTTCGATTTGCGTGGACCGATGCACACGACTTCTTCGGGATGTAATTCCGGGCTTGATGCTCTTGGCCACGCCTTGCGCCTGATACAACTTGGAATTGTTGACGCCATGTTGGTCGTCGGTACCGATTGTGAGCTGGTTCCCGAAATTCTTGCAGTCCTGAATGCATCAAACGCTCTCGCTACTCGTTTTAACGATGAGCCGGGCCGGGCTTCACGGCCATTTGACCGTGACCGGAATGGCAATGTCCTCGGGGAAGGGGCGGCGGCGTTGCTGCTGGAATCCGAGCCGCACGCACTTGCCAGGGATGCGAAAATTTATGCCTGTATGGCCGGTTATTCCGTATGCGCGGCCGGCCAACATCGCAGGTACAGCCACGACCGGCCTGAGCTTGATTTGGGACCTTGCATAAGGGGTTTGCGAGGCGTCATGAACGAGGCTGGCTGGCAGCCAGAAGAGGTAGATCTGGTGAACGCCAATGGCTCTTCTTCGGTTCTGTACGACCGCTTAGAGGCGTTGGCGCTCGCGGAGGTATTCGGAGAGGTGTTTCCGGATGTTCGTGTGCATTCGATTAAGTCTATGCTCGGGCAGCACGGAGCCGGTTCGTCGGCGCTGCAAGCGGTCGCGGCCTGTCTGTCCATAGACCAGGGTATTGTTCCGCCTACGATCAATTATGAAAATCCGGACCCGGCTTGCGGCCCCATTCGCATCGCCACTGAGGCAGAATCGAGCAGACCGCAAAACATATTAACGCATTCCATTGGATTTGGAGGATTTTATTACTCATGCGGCGCTTTTACAGGGCTTAATTAGCGATTGACGGAAAAGTCCCGGGAATTGGTCAATGATGGTTCACTTCGCTCACCATGAAGAAAATATTGCTACGACGTTGAGGGATTCTGTGATTACGCTTATCGATTTTTCGGTCAGTTCTCTAATAACTTAATGGAAAAATCAACTAAACTCGTAACCAAAGTGAAAGGAAGGTAGGTCATGAAACGTAACAAAAGCTTTTTGCTCGGTCACCGGATTAGACACAGCGTGCTCTTGGGTATCGTCATTGTTATCATAGCCTTCGGATTGGTTGTAGCCAGTACTGTGACGAAACCGCTGGACATATCACTTCGCGCCCATATTAAGATTTGCAAAAAAACTGAGAAGGGCAAGTGGGAAGTAATCGATGAGGTAGGGCCGGAAAATTTGAATTTCAGTGCGACCCTACTTGAGTTGGCAAGGGACAGTAAGCTTAGTTCCAGCTACGTTTGGAATACCAAAACCAAGAAGGGCAGGACGTACAGGGTTCGCTTGCTGGAACAGGCAAAGGTTGATTTTAACCCGGTTAACGGCCGCCTGGGAAGCGACTTGAGATTTGAAGTGACTATAGGTGACAAGAAGGCGATTGTGCCGGCAAAGCTTACTACCGATTCCATGCCCGGCCCGCTTGGAAATCTAAGAGGTAAACGCGCCAAAGGGATTCTTGGAAGAGATACTTCAACGATGACTTTGGTAAGCGCAAATAAGTTTCAACCTACGGGTGAAAAGGATCCCTTAATTTTGGTGTGTACTGAGGAGTATACATTTTCACCCAAGAAAAAAATCAACAAGCCCTGAATTAACGATGTTACTAAACCGCTCAACTCTAACTGAACGGAGGGAAGTTATGATGCGAAACAAGATGCTGTCAAAAATCGGCCTGCCGATCGCCATTTCGGTTTTGGTGTTCGGATTCGTTGTAGCGAAAACGGTGACCCGACCGCTCGACGTTGATCTTCGTATTCACATCAAGATTTGCCAAAAGACAGATAAGGGCAGGTGGGAAGTTGTCGATGAAGTCGGCCCTAAGAATTTAAAATTCACCGCTAGCCTGCACGAACTGGCCACCGGGAAAAACGTTGGCACGGATTTCGTCTGGACGACGAAAACCAAAAAAGGCCGGTCGTACAGCGCCCGGGTGCTGCAGTCGGCAAAGGTCGATGTTAATCCAGTGACGGGCAAATTCAAATCCGAACCTGTGTTTGAAATAAAGTTGGATGGCAAAACTGCAAAGGTGCCTGCTAAATATACAACAGAAGCCGTTCCCGGTCCGCTCGGCACAGCACGAGGCAAACGGGCGAAGGGCGTTTTCGGCAAAGACCGGACAACCGTGACGCTGGTTGGCGTACTAAAATTTCAACCTGCCGGCGAATCGGTGCCTCTGCTGCTTGTAAGCACCGAGGAGTATAAGTTGTCGCCTAAGAGATAAGTTCGCTGAGCGGCCGAAATAAACCAAGCAGGTAATTTATGAATGCTGAAAATCTTGAAAAGATGATGACCATTTTGCTAGTTGAAGACAATTTCAAAACACGTCGGATGATTAAACGAATCCTGCACAGCGAGCTTACAGGTATTCAGCGCATTATTGAATGCGATGATGGCAAAGAGGCAGTTGCGTTATATCAGGCGCATTTTCCTGACTGGGTGTTGATGGATATTAATATCAAAAGTATCGACGGATTGCAGGCAACGAAGGATATACTCAGCCTCCACTCAGACGCTAAAATCATAATTGTAACCATGTATAATGAGCCGGAGTACCGGCGTCTGGCGGAAAGTATGGAGGCTTACGATTATGTGTTGAAGGATAACCTGTTTAAAATTCCTGAAATTATAAAGTTACAAGGAGAAAAAGATGAAGCGTAATATCGTCACCTGCGCCTTGCTTTTATCTGTCTGTACTCTTTTTGTGTCTGCACTTCCTGTCCAATTCCAACCGAAACATTCCAGCGACCCCTTTGTCGGCACTTTTTTCGGCTCCGGACTGACTTTGATTCTGACTGGCCAGAATGGCCAATACTCCGGCAGCGCTGTTTTTGAAGGCCAGATGCTGGTGGTTTCTGCGCATAAAAGCGGCCCGGGATTGATTTCGGGGGTTTATGTCATGCAAGGTGAGTCCCTGCCGTTTCAAGCGCGGCTGCAAGGCAACACGTTGACTCTGGCGGCCGACGGGGAAGTGTATTCACTAACGCGTCTGGCCGGCGATCAGTCGTCCCAGGAGGGCGGCGCTGAGACCGGCCAGTCCAACAGAGTTAAAAATGACGAATGGGGGATACGTTTTACCATTCCTGCGGGCTGGATCGCCCGGCTCACCGAGTCCGGCTATGTGCTCGGTTCAAAAACCGTAAAGGGCCTCCTGTTGCTGCTCCCCAATGAAGCGTCCTCACTGGAAGAAATACGCATCGGCGCCCAGGAGGGGATTGTCGAGGCCGGCGGCACGCAACTTCGTCTCGCAAGTGAAATCAAACCATTTGGCCAAAATGCCTTGGCGGCACATTACGAAGGTACGCTGCAGGGGAAAAAAGCGAAGGCCTACGCGGTCGGCTTGCTGTCGCCGCACGGTACCGGGGCGATCGTCATGGTGATGGTCCAACCGCAAAGTTATACGCCGGAGCATACAAAAGCCGCCGAATCGCTGGCGCGCAGCATCAGGTTCTACAAACCGCCGATTTCCCCGATCGCGCTGGAATGGAAGCAAAAACTGAGCGGCTGCCGCCTGAGCTACTTCAGCCGCTACAGCAGCGGCAGTTACGGCGGCTACACAAGCGAAACCACTATCGATCTCTGCTCGCAAGGGTTTTTCAGATATGGTTTGAACGACGAAACCGTTTGGAATGCCGCGCCCGGTACGTTGACCGGCGGCTATGTCATGAAGTACGGCAAAGGCTCCGGCACCTGGCGAGTCATCGCGCAAAACGGCGTTCCCGTTCTGCAACTCAATTATTACGATGGCAAAGTC
>JBHHXN010000238.1:0-6540 GCA_046757025.1 bacterium
TACTCAAACTTGTCACTGAGATAAGGTAAACAAAAACAAATAAGGTCAAGCTGATATAAGTGTATTCAGGCCATTCATCAGAAAGAGTTTACCTGACGATTCCAGTAACGATTCAGCCGGGGTTGTCACTTTGAGCACAAACTCCGCATTCTTTGCTCATCTCCACGGATGCGGATGTGCGAAGAATCTCTAAGCCGGTTCGCAAGTTGCTTCGCACAAGTACTTCCGGTGACATGCTCAGCATTTGGGAGTTTGTTCTCAGCGTGATGGTTTAAGCTGATCAGTTACGCAAAAGAGGTATCAATTCCTGGTACACAGTTTGATCGGCTACGAAAAGATTTTTCATTTTACAAAGGCTGCTCAAAATAATTTGAATCAAAAAGCATAGCAAGTAACGTTTAATTTCAAGAATATAAGCCGTTTGACAAGCTCAAAAATTACATCAAATGCATTTGGCACTTGCACAAGAATATACCATCAGGTGCCCCTGGTACCGAAAAAGTGTACCGGTGGGATGGGTTGAGTTGTTTTTCCACTGACAAGTTACCACGCGCAGTCTGGTTACGAGTTTCGGAGTCCTACTCGGGATTGTCCACAAAACGTTTCCTGAGTGTCGGGTATCCCGATTTGTGGCCACAAATATTATTATTAAATAAAGGGAAAAATAGAAAACATTAAACAATATTCTAATGACGATGTTGCAGGCAAATTCAAGTTTTTCTCAACAATTCGAGTATTCTCCGTTTGGAACGAACGATTTCTACAATCCTTTTCTTGTTGCACAGGTTAAAGAAATTTCCACGCCCGATGAGCTTGACACTGCTTTGAGCGAGGAAAAGATACCCATTTCCCTTGACCTGGGAGTTTCAAATAGAAGAATCCATCCAGGCGCTTTTGGCTCGTTTGCATTTGGAAATATTGATACCGGCAAAGATGGAAAAGATATAGTATGTTTATGTACGGGCTGCTCAGAATAATAATATTCGCTTACTCCCATGGTTCCGACCTTTTGTATCCGCCTTTCCTGACGAGTGGGCCACAGCGACCTCTTTTATTCCAGATGATACCGCTGCGTATCGTGCCTGCGTTCGAGCAACCATAGAACGATATGATGGCGATGGCATAGATGACATGCCCGGCCTTCTCGCGCCAATCAAATATTGGCAGTTGGATAACGAGGCCGACCTGCATTACAAACACAGAGGTTCCGGTGATTTTGACAATCCAAATGAGTGTTTTCAAGTTCTGAGGATGACATACGAAGAGTTAAAGATCGCAGATCCTGAAGTCCGGTTGATGATCAATCTGGCAGGACTGGGCAAGGGAATCGACATAGCAAATCAATACTTACAAGACCTGATTGACCTTAGCGCGTTAAATTACTTTGACATTCTATCATACCATGTTTACCCGACCAGCTACAAGTTTACCGAAGTTATGAATTTCTTTAACACTATGCAAATATTGGTCGGAGAGAAACCTGTTTGGATCAAAGAGACCGCTGTTACAAGCAAGGGTGTGAACGGTTTTGAAGACTCATTGATAGCCAATGAAGCGAATCAGGCCATCTGGCTCATAAAGAACTTTCTTTACCATGCAGCCAGCGGCGTTCGGAAGGTGCTCTGGTTAAACCATGAAGATTTTACTCCTTCTGTAAACAATCTTTTAAAGTATGGCGGACTGATGACTTTTCATATCATCTGAAAAAATTATCTTACTATTCCTATAAAAACATGCTGGAATAAATGGATGGCGCCAATTGGAAGGCAATGGAAACAATAAGTGTGGGTGATGACAATATTTGTGCGTACAAAATCATGAAAGCAGAGACCGGCGAATCGGTCATGATAGAGTGGTGGAACTGGAATGAAGAACCTGGCTACACTGAGGGCGATACAAAGATAGTTTCACTGATGGTCTGAAAAATGGATTCGGTAAAAATCACCGAGGCTGTGTCCAATGCCGAAAGCGGCGTCGATTTGAGCGATGAGGACTATCCAAATTTTTTCGCAACGAAAACAAGACAAGTGTCAAACAGCATAGCCACAATCACTTTGGGTAAAAATCCGGTTTTCGTAGAAGCGTTATGCCCAACGACTTCAGTGGAAGAAGAAACAAATTTGTCTATTCCCAATGATTTCTATTTAGTGATTGACCGAAAACGAGCGTCTTCATGCTGAGCGGAGTCGAAGCATGACGTAAAAACAACAGCTTATCACACTTCGACTACGGCTATCCAATTAGCTCAGAAAATGTCATTCTGAAGGAGCGAAGCGACTGAAGAATCTCAGACCACCAAACTGTATTCATTCAATCACAAGCTCAGTAGCATGAGATTCTTCGCTCTCCCGCTGCGCGGAATCGCTCAGAATGACAATCCTGGATGAGGGCTGAGTTAACTGGATAACCGCAAAGATTATTGGGTAAGGTTTAGTATTTCCAATTGGGCTAAATGACCTATCCGGTGTTCAGTCTTCGGGCTGCGAAAGAGCAAGCGAAATCCGGAACACCAGAAAGTTTTCATTAGTCACTATTTCAACAGCAGCATCCTTTTTATAGAAATAAACTCTCCCACCCGTATTTCGTAAAAATACGAGCCGGTGGCTACTCTCCTTCCGGCATCATTCGTGCCATTCCATAGCACTGAATACTCGCCCGCCGGTTTATTTTCATGAACCAGGCTTCGGACCTTCCGTCCTAACAAATCATATATTCTCAGCTCAACCTGGCCTCCGTGCCCTACGGTATAATTGATCATCGTCGACGGATTAAACGGATTTGGGTAATTCTGCTGCAATTGGAATGTGGACGCAGCGGCCACCCGTTTCTCATCGATCGAGGTCGGCACACTCGGCCCGGTATTATCGATGATGTGGTTGATTTGGGCTCTGTTGACCCCACCGTTCTGGCTTTTTGCCAAAACCGTGAGCCTGTACGCTTCATCCGCAAGACCATCGGTTTCGACATGAAAAATGTAGGGTGGGGTAGTCAATTGCGTCACCGCAACAATTTTCACTGTCTGGTCAAGAAGAGTCTCTTTTACCTCGGAGTAATTGAGCACAAATGTGACCGTATCGATACCGGCGCCGTTCATTGTCCCCGCGTCGGGATCAAAGGCGGTCGCCTCGTAATCTATCGCGCCATGCACGGTTATCCCTGGTTTCGGGTTGAGGATATCGATTATCGGCAGGGTGTCTATCGCATCATTCGATACGACTACCCGGACACCGAGGCTGTCACTATTTTTGCCCAGAACCGTGATTTCGATCCCGGCTTCCTGATCCCGGATCGTATTACCCGGCACCAACGCCGCGTCCTTGTGATCTTTGTTTTTCGGTCTGGAACCCGGCGTCATATCCAGCAGCAAAGTTTGAGATCGGTTTTGCGGCTCCATGCGGGAAATCAACGCGCCGGTATTGGCCGAATCCTCCCGGCTGCGGTAATACACCCAATATTCTGTATTGCGGTCTCTGCGGATTCGCAGCGCTGAGTAGGTGTTGCCCGGTGCGCCGGCCTGAGGGGGTTCTTCCAGCGCGCGAATGAAATACGTACCCGAGTCGGAAACCGTTAGAATGTTCTCCGGCGGAATCCAGCCAACACGAAATTTGTACCAGGGATTGAAATGGTGAAAATGAAATACATCGCCCATGATATCAAATTTATCGCCGTATTCGATCTGCTCCCCTGCCGTATCTATCGGGCTGGCGCTGGTGACGCGCCAGAAATTTGCATGACTCCAATCAAAGGTATGGCCCATTTCATGAGCCGTCAGTGATGGTGAGTTTTTGGTTATATAGCTCGTGCGCAGATTAATCCCGCCGACACCTGTTTGAACAAGGGGCCACACTTTAGTGGTAAAAATAACCTCGCGGTCATAATCACTTTCATGATACCCGGCCTCTTCGGCGATTTTGATGGCATCTGCACGAATACGAACGAATGACAGCCGGTTGAACAGATGATAAAAACTAGTCGGTTGCGGCATCGTGAGCACGGGCGTGATGTCGATTTCGAGATTCAGCTTGTCGTAAGAATTCGCTTTGAAGATCGCTTTCAGATTATCCGCATGGGCCTGGGCCTGTTGCGCAGTAAGGACGACCTGAGCATCATCCGGATATTTGACCCGAATAAACAGTACTTTCTGCACGCCTAGAATTGGTCGCAGCATAATATTACCGGGTGGTTCAGATTGAGATGAAGCTACATTCGGGGAAAAAAGAAATATAACGAACACCAAAGACTGAAGCGACCATCGGTGCCTGTGAATAGCTGCAATCATAATAGATTTCTCCTTGTTTGTTTAGATTGATTCTTTTTGAAATAGGCTAATACAAACATGAAGCTAAAGACAGGGATGGATGAAAATTCACTTGACAACTGCATTTCAGATATTCCACAATTCTCATGGGTTTTCATCCAAGATATGACTTCCATCGCTACTGAATAACCAACACACCTGTCTCCCGATGCCCCTGAAGGTCAGGGCAGACCTCAGTGAGCCGTTTAGATACGCGCCTTACGACACAGAGGCCGTGAATATATTCAGTAATCTTCATGTACTACCTCGAAATCACCCGTGCGAGGGCCGGGGCGCATGACCCATCCGGACGCGAGGGTGACCGTCCAACCATCGCCGGAGAGTGTTGAGCCCTCCACGGTGACTGGCGCTGGCACGGTCAATTTACTGCCATTTACCGACATGAGCACCTGCTCGGCTTCGATGCTGCCCCACTCACCTGTGACGCGGAAGCTCGGATAGATCGTGCCTGCGCCGGGAATCGGGGTCACGCCTGTTGTAATGAAGGAGGCATTACGCCCGCGTGGAAGCACGAGCACGGGACCGTCAACGAAGCGGTGCCGTAATTCTGCAAGCCGGGTCTGTCGCTCCATTTCGCGCTTCTCCTCTGCTGTCCACAGTTCCGGCCCGCCATACCGCCTCGCTGCAGCCTTGACGTTCTCAGACGGCTGGATGTTCGCCGCCGTCATCAACAACTGGCCGAGATCATCTGTGACTTTGATCTGCCGAGTCCAGCCTGGCGACCAGGCATTGAGGAGAATCCCATAAGCGGCACCTGAAGCGTAAGCGAAGGTGCGAACGAAACTTTCCTTCTGCGCGGACTGTGTCAACTGCTCGATGGCGTCGGCCGCTACCTTGTCGCTCGACAAGACGGCCGCCACCGTGGCAGTGTATTGGGCCAGGCCCTCATTTATCTCACTGGCCCGCTCTTTCTCAGCGGCACCCGGAAATAGCGTGCGCCGGGTCATCCGAAACGCCAGCGCGTCGCGTATCGCATCGGTGCGCTCGGATCCGGATGTCCCTAGCCCCCTTGCCAGTGCCCTCCATTCAAGCTGCATCCAGTAGCGCCCGACCAGCGTATCTAGATGGTCGTTCTCACCCTGACTGACCGGCACGTACAGTCCGAGTTCCCGCTGCACGCGGTGGAAGAGCTCGTGTAGCATTATTCGGGCGCGGGCGGCTTCGTCGTCGGCAGGGATCATCTGCCACACGAAGGTAGACCAGCGGACGCCACCCCACTCCATCGCTGCGTTGGCGTAGCCCAGAGCCCGCGGTCGAGGCGCCTCGGGCGCCTGCTGATTAGTCGCGATCGTACCCGTCACCGGATCGGCAAAGACCATCGGGCCGCACAGCGACACACCCCAAAGTCGGACGCCTTCGCGCTCGCAAAGCGCCGCAGCTTGTTTGAAGTACGCCTCGGCGCGCTCTTGATCAACCTGTGCCGCCGCAGGAACGGTAATCATCATCAGGCACAGTGACATGACAACTATACCAGCGCTCCTAACGCGCCGCCGGCTCACGGTCACCTCCGGAGCCCAGTCGGACTGCATCTGCATGGGTTTCATAAAACTCCTCATGTGATTGTCTGGCTAAGTGAAACACAGTGGCACCAGGGTTTCAGGCCACTAAACTCGATAAAAACAAACTAGCAGAGTGTATAAAACTCCAATTTGGCGCCAAAATCTTGGTGTCCGCTGCAGTTGATTATAGGCATCATGATATACTTTAATGCCAAGCAATTATGAACTTTCCCTCTTAAATTAAGCCTCAATCTTGACTAGTCTTCTTTTTCTCACCATCCCAATTGTGGATGGAGGACTTGGTGGTCACGTGCCCACTCGCCCCGTGGGATAGTAAACATCCAACGGAGCGAGTCCCAGTCATACCACACCTCTTATCTGGTTCCTGTTGCCTTCGACAAGCTCAGGACAGGCTCTGCCCCGCATCTTTGGATTGGGCTTCCTTCAGACCCCGCCTCACGACGACGCCCCTGCCCTTTTCCTAACCTTCAACTCCGCGAACATCTGGAATAAGGACTCTCATCTTACTTTTTACGTGCCATGCCTGGCACACACGCAAGCCTAACCTGCGCTGCCACTCAACGCACTGAACTTGATAAACAGAAATAACGTGCCACAGCGCTCAAAACTCAGAATTCACGCCCCTTCGGCAGTGTGTCGGGTAGCCAGAGACTGTTACCAATCCCAAGCCCCCTAAGAACCGTACTTGCCAGTTTCCCAGCA
>JBHHXN010000239.1:0-6521 GCA_046757025.1 bacterium
CGGGCGATCTCCCGGTCCCACTGCTCCAGCAGCTCTTCTTTGGAGCTTTCCTGGCACCACATGGAGGATTCCAGCGGCACGTCCAGCGGTTCCATGAACAGCGGTTTGCCTTTGGTGAAGGAACGAATCAAATTGGCGGGCTGGCCCTGCTCGATGACGACGTACCTGAGTCCCAGCTCCTGCGCTCGGTTAGCCGCGCCGATACCGGAGGCGCCGGCCCCGACGATGAGCACGTCGTACACATCGCCGGGCAGATTGCTCGGCGGCTGGCTCTCGAACAGATCGTTGATCAGGCAGTTGCCCTGATTCAGTCCTTGCTTGATGAGCGGGGTGCCGCGCACTTCGCCGATAAGGTACAGGCCGGGGATGTTGCTCTCATGATTCTCCCTGACCTGCGGCAGCTTGACGATGGCCGGGTCGAATTTGCTGTCAAAAAGACGTTGCACAAACTGCTTTGTAGAATGTAACGGTTGCATCATACGGTATCACACTTTCGTTATTCCAACAAATAATTTTCAACTATTAACCAGAAGGGGAGGGAGATTATTCCAGCTTATTTTTCGTCATTTGGGATGGGTGAAACCAGGGGCTTCCCAACGCGTAACGGTAGCAGCACGTCGATTTTGATGGGCTCGCCTTTATATTTAGCTGGCTGCCAGGCCGTGGACTTCACCGCCGCCACCGCGGCGCTGTCCAATTGGGAGCTGCCGCTGGAATGTTGGATTTTTATTTGCAGTACTTCTCCATCTTCGGCAATAAAGGCCTTGAGCAAAATGACGCTTTGTGGGATAGCCCGGTCCCCGTGCCCAGCAAATGGGAGTTTTTTTTGCAGCGCTGCAAATCCTCCAATCGGAGACGGAGGCTCGTCGTAACGAATGAAGCGGCTGGAATGTTTTCGACGAAATTTTGGCGGAATTTTTTCAGCCTGATTGAGCAAAACGTTAAAAAAGCGAAGTTGCGCATCACGCAGATCCTGGGTATTTGTAATCCGGTCGTTCCACAATTTTTGTTCAAGAAAATTGCGATCGAAAGACCGATATATTTCAGCCCACTTCTCACTGTCGAGAAAATGCAGGTACCAGCGCAAATTCATCTGCACATCGTCATCGTAATATTGCAACGTCTCTTCCACTATGGAACTATGCAACCTTATTCGAGACAGTTTAGTCACAAACCCCCGGTCGTGCAAATGCAAGATCTGAAAAAAAACCTGTCGGCTCTGCTCGATTTTTTTACTATCTGAAGTATCCTGAATGACTCTTTGCCAGCGTTGGTAGGCGCGCCGAAGCATTTGAATCTGTGTGGGTTCAAATAGTAACATTTGGCGGACATTGACTTTGGCCTTTTTCGTCGTCTTCTTCTGCCGGATGGAATCGGCCACCGACTTGCCTGAACTTTCCTGTGCAGAAGCCACAATTGCGCAAGTCAGGATAAAAATGAGCGGTATGAAAAGCAAGGCGTGTTTCATAATTTGCTCCTTAATACTAACTAAACCTTCCAGGTCTTAAAGACCTGGAAGGTTCATTTGAAAGTAAAACCGTACAATTTCCCCTTTTCAGTACCGATAAAAAGCTGTCCCCGGTACATGACTGGCGAGGCGTAAACGTCGCCTTCTACACCAAAGGACCAGAGCAGTTTTCCGCTGTTTTGGTCAATCAGGAAAATTCTGCCGGGTGAATATCTGGCGAAATACAAATATTTCGGTGAAGCCAGGGGAGAACTGATAATAGGACCGGCTGCTGGAAATTGCCAGAGCGGCGCCCCGGTCTCGGCGACCGCAGCATACAAATTCCCACTCATGTCTGCCCAGAATATTTTGCCGTTGGCATAAGTGGCCGAGGCGTCGATTTTTTTTGGGCATTGCACGCTCCAGATTTCCCGACCATCCAGCAAAGATAAAGCATGAAACCAGCCGGCGTAATCGCCAAAAAACAGCTTGTTTTCGGCGATGAGCGGAGACGCGGTGATGGCGTCTTCGGTTTTGAATTTCCAGATGAATTCGCCGTTTTTCAACCGCAAACAGTACAGCGCCCCCTCGCCGCTGCCGACATAAAGCCGGCCTTTGTGCAAAGCGGCTGTGGAAGAAATAAATCCCTCTGTTTTATATTTCCAAACCAGATTGCCGGTACGCCAGTCAAACGCATAAACGTGATCATCGTTGCTGCCGCACACGGCCAGATTGTCAGACACCTGTGGTGAAGAGATGACCAGTAAACCGGTTTGCAATTGCCACAGCAATTCGCCGGTTTGCAGAGAAAAGGCGTAAATCGACGAGTCGCAAGAACCGATGATGAGACGGTCCGCCACCAGTGTGGGCGAGCCAGTGATGAAGCCGTGTGTTTGCGCTTTCCAGGTGATGGCGCTGCTCGGGATGTCGATGCAATAAATCGTGCCGGACCAGTCTGCTACAAACAGTTTCTGGTCGTTCACGGCGACGGTGGAGCGAATGGTCTCGGGCAGCTCCACAAACAGGGACAATTGCAAAGGCAAAGTCAACTGTTCCACCGAGTCCCCGGAGTTCAATTGATCTCGACGAAACGTCGGCCAGGCATCATTTTGCAGTAGATTGGAAATGCGATTTGAACATGAAATACTGTGCAGGATTAAAACGAATGCGATTGGGTAAAGGCTGATTCGCTGCATCATCACCCCTCACTTTGGGTTCCCAAAATATCGTTCTACTAAAAGGTTAGTAAAATATAAATCACCCAGTCTTCAAAGTCAAGAACATTGATTTTAATTTATTAATTCTCTTCAAGCGGTTTTTTGCCAACTCGTAACCCATGGATTTTCCCGTTCCACCCTTTATTTTGGCCGTGACGGCATTATTCTGCAGAAACAGAAGTTATCAGGTATTATTAGCATTGACGACTTCAACAATTAGACAGACTTTGAAGTAAGATTTCAGAACCCATTTCAGCATTACCGCAGGTTGTTTTATGAAGAAAATAATTTCGCCTACTCGAATCATCAAAATTATTTTTATCTCTTTGACCGCAATTGGATTTAGCCTGAGCTGCACGGACAATCCCGTGGTGCCGTCTGGTTCCGCCGTAATCGAAGGCAAAGTGGTGGAGTCCGTAAATCAACGTCCCCTAAGCGATGTGTTAGTTCGCTCAAATTTGTTTGCTGAAAACGCCTCAACCGACGAAGAAGGCAAATATTCCATCGAAATTTCCCTGTCGGATTCTGTGACCAGAATTTTGTCGTTGATATTTTCAAAAGAAGGGTATGCGGATCAGATCATCTCAGCGCTGGCCGTCAAACAAGGCCAGCTCACGGTAGCGCCCAATGCCATCATGACAAAATCCAGCGGACCGGTGGGAAACAGCGGTAGTGCAGCCAACATCGTTCTCGTGACCATCGAAACCAGCAATATTTTTGTGAAAGGCTCCGGTGCTGACGAAACTTCCGACATCACGTTTGAAGTGCGTGACAAGCAGGGCATTCCCATCGATCAGCAGCACCAAGAGAACGTCCTCTTTCGAATTGAAGGCGGGCCCAACGGCGGCGAGTTTCTTTCACCGGACACCGTGCAGACGGATAATCTTGGCAGAGCAGTCACCACCCTGAACAGCGGCACCAAAGCCGGCGCCCTGCAAATCATCGCCGAGATCGAAGGCAAGGCGATTTTTTCCGCGCCGGTACCCATTTCCATTCACGGCGGTCTGCCGGATCTCGCTCACTTTTCGCTGGGCGTTGAAAATTTGAATTTTGCCGGCTACAACCTGCTTGGGCTGGAAAATAAAGTGACGGTAATCGTGGGAGATAAATTTTCGAATCCCGTCCCGCCGGGCACCTCTGTGCAGTTTCAGAGTACGGGCGGCATTATCGCGGGATCGGGCCTCACCGATGAGCTGGGCCGCGCCACCGTGATTTTGACTTCAGCCGATCCTCGCCCTCAGGGAGTCCAGTTCAGCACTCTCCGCCGTATCAACCCGCAATCCTTACCGGCGTATTTTGCACAACCCGGCTACGCGTTGGTCACTGCGCAAACCGTTTCAGAGAGTCAGCAGAATATTTACGCCGAAGGGATTGTGCTTTTTTCAGGAATCAGTCAAATCAGCAGCGTCACACCCACAACCTTCAGCTTACAAGCTGGTGCATCGCAGTCGTTCAGTTACATCGTCAGAGATCAAAATCAAAACCCCCTGTCGCCGGGCACACTCATCAGTGTCTCAACCTCGACAGGTGAGTTATCCGGCGATGTGAGTTTTACCCTACCCGACACCCAATTGCGAGGTAACGGCGCCACCAATTTCACCTTCGTTTTGCGCAATGCCAATCCTCAGGATTTGAACGGGGCAACCGATGTCACAGTGACCATCAAAGTTTCCAGCGTCAACGGCAATGTCTCGCAAAATATTTTCGGTAAAATGTTTCCTTAACAATTTCAAATGGCGCCCCGATAAGTAGTGTCTGACCGAAAACGACCTTATTTTCCCGAAGGCCTCCTGGTCGAGGGTGATTCCTGCCTGGCTCGGCAGGGCCTGTCCTGAGCTTTGTTGAAGGAACGCCTTTGCGAAGAGCTTTTTAAATCACGCATTTCGAGTTTTCGTTCAGACAGTAAGTACGGACGATTTGTTCACAATTGGCCGAGCGATGCAATTTACCGTTCGCGGTGTAAGTAAATTTTTCAAGCGACAGGAATCGTCGGGGGATTTCGAATTTTGGCAATTTCTGCGAAAGCCCTTTCCTGAGCTGCTTCTGGCTCTTCTCTGCAAGCGGCATTCCTTCAAATACGAAGGTAACCACTTCACCAAATTTTTCATCCGGCGTGCCGCAGACAAAAAACGCTTTCCCGCACAATTTTCCGCCTGCTATTTCTGGCAGTATGGACTCGATGACGCGTTCGATTTTTTCAGCAGGCACTTTTACACCGCCGCTGTTGATGACGTTATCCAGCCGGCCCAGCCAGCGAAAGCGGGTTTTCGAAGGCATTTCGATCAAATCATGGGTGGTGAGTTTTCGGTTGTTGGTTATTGGGGAACGAATGGTTAGGCAGCCCTTTTCATCCTGATCAATTTCCACCTCTGGCAGCACCTGAAAGTATTCGGACGCCCGTGCTCCGTTTAGCCGGCGCAGGGCGATATGACTGGCGGTTTCGGTCATGCCAAAAGTGTGGTAAACCGGCGCTTTTATTTTTTTGATCTGATTCAGTAAGCCTGGCGAAACCGGCGCCCCCCCCAGCAAAATCGCTTTCATGCCGTTTATTTTCGAAATCAGATTCTCAGCCGCGTTCACTATTGTGTGCATTTGCAGGGGTAGAAGCGCCACAAAATCGAATTGTGGTGGGTTTGGCTGTCCAATATTTTTAAGGCGCCGCACTTCCTCAAATGGGTTTCTGGTGGGTGTCACGATAGTCATTTGTAAATTTAAAACAAAACCGCGCACCAGCATCATCAACCCGCCGATGGCAGTGACCGGTAAGCAAACCAGCGCCCGATCCGCCGCTGCCAGATCCAGCGCCCGGCCGGTCATGCGCGCGCTGGAAATCATTTGCGGCCGCTTCAAGGCGATGTTCTTGGGCTTACCGGTGGAACCCGACGTGCGGACATGAAATGTCTGTTCACCGCTTAACCACTGCCCGCTAAAATTCAACACCTGTCTTTCAAAAGGATCAAACTGCTGCGGGTGCAATTGCTCAAAGTTTGCAATTATCCAATCACCGTCAAAATATTCACCGTTTAAAATAAATCCTTTGAACTCGCTCATCAAAAATCCTGTAAAGTTAAATCAGCGAGGGAGGTAATTTTCTCCCAGCATTTATCTTGTGCGTATTCGAGATGCCCGCGGTTGATTTGCAGCGGCGATTTAAAATTGGCGCGATAAAGCCGAGCGGTACCCAGCCCCTGGTGTAAATCCAACGTCAAACCCGCAGCATATTGACTGATGATGTTCAGGCCGATGTTGGACTCCAGCGCCGATGTAAACCAAAAGGGTATGTTCAAACTAGTATCGTGTCAAGATAATAACGTTGGATATCATCGTTTTAACTTAATCCTGGCATCATCAGATGAAAAGCGCCAGTCGACTTTGGCTTTGAGAAAATTTCGCTGATTTTGCCATTGATTCACTTCGCACTCTAATGTATGTTTGTCAGGGATTCTGCGATTTAGACATTGGGTTGAAAGAATCTTTAATTCGATTTCAGCAATATTTAGCCAACTGCCATGTTTAGGAGTATAGTGTATTTCCAATCGTTGCAAAAGCCGCCTGGCTTCCTGCGGCGGAAAGGCTTCATATAATGAGGCCCCAGTATGCGTGTTGAGGTTATCCATAACCAGAACAATTTTCTTTGCATTGGGATAATGATTGTCCAACAACTCTTTTATCTGAAAAGCCCAATCGATTTTCGTTCGGCGCTCTGTTACCGAAACATAGCGCTTACCACCGAAGGGTTCGTAGAACATGAACAGATTACTGATGCCATTGCGCTCATATTCATAATCAACACGAGCAGGGTGTTTCTTTGGTCAGTTGCTTGGTTATTTCATCCATGCATACAAGTGGTTCGTCCG
>JBHHXN010000240.1:0-6467 GCA_046757025.1 bacterium
CACCAGAAAACCTGAAGTCTCCTGGCTGTTTGTTGACACCCAAAGCTCGTTGTTGCGTACAAGCCCCGACCAGGTATTGCTGGAGGTGTAAAATTCGAAGTCAAAATCATACATGAGTTGGTCTTTTTTCAACCGGAAGGAAAGCGCGAATCTTTTGTCGTGATCAATTTTCGATCCGATGTGAACTGGAGAATAACCCGCCAGGATGCTTATCTGTTTTTTGGTTGAACCGTTCTGTGAAAAGCCGTTTTGTGTGTGGCTGTAAAAAAAAAGAACGAAAATTAAAATTAGCTGCAAAGAGGACAAAATTTTCCGATTCATTTCTTTTTCCCTTTCGTTTTTGACAAAGATTGGATTTTGGTGGAACCCGGCGAACTCTTTTTAATGAAATGCTAAAATGAGATAAGGTGTACCTAAACTGGCAATTTTCAGGCCATTTGACTTTACCCGAAAAAACCGCCCAAAACAGCAAGAAAGTGCCAATTCCATTTCCAACGCCGATAAGCTGGTTTACAGATCCGGGGATTGCGAATAAATAACGGTCTGTCAAACAAAGGCGGTTTCTTGACACAGTCGGCAGCTTGAAACAGCCTGTTGATTCCAGCCCGAATGGACTTTTTTCTCAGGAAATTATAGAGCAGTTAATTCGGAATTGACGAGTCAGTTAGGGTGCTGTGCTTGCGCAAATAAAGCCAAGCCCTGAACAAACAGCAGATTGTCGTACCTGATTTGCTGACAATTATTGCAAAAACATTTCTTAATTCGTGTGCGGAATCGTTTTCGTTGAGACACCAATTAGCCGTGCTGCAGTCCCTATTTAAAGCTCAGATGCAATTTGCTTTTACGCTTCATGGCTTTTTCTATTGCATGAATTTCTTTTGGGGCTTTTTCTGAAAGAACTTTGTAGCCGTTTTCGGTGACGAGCACATCGTCCTCAATGCGAATGCCGATGTTCCAGTAAGTCGGATCCACTTCGGCGCCCTCGGAGATGTAAATCCCCGGCTCTACGGTCAGCACCATGCCGGGCTGCAGGGTTTTCATGTCGCCCAAATCGTGCGCATCCAGACCTAAATAATGGCTGGTGGCATGCTTGAAATATTTGCGGTAACCCGCATCGGCGATCACTTTCACGGCGGCGGCATGCACGTCCTTGAACGGGATGCCGGGTTTGATGATTTGTATGGCCTGCTTTTGTGCTTCTAAAACGATTTCGTAAATCTGCCGCTGGGCTTTTGAAAATTTACCGCTGATGGGAATGGTGCGCGTCACATCGGCAGCATAGCCGCGATATTCCGCGCCAATGTCCAGCACCACCAGATCGCCTTTCTCGATTTTGCGATCATTTTTCCAGTGGTGCAGGATGAGCGCATTGGGTCCGGACCCGACGATGGTCGGGAAAGCGGAATATTCCGCGCCTTCGTGCCGGAATACGTATTCGATGACCGCTTCCAGTTGGTACTCATAATTTCCGGGCTTTGCGAAACAGATGGCTTCGAGCAGAGCAGCGCAGGTGATGTCGATGGCTTTTTGCAAGAGTGCAAGCTCGGTTTCCGACTTAATCTGACGCAGACTGGCTATTAGTTTTTGAGGAGATTTTACTTTCAACCCAGGCCGCTTCTGCTTCAAACTTTTTTTTGCCAGATTGCCGATAAAAAATCTTTGATTGCTCACTGGCTCGTATATAAATTCAGGCTTAAAAGTGCAATACAAAAGTTTTTTCCCGAACAACAAACTATCCAGACTGTTTTGAAATGCGTTCAAGGTTTGGACGTGCTCAAATCCAAACTCATCTTGCGCTTTTTGGGGAGAGAGAGTCCGACCCATCCAGGCCGCGGCGCGTGGATTCGGCCGTGGAACAAAAAGCGTGGCCGTATTTTGTGATGTGCTTTTTTCATCGATTTTTGTCAGCACTAAAATCCCCTGCGGTGACGAAATACCCGTGAGGTAGTAATAATTGCTATCCTGTCGGTATTCGTAAGCGATATCATTGGAGCGCGTTTTAGAACGGGCTGCGTTAAAAATAGCCGCTGAGCTGTCCGGCATGAGCTGCAACAGCGCAGCCCGGCGGCTGGCAAATTCTTCTTTGTTAAAGACATTTGACCACTGTGAAAAACTCTGCACTGGCCATCCCCACATTAAACCCACTGCAAAAATAACCAGACCGACAAAAGGATTTTGCATTTGTCTAATAATGGTCATTTGACCAATGTCAGCTTCGATGTGAGAGTTTGAGAAAGCGGAATGGTCATGCTTTGCTGCCCGGTAAAGGCCATGGTCAATTCCATATCAGACGTACTGCTGGTGGCCACAACGATGCCTTCTTTGTGGGCAAAATACATGGTGCCGCTGACTTCGCCATCGCCCTCCAGCGCGTAATCCATCATTCCGCGATAATTGCCATTACCAACGATACTGACCTCGCCTTTAAAATCGATTTTCAGGCAATCGTAGCCCAATTTGGATTCGGTACCCTGCAGGGTGAATTCCATGTCCGACTTAATAACATTCTTTCCTGAACGGCTTTTGGAAGTGTCGGTATCGGTTTGTTTAACCGGTACGCCCATTTTTAGTTCGGCCGTCGGCAGATTCGGTAAAAACTCGGAATCGCTAGTGAAAATTCTCGAGAACATGGGGTTCAATTTTATGCTGTCCAATTCCGAGGACTTGACCTGATCGCCGTGCACACCTATCACCTTTTGTATTCTTTTGCCGACAAGCGCTTCCGGATCCACCAGCGTAGTATCCAGCATGCCGCTGTCCAGGTCAATTTTAAAAGAAGTCACCTGCATGACGTACACCAAATGCCCCTTGCTGTCGAATCCTTCTGAGGTAATTTGAATCTGAGAATTCGTCGTCGCGTTGACAGTTTGCTCCGAACCCATCATTTCCATGATTTGCTCTGATTCGGTAGTTTGGTTGTATTTTAACGTGACTCCTTTCGCAATTTTATACTGCATTTTGTACGCATCGTCTGCTCCTGCGAAAATCAGATTACTTAAACAGAACACAAACAAGGCTGCTGTTAAAATGGAAATGCCGCTTACTAAAAAACGCTTCATTTTTCCTCCTTAGAAATTAGTTTTGTTCGGTTTCTGCAAAATATGGTGTCCAACCTTTAGGTTGCAGAAGGCTGAAGGCGGAAGCCTGAACATGTCGCTATCACTTCATTTTGCAGAATCCTAATTAATTTGGTTCGATATACTGAAATGATTGATTGGTGTTAGCGGCCCGCCAGGCTGTTCGGAACACCAGCCGCGCGATCATGGCCACTTTGCCTTCATTTATTTTATCGGGATTGTCCGAAACTTTATGATAATCTTCGTGTTCCCCGGTGTTGTAGAAAAGCACAGGAATGCCTTTGCGTGCAAACTGATACTGGTCGCTGCGGCGGAAAAACTGTTCGCCGTTGTACTCCAGCTTCAATCCGATCTTTTTATTTTCTTCTGTGTTGATTTCATTCAGATCCGGACTTCTTGAGAATCCAACAATCGTGACCTGGTCGCCGGCGTTGCGGCCAATCATGTCCATGTTCAACATGGCTTTGGTCTTCGAAATCGGCCAGAGCGGTTTTTCCACATAAAAGCGAGAACCAAACAGGCCCTTTTCTTCACCGGCAAACGCAATAAAAATTACGCTCCTTTGCGGCGGTTCGGCCAGGGTAAAGGCTTCTGCCACTTCTAACAGTCCCACGGTGCCGGACGCGTTATCGTCCGCACCGTTGAAAATGTAGTCTTCACCGCTTTTGATTTTACCCAATTTCGTCCCCACATGATCGTAATGGGCGCCGATGACGATGGCCTGTTTTTTTAAAACCGCATCGCTGCCTTCCAGCAATGCGACCACATTTTGAGTGGCTTCCGATTGCACGTCGGTGGTGGTTTTCAGGGCCGCTTTTAAATTGGAGATGACGAAAGAATTAGGCCGCATGGCGCCATCGATTTTGGTTTGTAGGGATTTTAAACTATCTACGCTGCCAAAAATCTGTTTCACAAACGCTTTGCCCACGTGTACTACTGGAATCTTTTTGGATTCCATCAAAGCCAGGGTGTATGGAATGGCCTGGTTGGGTAAGTTTTTATACAAAGAAGGCCAGGGGAATCCCCGCGGTCGCAGCGAACGGTGGTTGACGGGATCGGTTACCATGATCAGCCCGATGGCGCCGTGTTCGATGGCGTTTTCCACCTTGGTTTGCATCTTGGCGAAATCGCTGTTTTTAGCGCCATCAAACACACTCGAACTGTCCTTTTCACCCGGTTCATGTCGCAATACCAGCACAATTTTGCCCTCAACCTGCACATTGGCATAATCGTCGTACTGATATTCAGGAGCGGTTATTCCGTAGCCGGCAAACACCAGCTCGCCTTCCACAGCCTTGTTGGCGGTGTATTCAAACGGCATGAATTCCCGTTTTATTTTGAAATTGTGTTCGGTGTTTTGGGCGTCGATGATTTTTAAATAATTTTCTTTTCCCAGATAGACTTTATTCATGTGAAAGGTTTGGTAGTAATCGCCATTTAACGGTTGCAAACCCAGGCGTTCAAATTGCTCTGCAATAAAAGCGGCCGCCTGATTCAAACCCGGACTTGGGGTGTTTCTTCCTTTCAGTGAATCCGAAGCCAGAAAATCGATGTAGGTGCGGACATCCGATGGTTTGATGGAATTCAAGGCCGTGCGCGAAGGCTGGTTTCCAGCCGCGTGGCTGGCCAGTACCAGCGCAAAAATCATTAAAATAGTCAGTACGGTCTTTTTGTACATGTTCCTCCTCTCATATTTTTTCATACCCCTATCATTTTATTTGAAAGCGAAACATTTCAACCAGAGATGAGTTTTCCTCTCTCAAAATATTTCATGTTAAAACACAAATATCAAATGACAGGAAGCTATATGGGATTTTGTTAGATAAATTCCTCTGTGAAAGGACTCGGTGTTCACCGGCCAGCATCATGAGACGGAATTTAGAAATCTCTTTCCTTAACGAATCCGTAACGCAAATGTTTCATTTAAGTTGGCACCTTCCTATCGATCCAATCAAGCCGTTTTGTCTGCGGGTGGTGCCGGCTTCTTTTTCGCTTTGGTCAGCGCCAAAATGCCGGGCAAATCGATTCCGGCCAGAAACTCCAGGGATGCACCGCCGCCGGTAGAAATGTGCGAAATTTTCGCTTTCACCCCCGACTTCTCAATGGCGGCAATGGAGTCTCCCCCACCAACGACCGTAAATGCGCCGCGGTCGGTGGCGGCGGCCACAGTGTTGGCAACGGCGATAGTACCCCGGGCAAATTCATCGTTTTCAAATATGCCCATGGGGCCGTTCCAGAAAACGGTCTTTGCGGATTGAATCAAATTTTGATAGGCCTCGATGGTTTTGGGACCGATATCCACCCCCTGCCAGCCGTCTGGAATTTCGACGTTGGAACAAACTTTAAATTCAGAATGCTGGCCGCTGCGCGCAATGACGTGATCCTTTGGCAGCAGCAATTCCAGCTTTTTATGAGGGTGGGGATACCGGGCCACAACCAGTGTGTTGTACGCCATGGCAAGATGTGCTTCGTCCAACAGCGACTCGCCAATAGCGACATCGCGGGCCTTCAAAAAAGTGTAAGCCATACCGCCTCCAACCACGATGGCGTTGACTTTGGTCACCAAATTGTGAATCACTTTCAGTTTGTCTGAAACTTTCGCGCCGCCCAGGATCACCACAAACGGTTTTTCCGGCGCTTCCAGAAGCCTGGTTAAATTCTCTACTTCTGCCTGCAATAAATAGCCGGCTGCGGCCTCTGGTAAATGTTTGGCGACTCCTTCGGTGGAGGCGTGTGCCCGATGCACCGCGCCGAAGGCATCGTTTACAAAAACCTCGCCCAAACTAGCCAACTGCTTTGAAAACTCCACATCGTTGTCGGTTTCCTCCTTGTGAAATCGCGTGTTTTCCAGAAGCAGAACCTCGCTATCTTGCAGCTTGGTGACCCGTTTTTCAACCTCGGTTCCGACGCAATCCGGCGCCATCTGCACTTTTTTACCTAACACCTCTGCAAGATGATCGGCCACAGGCTGTAAACTCAACTCCTTTTTCACTTGCCCTTTTGGCCGGCCTAAATGCGACATCAGGATCAATCTTCCCCCGTCATTTATTATTTTTTTTATGGTGGGCAACGCGGCCTGAATACGGGTATCATCGGTCACTTTACTACCTGCAATCGGCACATTAAAATCGACGCGGGTTAGCACGCGTTTGCCTTTTAATTCCAAATCATCAATAACCAGTCGATCCATTGAACCTCCTCAATTTTTTTTTCAAACAATTGTCAATCGTTTTCAATCGTTTACGCCTTTCCAATCAAGCCGGAAAATCTGTTCATCGTCGATTCCATCAAAATGACCTTCTAATGGACCGATTCTTATTTATTTTTGTAACAATTTGTCATTCGTATATTAAAAGTATCTATTATTCATTCAGAAGTTGTGTGTAACAC
>JBHHXN010000241.1:0-6409 GCA_046757025.1 bacterium
TCGCCACAAAGGCACTAAGTCACTAAGAATAAATAACCTACAACAAGCATGAATTGAAAACGGAGTTTTTTGAGGTAATCTTTTGAATTTTCTTTTACTCAATATTTACAATGTTTTGTGTTTTAGTGACATCGTGGCTATAGTATTAACACTGAACTTTTGCATTTTTTTGCCAAGAAAAATAAAAATCGAAAACCGGAAACCGAAATTCGTCGTCTATAGATTTTGAAATAGACAAGCCAACTCTGGAATTCCTTTTTGCGAATTTCGCTTTTCGGTTTGCGGCTTTTCGCTGCATTAGGAATTATTCAGGTTAAGTAAAATAGTTGCACAGCTCGTTCTTTGGAGTTATGTTCCCCCCAAATTCAATTCAGTTGTTGGTGCTTTAAAAGGGTTGTCAATTGCATTTGAGGCATTTTTAAATTGCCAAATATACGGAAGGAGAAGGAAAACATGGAAAAGCACGTTTCGTTACTGGCGGCGCTGCAAATCGGTTTGAGCATCGTCGGATTGTTCATCGCAGCCATCATATTTTTTACAGTGGTAGGCGCTGGAGTTATTTCACAAGATGAAGAAGCCTTTTTTGTCACGTCGATCGTCGGATCGGCCATCGCGATGTTTTTTATCGTCACCTGTGTGCCCGGTATCATCGGCGGTGTGGGTCTCTTGAAACGAAAAAACTGGGCCAGAATCTTGATTTTGGTGATCTCAGCCGTCGATTTGTTGCACGTGCCTATAGGTACGGCTTTGGCTGTCTATTCTTTCTGGGTGTTGCTGCAGGACGAAACGGTCAAGCTGCTTTCCAATGAAAGTTAGATATTAACAAACCTTCAAGGTTTTGGAGACCTTGACGGTTTCGGATTTTCGAATAGGAATATTCAAATGAAAATACATTTCCGCGAAGCCACGCAAGCCGATCTGTCCTTCCTTGAAAAGATGCTTTTTGAAGCATTTTTCTGGCATCCCGAGCAAACGCGCCCGCCGTTTCTCCAATTTTTGAGGCAGCCGGAGATTCAAAAAGGTCTGGCCGATTGGGGTCGCGCCGGCGATAGAGCCATTATCGCGCTGGTGAACGAGGCGCTGGTCGGCGCTGCCTGGTATCGTCTGTGGACGGACGACGAGCACTCCTACGGCTATGTCGATTCGAACACCCCGGAAGTGGGCATGGCGGTTGTTGCGGGTCAGCGCTCTCAAGGGGTGGGCCGGGCGCTGCTGCGTCGGTTGGTTGAGGTGGCGCGAGTGCAGCGGATGCCGGCGCTCAGTCTCAGCGTAGAGCCGGCAAATTTTGCGCTTCGGCTTTATGAGTCCGAAGGCTTTGTCAAAATCGGCGAATCTGGCACCTCCTGGACCATGATTTTGTACTTGTGACAACCACGGCAACGATCTATCAGCCTATCTGACGCGAAACTGACCCGTTTCCGATCTGGCGTGCAACCATGGTTCATTTTGGGTTTTCTCACGACCGTTTCCTGATTCTTTATTTGAACAAAAATATCTGCTCAATTCCATCAGTGTTGCTTTTGTTTTTACCGTGGGTTCTTTGTTTTCCGGAATACAGCACGGCTTTGGTCAAATTGTGCATCTATTCTGGGAATCGTTTCTACTTATCTAACATATCACTTTAAGCCCCTCACAAGGGGGACGAAATCGAGGTCTCCTTCCATGATCATGCCAGGCAGAAAAAGGAGGGTGTCCCCCAACCGCACTTTTTTTTCCTCATTTGGAAACGGCTGATTTGTTGGGTAAAAATTTTGCACCATTTTATCATAATCGTCGTATGCATGACCATGCCAAAAGCACAACAAATTTCCATTGGCAGAAAGTCAGCGCGACCCCAAAACAAATCGCAATGGGTTGCAAAAATTCAGTCTGGTGATGAGGCAGCTTTCGAAAAGTTATTTTTTGAATATTGCCAACCGCTGATCCATTTTGCCCGGCGATTTGTGGAGGACACAACGGTTGCAGAAAATCTGGTGCAGGATGTTTTTCTAAAAGTCTGGGAAAATCGCTCGCAGTTGAATCCTACCTTGAACATAAAGTCATATCTCTACACCGCCGTAAAAAATCAGGCCCTCAAACAGATCAAACATCACGAGGTTCGACGCCGGGGCGCTGAGAAATTGCGGCTTGATGTGGATTCTGTAGTATCCCCGGAGGAAACCTGGTGTGCAAAAGAGCTGGAGGAAGCTATTCAGCAGGGCATTTCCGAGTTGCCGGAAAAATGTCGAATCATCTTTCGTATGAATCGGTTTGATCAGCTCAAGTACGCTGAGATTGCCCACATTCAAAATATTTCCATCAAGACCGTTGAGGTGCAAATGGGCCGCGCACTCAAATTCCTGCGGAAGCGACTTGCTGATTTTGTTAAATAAGGTACTTGATGAATTCAATTATTCGAAAAAAATTATGTTTTATTGTAAGGGTATTTCTCCATTGAAAGGTACTACAGTTAACCACGCATAAACTACTCATCAACAACGAGGTTGAAAACGATGTCCGAATTAACTGATTGGTCGCTACTGGCAAAATTTCTCTCGGATGAATGCTCTGAAGATGAGCACAAAAAGATAGAAGCCTGGATTCAATCAGATGAAAAAAACCGCCGCCTGCTGGAGAGGATGCGACTTGTCTGGAACAGTTCGGAGTACCGTATTGAAAATTCGGATGTGCCGAAATTGTGGCAGCAAGTTGCTAACAGAGCGGGAATTCGCGCACAAACTGAAAAACCGGCAGTCAATCCCCAATCGGCTTATTTTTTCCGGCAGCGGCTCTGGACGCAGAGACTGCCGTCGGGATACACCAGCGCCCTGCGTTATACCGCCGTGGCGCTGTTGGCCATTGCCCTGCCTTATTTCATCGCGCGCGGTTTGCATGTTTTACCCTGGCAAAATGCTGGCTCACAATTGCAAACATTGATGGTGGAAAATCAAAAGCGCACCACCCTGACCCTCAGCGACGGTACCACTGTCACGCTGGATGCCGGCAGCAAATTGGAATATCCGGCGAAATTTGCGGACGGTAAACGCGAATTGTTTTTAGACGGAGAAGGCTTTTTTGAAGTGACATCGAATCCTGAGAAACCGTTTGTGGTATATGCCCAAAATGCGGTGGTGCAGGTTTTAGGAACCCGATTTAATGTTCGAGCCTGGCAGATCAACCGCCGGGTGCAGGTGGCGGTGGTGGAAGGCGAAGTCTCGTTAGCAGCAGTAGAGGTCGCTGACCGCGTGCCGGTGGTCATTTCGAAAGGGCAGATGAGCTGGCTGCCGGAAAACGGTCTGCCCACACAACCCCGAATCGATGATGTGGAAAAATATCTGGGCTGGATGCACAACGAGGTGATTTTCGAAGACACGCCGTTGCGGGAAGTGCTGGCACAATTGCAGCGCTGGTACAACCTGCAGTTTGTTCTGGCGGATCCGGCCGTCGCCGAAGAGCACGTGACCGTGCACATTCAGGAAAAATCCGTGGATGATATCCTGGATTTGCTCTCGGCATTGACAGGACTGAAATGCCAGCGCCAGGGTGAAACGGTTTATTTGGGGCAGAAATAAAATTTGATTGTTTGAATATCTTTTAATGGAGATAAAAATGAAATCCAAATTAAATCGAGTAGCCTTTTCGGCCAGTATGATACTGCTATTTTTAAATTACACCCTTCTGGCACAGCAGAAAGATTCCTTCATCAAGTTGCAGCAGCTCGACGGCAGAAACGTGCCAAAGTCTTTACTCACGGTGGTTTCACTCGATCTGGAAACCGTGCCATTAGAACAAGCATTGACAACGGTTGCTGCTGAGGGCAATTTTAAGTTAAACTACAACCGCAATCGTATTCCAATCAATCAGACCGTTTCCTTGAACGTGGAAAATGCTTATGCCCTGGAGGCGCTGTTGGAAATTTTACAGAAAACCCGAACCGAGCTGCTCATTACGCGAGAAGGCCAGCTTGTTATCGTGCCAGCCAGGCCGAAGCCGGACGGCGCTGGCGTCATAAAAGGTCAGGTGGTGGATGCGGCAACGAAGTCGCCATTATTTGGCACCAACATCTCCATCCTGGGAATAAACACCGGCGGCACCAGCGGTCCTGACGGCAACTTTTCAATTAAAAAAGTGCCGTTTGGGGAATACACTTTGCAGTTCAGTTACATGGGCTACGAGGTCCAACGGATTGCAAATTTAACCGTCGATGAAAACCATCTACCCGAACTACAGGTGGAGCTCGTGCCGAAAACCATTCTACTGGAAGAGGTGACTGTGACGCCCGGCCAGTTCTCCATCATGGGCAAAGGCCCCACCGTGCAAAAGACTCTGACCCGCGCCGACCTGGAAACCGTGCCTTTTGGTGAGGATATTTACCGCGCCATGACCCGCTTGCCCGGCATCGCGGCCAGCGATTTTTCAGCGAAATTTACCGTCCGCGGCGGGGAGAACGATGAAATTCTGGTGTTATTGGACGGCATGGAGCTGTACGAGCCGTTTCACCTGAAGGAAATCGAAGGCGGCGCTCTCAGCATTATCGACGTGGCCGCCATCGAAGGCATCGATTTGATGACCGGCGGATTCTCGGCTGAATATGGCGACCGCAAGAGCGGCGTGTTTAACATCAAATCCACCCGCGCACCAGTTGGCAAAAAACGCACGGCGCTGGGGTTGAGCTTCATGAACGCTCGCGTGATGTCGCAGGGAACTTTTAACAACGAGAAAGGCGCCTGGCTGGTCTCGGCTAGACGTGGATACCTCGACCTGGTTATGGATATCATGGGTGAAACCAATCCTCCGAAGCCGGTTTTTTATGATTTCCTGAGCAAATTCGAATATCAGCTCGGCGATAAACACCGGCTATCGGCTCATTTCCTACACGCAGGCGACCGCTTTGATTTTGTCGAAGACGACGATGATGAAGATTTTGGCAGCTACGACAACACGTACACCTGGTTGACGGTGAAGTCATTTCCCAGCCAGAGGATTTTTGTGCAGTCGGTGGCTTCATTCGGCAATCTGACTCAGGACCGAAAAGGACTTGCTTTTCTGGGCGACCTGCCGGAAATCGATTTTGAAATTCGGGACAAGAAAAAAGTCAATTTTTTCGGATTTAAGCAAAGTTGGAATATCGATATTTCGGATAACTATTTGTTAAAGTGGGGGTTTGAATTTAAGAATTTCACTGCCGATTACGACTATTTAAGCAGCAAGCGTAGAGTCGTCTGGTTACCTCCGGATAACTTGACGATTCGAACCGATTCCACTACTTTCGATTTCAATCCCAATGGTCGGAAATTCGGCGTCTATCTGTCCAACCGCATTCGGGTTTTGTCGCCGTTGACCGCCGAGCTGGGGCTGCGCTATGATTCCAATTCGTTCACCGATGACAAACATGTCAGTCCCAGAGTTAATTTGCTGTATGCCCTGGGCAAACAAACCTTTTTGCGCGGCGGCTGGGGTTATTTTTATCAGAGTCAGGAAATTCACAATATCAAAGTCAGCGACGGCGAGGATGGATTTTTCCCCGCGGAACGGTCAATCCACTGGGTTGCGGGTATGGAACACACGGTTCGCAACGGATTAAATTTGCGCCTGGAAGGATATTACAAGAAATTGTCCCATCTCCGCCCGGATTACCGCAACTGGAACAGCACTCTTGAAGTATTTCCAGAATTGCAGGACAACCGTTTTACATTGAACCTGAATGGTGGCACGGCCAAAGGTCTCGAGCTCTATCTCAAATACGACCGTGGCGGCAAGCTTTCCTGGTGGGCCAGTTATGCCCTGGCCTTTGCTGAGGATGATGTCCGCAGTCTCGTCTTTAGTGACGTGGAATATACCGCAGACAAAAAATTATTTCGTGGCAAATTCGACCAGCGCCACACATTTTTTCTGGATGTAAATTACCGTCCCAACAAGAAATGGCACCTGAATCTGTCCTGGCAGTATCACACTGGCTGGCCCTATACCCAGGAAATCATTCAATCCACCACTGCTTCCGATGGCTCGGTGGTATATTTCACCGCTTATGGGGATTTTCAGGGCACGAGACTTCCCGCCTACCATCGCCTGGATTTGAATTTTAATCGTCATTTTTTTACTTCTCACGGCCGCATTTCGTTGTTTGTGGGATTGATCAACGCCTACAACCGCAAGAATTTGAGAAATATCGAGTATCACTGGGAGTGGGATCTAAGCGGCAATCAGCCGTTTCTCGTAGGAGAAAAGGAATACTGGTTCAAGCTGCTGCCATCCATCGGGGTCAACTGGAGCTGGGATCATTAATTGGCGTCAGGATTGGTGTTCAAGCATCAGCTAGTAGAACGTTTCCTAATTAATGTTACAACAAATTGTCATTGCGAGCGCAGCGAAGCCATCTCCTAACTTGCTGAATATCAGGAGATTGCTTCGTCGTTACATTCCTCGCAAT
>JBHHXN010000242.1:0-6350 GCA_046757025.1 bacterium
AAAAAAAGCCTTTTAAGAACAGTCCTTAATTGTCATGCTGTAAGCATCTTGTTAGTGTGCAGAATACGGTTCATTGAATCACCGTTTTTGCCTTTCAAAAACAAGATTCTTCCAGAATGACAGGCCGGATAGCGCTGTTCTTACTGAAAGAATGGTGAAGCAGCATCTTGTAGCGCTCGTAAGGACCGCCAAAATATATAGTTCTCGTTCAAACACTATATAGCCAGAAACTAATCATTTTTAAAATGGTCAGCTTCGATCTTCGGAGTTGATGCCCAACTGGCGCATTTTGCGATAGAGGTTGGCGCGGTCCATGCCGAGCTTTTGGGCGGCGGTGGCCACGCTGCCGCCGGCTTCCTGCAGAGCGGTTAAAATGTAATCGCGCTCGAATTTTTGACGGGCTTGCTGAAGTGGAAGATCATTTTGAGCCATCATGCTGGATTGGCTGGCAGGAGCGTCCATCAGGGGCTTGACGTCATCCAGATCGAGCAGGTCATTTCGATTAAGCACCAGCACCCGCTCAATGAGATTGCGTAGCTGGCGTACGTTGCCTGGCCAGGGATGAAACGTAAAATAACGCATGGCCGCGGGGGTGAAGTGAGGTACTGGCAGGCCGTTCGCTTCAGCAAACTGCTGCACAAAATGCTCCATTAAAAGCGGAATGTCACCCCGGCGCTCTCGCAATGGCGGGATGTGAATTTGCACCACGTTGATGCGGTAAAACAAATCCTCCCGGAAGCGTTTTTCCTGAACGGCTTTTTGTAAATCCTGATTGGTGGCCGTGAGCAAACGCACATCAACTTGCATGGTTTGCGAGGAACCCACTTTTTGAATCTCACCCGCCTCCAGAAATCGCAGCAGCTTTGCCTGCATGGACTCGCTCATCTCGCCGATTTCATCCAGAAACAAGGTGCCGCCATGGGCCATTTCAAACCGGCCTTTTTTGGCGCTCTGCGCGCCGGTAAACGCGCCTTTGGTGTGCCCAAAAAGCTCGCTCTCCAGAATATCTGCCGGAATGGCGGCGCAATTGATCTTTACCAGCGGCTTCATCGAACGTAGGCTGGCCGCATGCAGCGCCGCCGCCACCAGCTCTTTGCCCGTACCGTTTTCGCCAGTGATGAGAGCCGGGCTGTCGGTGGGCGCAATACGCTCGATGAGGCTGTAGAGCCTTTTCATCTCTTTCGACTGCCCTACCATCTGGTATTTTTCCAGCGCTTCCTGTTTGTACCGGGCCAGCTCTTGCTGCAGCTCGCCTCGGGCCAGCGCGTTGCGCACGGTCACCAGAATGCGGTCGCGGTCTAGCGGTTTTTCCAGGAAATCGTACACCCCCATTTTGGTGGCCTCCACGGCCTTCGATACCGTGCCGTAAGCGGAGAGCAGAATGATCGGAACGTTGGGTTTGGCAGCTAAAAACTTCACTGCGACCTCCAGACCCGAAATGTCCGGCATCATGAGATCGAGCAAAACCAGGTCCACAGACTGTTTGGAAAATTCCTGCAAGGCCTTTTGTCCGCTCCGGGCAATCAGGGTTTGATACCCCTGGCCTTTCAGCATTTTCTGCAGAATATCACAAATGGCAAAGTCGTCGTCGACAATCAGAATTTTTGCGGAAGTAGTATTCATTTACTGAGCCAGTCTATTTTTAACAGGCTTCTGCAAAATGAAAAAACGGAAAGGTGTTCAGGCTTCAGCCTGCTGCAACCTAAAGAGTCTGTGTGAAAACGCGCAAACTAAACGTTTGTCATTCTGGAGGAATCTTTTTTGTTTGGACGTAAGGTGCTGTTTATTAAAAAGATTCTTCCAGAATGACAGTAGTGGCGAAATTGGTTTTTCATTTGCATTTCGACTTTTCACACGTTCTCTAAAGGTTGAATACCCTATTTTGCAGAATTCCATATTTTAAAATTATCTGAGTTAGTCATGCAACCACTGTGCCAGGACTGAACAGCCTGCAGTTCGCGAAGATTATAGGAACTGTCCAGCATGCCTTAAAATGACATTGCGAACCGAACATGGAAAAGCTGTTACAACCTTTCAGGAAGAACAGCCATCCCCGGTTTGTCATTCTGTAAGAATCTTTTTTATAGGACGTAAAGTGATGTTTATTAAAATGATCCCGCGGTTGCGGGATGACAATAATGGCAAATCGGGTTTTTAACTACGATATCACTTTTTCACACAGTCTCTAAAGCGTGAACACCTAAAACTGCATTTTTGCTAATTCGCCGGCCGTAATCGCAGTGTTACCACCGTGCCAATGCCTTCTTCACTGTCGATGCCGAACGTACCGTCGTGGTCCTGCATGATTTTTTTTACGATGCTCAAACCCAGACCCGTGCCGCCGGGTTTGTTGGTGAGGTACGGCTCACCGACTTTGTGGAGAATTTCATTGGGTATGCCGCAGCCGGTGTCCCGCACCTGCAGCTCGATGAATTTGGTACCCGCTTGGTGGCGCGCCTCGGGAAACACCTCCACCAGCGCCGTGCTGATTTGAATTCTTCCTCTTTGTTCGATACTTTCCAGAGCATTGAAAAACACGGTTTTCAGAACGAATTCAAATTGCCCGGCATCCACCAGCGCAGACGGCAAACCCTCTTCCAGCTGATATTCCAGTTTGATTTCGTTTTTCTTTTCCGGCAACCATTGCGATACGAGATTTTGTATCAGGGTATTGAGCTCCACTGGTTTGAGATCGGGTCGTTCCAACTGCACAAAGCGCATAAAGCGATCGCTGATGCGCGTGAGTTTGTTCACCTGCGACAGGATGGCCGCGAAATAATCATCGAGCTCCTTGTCGGGAAACCGATATTTTGTGTGTATCAGATGGCGCAGCTCCTCGGTGTTGAGCTTCACCGAGGTCAGCGGGTTTTTGATGCCGTGGGCCATGCGCTGCGCGACCGGCGCCCACGATTTCACCTGGTGGAGATATTCCTGTTCAACCAGGTCCGTGAGCTGGACAAAATGATATCTGACAAACGGCACATAAAATGAAACGAGTTTCAGTCGTTTTTTGTCCTGAGCAGTTCCATAAGATAATTCGCGATTCTGGACGAACCGTTTTTTCGGCAGCAGGGCGTGCAATTCTGCAAGCAAATGCGCCTGTTTTTTAGCGTCAAACACTTCTGTGTATTTTTTTCCGCGCGGTACATGCTCGCTTACTTCGAACGTCGCCGACCACTGCTTGCCAAAGCGTTCAACCTGGCCACTTGACCGCAGGATGAGTATTTTATCTAGCATTCCGGCATTGTCCAGAAGCGAAAGCAGCAGCCGGCGGCCGTAGGAGCCGTAGAACAATCCTCTGGCGTAAACCAACAACGAAGCAAACAGAAAAGACCCCAATAGCCACAGTAGGTACGGTTTCTCCCCTTTCAGCACTTGAGTTGATAAAGGGATTTTGCCAAATTCATACAAAACAAAGGCGTAGGAGCGGTCAGAGGAAGAGAGGGAAGACCGCTTCAGCAAAAAATCTTTGGTTTTGCCCCGTACGATTCTCACACTGTTTCCGAGTGGGAGTTTCTCGCTCAGGAGCGGCTGCAAATGATTGTTCAAAATGTGCAGATAACCGTCGGCAGTTTCGCAGATAACCTCGTCCAGGCGGTCGCCGTCCAGGTCGGCCAGCGCGCGCACGACCACACGGCTGGCGTATTGCTCTGAGGTCGCGATGACGTCGAGGCTGCCGTCGATCAGCCGTACGATGCCGTCGGTGTTGCCCACCACAAAATCCGCCTGGCCATCCCGGTCCAGATCCCCGATCAATCTCAGCTTGGCCAGAGCATTTCCGGTGAACCATTTGCCAAATCGTCTTTTCTCCCTGAGCGCGCCGTCGGCCGTACTCAAGAGCATGATTTCGTCCTGTTTTTCAGCGGACTCCTGAATGCTGAAACGGTAGGCCACGACCTCTTTGATGCCATCGCCGTTCATGTCGCCGATATCGACATAGCCGCCGGTAAAGATACCGCCGATGGGCCTTTTCCAGAGTAGGCGGCCTTCTGCATCGAGCAAAAGCACATAGCTGCTGTCGTCGCGGATGCGGTTCCATTCGACGCTGTTATCCGGAGCGTATGTCCCGAGAGCAATCTCCCTAATGCCATCGCCGTCCACATCTTCAAGCACGACATTATAAATCTGGGGACCCAGGAGAAACTGCCAGGCCACTTTGCCCGTTCGGCTGTTCAAGGCGAGAATGCCGCGGCGGACCCCATCCTTACCGCTGTTTAGCGCAAGAATGGTAAGCCGGTTTCCGGATTTGTCGATGATGTGTTCTTGAGGATAAATGGACAGGTGCAACTTACCGTTGCCATCCACATCGCGGCCGCTGAATTCCAGAAAGCTGCTGTCGATTCTCGGCTGCTCTAATGCCGGCCCCACTCGCCAGCGATCAAAGGAGACTTTTTGCCCGGTGCGACGCTGAATCAGGATGTCGATGGAATCGAGACTGCCGGTCGCCACCGGCCAGGCTGCTGCAAAATTGGCGTCGATTTTGATGAAGCTGATAAGGATGTTGGTGCCTTTGGCGTCGCAAATATCGATCTGCTCGCCGTGGTCCATGAACAGCTCATCCACGCCGTCGCCATCGACGTCAATGGGAGCGATCGCAAATCTGATTCTTTCCCAGTAAGGTTTCAACCGGAATTCAGCGGATTGGTTTTCAGGTGAACTCTGGCAGGCATGGAAAATAAAAAGCAGGAGTACGGAAACAAAAACTGCTGCTGACTTTAAATGGCGCATGCTGTAGCTCCTTGCAGTGGATTCAACAGTTGTGTGTTCAATTTTGTTTGCTGGTACGTCCTACTTCAAGTTGAATTTACGAAGACATCAGACCTTTTTTGATGGCGTTCTCCACCGCTTTCAGCAGGCATTTGCCGGTAGTGGTGGCGCCGGTAACGGCATCCACATTCAGGCTCTGGGATTTTTGCACTTTTTGAACCACCCCTTCGGCCAACTTTGCGTAGCCGCTTGCACGGTTGTTTTTTATGGCGATGTTATGGATGGCTTTATTTTTAATCGTTACTTCAACCTGGTAGTTAAATCCGTAGTCAGCCTCGCCTGTGTAAGTTCCATCCGGTACCCGGTGCAATTCTATTTGTTCGATGGGCAGATTGCGCAGGCTTTGCAGCTGCCAGTACTGCCCAACTCCGGAAAAAAGTGTCAGAATCCCAGCCAGACCTCCTACGATGAGGACGACTTTCCTTTTCACCTGAAATGGTTTTTTGCGCTGTCCCCAGGGCTTAAAAACAGAAATGACCACCACAATCGCCAGAGTGGCAAGCTGAGTCAGCGAAAACAGCGTACTGGATTTTTCATAGTGTTGGTAGATGGGATTGTTTAACGCCAGCAGTCTTTCGACGTCGGAAATGGCGGCCATGCCGTTGATAGCCGGCGCCATAAAAAAGGTGATCAAAACGAACAGCATGAGCAGGCTCAGCCATTTCACCGTCACCCAGTGGAATTGAAAAAATCCCCATTTAGTGAACAGGGAAAACAGCAGCCCGGTGAAAATTACCCCGAAGGCCAGGTTCATCAAAACTGTGTCGTGAATTTTAAAGATGGTGAGATTGATGGCAAACAGCTCGTCGCCGTTTTTGACGCCGGCCTTGATCGAATTCAAATAAATTATCACGGTGAGGCTGCCGATCCAAACAGCATTCAACAACAAATGAAAACTCAACAAGATTCGTTTACTTTTGATGCTCAGCATGTTTTCCACTTTTTCTGATTTGTTAAATCAAATCAATCCGGGACCGCTTGCAGATTATGCCGGCTGTAGGCATAATACGCCGAGCAGGCGCCTTCTGTCGAAACCATGGTGGCGCCCAGCGGCGTTTGCGGCGTGCACTGCTTGCCGAAAGCTGGACATTCGAACGGCTTTTTGAGTCCTTGCAGCACCAGTCCGCTGATGCACTCCGGCGGCTCCTCCACCTGGATGTCGCCAAGCTCGAACACCGCTTCGGCGTCGTAGTCGGCGAACTCGGGACGCAAGGAAAGCCCGCTGGCCGGAATCTCGCCGATGCCGCGCCACTTGCGGTTGGAAACCTGGAACACCTTCAGGATGAGATCCTGCGCCGGCCGGTTGCCTTCGCGCCGCACCACGCGGGTGTATTGGTTCTCAACTTCGTGGGTGCCGTTCTCCAACTGTTTCACCACCAACAGCACGCCTTCCAGAATATCCATGGGTTCGAAGCCGGTCACCACGATGGGCACCTGGTACTGCTCGGCAATGGGCTCGTACTCTTCCCAGCCCATGACGGTGCACACGTGTCCCGCTGCCAGGTAGCCCTGCACGCGATTTTTTTCAGAGGACAGCAGCGCTTTCATGGCTGGCGGCACCAGCACATGCGAAACCAGAATGG
>JBHHXN010000243.1:0-6330 GCA_046757025.1 bacterium
ACCAGTAAATCAAAAAGTCGATTTAGAAATGACTAATTAAATTAATGGCTTCATTTTACTATTTTGGAATTTTTCTAACGATAGTTATACGGCTATCCAGTTAACTCAGCTTGAACTTATAAAAGCTCTTTTCGATTGATATAAACCTTAATCGTCATGCCCGCGAAGGCGGGCATCCAGAGGTTTCGACCGCCTCAAATCTTTGTTTCTAAATGGATTCCCGCTTTCGCGGGAATGACTGACTATAGCATTCTTTTAAATACTGAATTCAGTAATAACCCCGTTTCTGAGCAAACTGGATAGCCGTACGATAGTTATTATAAGGAATTATGTGAATGCCGGTTAAGAAAAATGCACTACAAAACAATTGATTAAACAACTGCGAAACTTGAATTATTTAAAATTGAGAATTTCGAAATCATGCCGCCCATAAAAATCCTGCTCATCGAAGACGACCCCAATTTGGGTTTTATTTTGCATGAAAACCTGGAGATGCAGGGCTATTCGGCTACTTTGTGTGCCGGCGGTGAAGAGGGCAAAAAAGCGTATTTGCAAGGGAATTTCGACTTGTGTCTCATCGACGTCATGCTGCCGAAAAGAGACGGATTCACCCTGGCCGCGGAGATTCGCAAGCTGGATCAAGACATTCCGATCATCTTTCTCACCGCCAAATCGTTGAAAGAAGACCGCATTCAGGGACTCAAAATAGGCGGGGATGATTACGTCACCAAACCCTTCAGCATGGAGGAGCTGCTGCTGCGCATTCAGGCGGTTCTGAAAAGGTACAAAGGCCAGTCTTATTCGGCTGAAGCCACCCGTATATTTGCCATCGGTGAATATGAATTTGATTACGATCACCAACTGTTGAAAGTTGGCGATCAAAGTCAAAAACTGACTTTCAAAGAGGCTGAACTGTTAAAATTACTTTGTTTGCATCAGAATCAGATACTGGAGCGCGAATTAGCTCTAAACCTGATCTGGGGGGACGACAGTTTTTTCAATGCCCGCAGCATGGATGTGTTTATCTCCCGACTCAGGAAATATTTGAAAAAGGATGAACGCGTAAAAATCGTCAATGTGCACGGCAAGGGTTTCAAATTGGTGGTGAATTGATTCAAGCACTTCAATCCTCGAGAGGAACCCAACAATTTTATTGACATTTCATTCGCGTTGTACTAACTTTGTCCTTCCAAAAAATTCTACATTTAATAAAAGGGCTTTAACCATGTCCCTGCAACCGCTGTGTTTCGTCCTCATGCCTTTTGGCATGAAAAAAGATCCTTCCGGCCGGCCGGATATCGATTTTAATAAAATTTATCATGACGCCATCAAACCAGCCGTTGAGGGTGCCGGCATGCTTCCCATTCGCGCCGATGAAGAACGCACTGGCGGCATCATCCACAGCGCCATGTTTGAGCGCTTGCTGCTGTGTGATTTTGCGGTTGCGGACCTGACCACCGCCAACGCCAATGTTTTTTACGAGCTGGGGGTGCGGCATGCCGCCCGACCCAGCACCACGCTGTCCATATTTGCCACGCAACAGGCCATTCCGTTTGACGTGAATTACCTGCGTTCCCTGCCTTACGAGCTGGGCCAGGATAACCAATTCGGCGAGGCAGAAGCTGTGAAATTGCGGGAGTCGCTGCAAAAACGCTTGTCGGAGTTAAGAGAGCTGGCCCGACAGGAAGCGCCGGTGGACAGCCCCATTTTTCAACTCTTGAAGGAATATGGCCCGCCGGACATCGCTCGCCTCAAAACCGATACTTTTCGTGAGCACATCAAGACTTCTGGCGAAATAAAAGAGACCCTGGCAGAAAGCCGTAGTAAAAAAAATTTGAATTCCTTAAAGACCGTGGAAAAAAATCTCGGCAAATTGGATGGCGTGGAAGCGGGCATAGCCGTGGATCTTTTCCTTTCCTACCGAGCTTTGGAAGCCTGGGACGAGATGATTGCGCTCTACGAACGCCTGCCGGAAACTCTGCGCCGCACGATTCTGGTACGCGAACAGCTCGCATTTGCTTACAATCGCCGCGGCGAACGCGAGAAAGCGCTGCAACTACTGGAAGCCATCGAGCAAGAGCAGGGTCCGAGCTCGGAAACCAACGGCCTCATGGGGCGGGTGTACAAAGACCTCTGGCAGGATGCTGAGAAAGCCGGCAAATCCCTTTTGAGCCAGGGCTATCTCGATAAAGCCATCGCCGCTTATGTGAAAGGCTTCGAAGCGGATTGGCGCGACGCCTACCCCGGCGTCAATGCGGTGACGCTGCTGGATATCAAAGGGGATACGGAGGCCCTGGCCCTAAAAGAACAGCTTTTGCCGGTGGTGCGGTTTTCAGTGAACCAGAGACTCAAATCGGCCAAACCGGATTATTGGGATTATGCCACGCTGCTGGAGCTATCTGTGCTCGCATCCGATGCCGGCGCAGTGCAGAAATACCTGGTCGCTGCTTTGGCTTCGGTGCGGGAGAAATGGGAGCCCAAAACCACCGCCAACAATTTGCGCATGATACGCAATGCCCGCACCCAACGCGCCGCCGCCGAAGACTGGCTGGACGAATTGATCGAGACGCTGGAGGAGGAAGGATGAAATCGGCTTTCATCTCTGATTTGAATTGAAGAGGTGGCTGGTGATTTGAGACATATTTTTTATGAACGCAACTGCCAGTCTTAGCCCTTTAGATTTCACTATGTTTCATCTTTCGAATTTGAATTCTTAACAAATACCCACTTCATCAATATTGTCATTCCCCGCCTTGAGGGACAGGGTGGAAGAATCTTTTTTGTTGACGTAAATGCTTCTTGTAAAAAGTTGCTTTCAGCATAACAGAGGCGATGACATCAAAAATTCTCACTGGCCGATTTGTATGTTCAGAGTCCTGGAAAAAGGTTCCAACTTTTAACGGTTATCTCACATTTTTGTTATATTTCTTGTTGACATTTTTCAGGAAAATGATAAATTCAAATTTTAAAATAATTAAACCTGCCTCTAAATTTTTTAATCATCACAACTTAAATCAAATAAATATTGTAAATTGCTAAAACTCATCGCCAACATCAAAAGCTTCTACGATCAATTTAAGCGCTTCAATCCCATCGTCTTCTTTTTAGGCGGTTTCACCTGGGATAGCATCACGTTAAGACGTATCGATCAACTGCTGGACAATTTCATTTTATTGTTCTACCTGCTGCTGTTAGGGATGTTGATCATCGTCGTCAGTCTGGTGGAAAATGACCGCATTCAGAATCCGTTCATAGTAAAATATCGCGGCTGGTACCCACTGGGACTGCAATTCTTTCTGGGCGGACTTTTCAGCGCGTACGTGGTGTTTTATTTCCAGAGCGCTTCGCTGACGAGAACCGCGATGTTTTTGGGCATCTTGATTATTCTGCTGGTCGCCAACGAATTCCTGGAAAAGAAACTCACCAATTTTTATTTGCTGATCGCTCTGTATTTCATGGCCAGCTTCTCGTTTTTCATCTTTTTCATACCAGTGGTTTTCAAGCTCATGAACGTGTTTACGTTCATCATCGGCGGCGTTCTGAGTCTGGCCCTGGTGGGGGCTTTGTTGTATTTTTTAGTTAAAAAGGCCATTTTGCCCACGCGGCAGGCCGTGATAAAAATGACGATGCCGGTGATCGCGCTCTACCTGTTATTTAATGTGTTTTACTGGCAGAATTGGATTCCACCGGTGCCGCTGTCGCTGAAATTTAGCGGTATCTATCATCATGCCAGTAAAAATCATCAAACCAGCACCTACACCCTTAGATTTGAAAAACCAAAATGGTATCAGCCGTTTAAAAAATCGGACAATCCTTTCCATTACGCAGAAGGGGATACCGTCGCCTGTTTTACTTCCATATTTGCACCGACCATGTTGACCAAAAAGATTTTTCATCACTGGCAGCAGTACTTTCCCAGGCAAAAGAAATGGGTGTCCACAGACCGACTTGGTTACAGCATTACCGGCTACCGTGACGGCGGCTATCGCGGCTTCACCCGCAAAGTCAACATTGCAGCGGGAGAGTGGCGTGTAAACGTGGAAACCGAAGAGGGTATTTTGCTGGGACGCATCCGTTTCAACATCGAACCTGTGGAAGAAAGGGTGCCTCTGAAAACCATTTACAGATAATTAAACCATGCGGATTTGATATGTCACAGGGTAAATTGCGAAGAAGCCGTTCTAAGAAATAAATCGCCGGTGTGGCCGGCGGCATGGCAGAGTGGCTGGGGATTTCCAGTTTCTGGATTCGGCTGTTCTGGGTGATTTTGCGGCTGCCCGGAGGCTTGCCCGGCATCATTCCTTATTTGATTGGCTGGTTGATCATTCCGAAAGCCAACTAAACATTACTCAATCTCCTTAATCGAAATTATTATCCGTGTCTGAACTTCTCAATTTTTTGCTATTGATTTTCCTCGGTGCGCTGGCGGGCTTTTTGAACGTCACCGCCGGCGGCGGTTCGCTTCTGACCCTGCCTTTTTTAATTTTTCTGGGATTGCCGGCCGGAGTAGCCAACGGCACCAACCGTATCGCCATTCTGGTACAAAATATTTTCGCCACCGCGAGGTTTCATCAATTTAAGGTCGTTCCAAAAGGGGTCACGCTTATCACCGCCGTGCCGGCCATCGCCGGCGCTATCGTAGGGGCGCAAATAGCGGTGGATATCGATGAGGCGCTGTTCAAGCGGTTGCTGGCGGTCATCATGATTCTGGTAATGGGCCTGATGTTTTTTCGAAAAACTGAAAAGCCGCCGTCAACACCTGCCGCTCTGAATCCCAAACAATCAGCGCTTTTGGCTGCTTCATTTTTTGCGGTTGGGGTTTACGGTGGATTTATCCAGGGGGGAATCGGATTTTTGATTATTACGGTTTTATCTCTGGCAGGCTACGACCTGGTGAAAACCAACGCGTTGAAAGTGCTGGTGGTGCTGATTTTTACGCCGTTTGCCCTGGGGATTTTCATTGTGAACGGCCAGGTGGATTTCCTGAAAGGCCTGACTTTGGCCGTGGGCAACGCCAGCGGCGCCTGGGTTGCCTCGCGCGTGGTGGTGGAACAAGGGCACAATTTTATCCGCTGGATCGTGATGATCGCGGTACTGGCCTTTGCGGTGAAGTTGTTTTTCGGTTAAGGAAGATTGAATCCACGTTCTTCAATTATTTTTGAAACTCTTCAGGCGTGTCACTCCTGCACATGCAGGAGTCTCCTGATTCAACCTTCAAGTGAGGGGCTTCTGTAAACTGATTCCAACATTAGGTTATCGCTTCAGCCGGAATGACAGCGAAGGCTGAACAGTTACTTTTTTTGATTAGTTCATCACATTTTCTTCCGGAGATTGCCTTCCTTTGAGCGTTATCAGATAAGCAAGCAGATCTTGAATCTGCTGCTCGCTCAATAGCTCCAAATAGTTAGACGGCATAATGGAAATGTTTTGCGGTATGCGCGATTTAATTTCATTTGCACGGATGGTGAAGCGTTCTTTCTTTCGGTCCATAAGCACAATTTCGTAGGCATTTTCTTCCACGATCAGACCGGTAAAAAAGCGCTCATTTCGGGTTTTGATGAGATATTCTTCGTAACCGCTGACGATGTTCGAGTCCGGTTTGATGATTTTTCGGTAAAGATGTTCGGTTGAACGAATACTGGCCACGGCCGATAAGTCCGGACCAATTTTACTCCCTGCCAATTGTCCTCTGATATCGATGCCCACATGACAGGCTGCACACGCAGCAGGTCCATTTAAATCAAAAAACAGCGCTAAACCGGCTTTGGCATCTCCTTCAATTTTGAACTTCTGTGACTCAGATGGATGTTGAAAAAAAGTCCACAAATTTTCGGGTAATTCTATTTCATCGGCATCGGCATGGCCCCCCAGACTTTGCAGATAGAGGACAACGGCTTTGATTTCAGAAAGCGTGAGCGCGATGGGCGCCTTGAACACTTCGGGCATTTCGTTTTTGTAATTCGGCACGATAAAGGCCCCGGGTTGCGCGATACTTTGCGTCAAATAACTGGTGCGATTTTTCAGTCCCAGCGAGCGGGCGCGCTGAGCGGCTCTCTGTGAAATGATAGCGCCTTCTTTGCCGTTGCCCAGATTGGGTCCCCGCAGAGCATAGCCTCTTTCCCCGATGCGATGGCACACATGGCAGCGGCCTTTTCCCCAGAAAATGTTTTCGCCGGTTTCCGTGGTGATTTCGATGTCATCTGCAAACTGATAAATCGTGTCGGGCAAAGAGGCGACCCAACGATAAATTAAGTAGGTTAAAAAGCTTACGACCAGGGTTGTCGCAATTAATTTGGTACGCATGATCTGAAAAAAACGAGGTCTTCAAAA
>JBHHXN010000244.1:0-6300 GCA_046757025.1 bacterium
GCCCGCCGCGTTGCTCACGCTCAACTGGCCCGTGCTCGCTCCCACCGGCACCGTCGCCCGCAACTCACTGCCGCTGTCCACTGTGAAACTCGAAGCGGACACCCCGTTAAAGGCAACAGCCGTCACTCCCACAAATTCGCTGCCCGCCACCGTCACTTCCGTACCGATAGGCCCGCTGGTGGGTGAAAACGAAGTTATCGTCGGCGGCAAGATCACCGCAAAGTCGTTGGCACTGGTACCGGTACCATTGGCATTGGTCACCGTAATTTTTCCGGAAGTCGCACCGTCTGGCACCGTTAATCTGAGCTGAAGCGCGCTGTCCGCCGTAAACGTCGCAACCGAAACCCCATTGACTGCCACAGCCGTCACCCCGGTAAAATTGCTGCCCGATACCGTTACCTCCGTACCGATCAAACCGCTTGCAGGTGCAAACGACGAAATTACCGGACGGTTGCCGCTTAAATCTATGTAATTATGCATGTAGTTGTGGCTGGTAGCGTCACTAGCTAACAAAAGCAAACCGGTGCTGCTGTTTACATTTTGTTTGGTAGAGCTGGGATTGTTGATGTCACGATCACTGGAACTCTGAATGAACGCTTCACCCACACCCGGAGCAAAACTGATGTTATCTAAATCGGTGCTTTTCATGCGAATGACACCAGAGGCGTTTTTATCGCTTTTTGCGAAAACGTACAATTTGCGATTTTCATCGTCGATCATGACAATAGGTCGAGTATGATCGTCCCGTTTCATTCCGACCACATGCCTTGACCAGCTTCCGTTCACGTTACGTTTTAGTAAAAAAATCAACGGGGCGTCTAAGCCGCTCAAGCTGGTCTTGGTGACAGCGTACACCTCGCCGCCGTTGTCGCTGGTTATTTTTAGATTGATGTGATCGTCCGCCACGGCGCCGAGGTTCTGGTCTGCCAGCGCTTCTTCTCTCGGTTGCCAGGCAGCGTCGCCATCGCCATCGTTGTGAATGGCAAAATACATCTTTTTATCGTTTTGATTGCTCCACATCACTCCGATCTGGTTGCTGCTAAATTTGACGACCGCCGCGATATCATCTGCCGCGACTCTGCCACCTTGAACGGGTAAATTGAAAGCCGTACCCCAGGTTTTGTCGTCTGTGGTTGAACGATTGATCCAGATCTTTGAGCTGTTTTCCCAGGCCACCCAGAGCTTCCCCGTTGAGTCTTTGGCAATCGTCAACGTTTCCGATCCACTCTGATTAACGTTTACCGGAAAACCGCTATCCAGCGTGTAACTATCGGCAACTGCGTTATAACTATAGCGATAAAGTCTGGATGGATTCGAGCCGGATTGGACATGCGAAACAATATATAATTTTTGGCCATCCCAAAGTGCATCGGAGAGGGAACCAGAACGATTGTCTATATCCGGACCGTCGCTAACCCAGCACTGGTTCGCCAGGTCAAATCGATGAATTCGATAACTGTTTCCGGAAGGGTCCCAAAGCGAGCCCCACCAAATCCCATCATTCCACCAAAGTTTACTTTCAGGCTTTTCAGCAGTCGGCGTGCTGATCACGGTCCTGCCAAAATTAAAATCGCGATATCCGGCCGTTACTGGCTGCGACGTACACTCCTGGGCCATCGAGGATTGACTCCTGACAAGTATCGCGGAAACGATGGCCATCGACAGAATGACGCATTTCAAACAGGCGTTGATAGTCCAGACGGCTTTATTCAACAATGAAGGATTTTGATTCATAATTAATTGGATTCCTTTTCTAAATGCGGTAAGCGGTGGGAATTTTCCGAAACTGGGTGAGCAAAAACTGAATTTCCCCCAAATATAGAATATTATCACAACAACGTAGATTGAGTTGATTATCAGGGCAGAAGGACAATTGCTGGCGAAATTAATTACCTTATTATTACCTGCCTAAAAGGATAATTGCGTAGGATTAATTTGAAATAATTTGGAAGAAATATTGAAGGAAAATCAAGTGTTCGGACAACTGGCTGGCATTTAGAAAGTAAACTAAAACCAAGCTGGCCTTTCTTTCACCGTGAAAGTATAATAGTTGTCACTCATTATTGGTTCTAAGCAGCCATTTTAATTCAGGTGAAATTGGTTATTTGTCTGCTCAGTACTCAGGCTAATGAGCAATCAAAGCGCTTTGGCGAAAATTTGTTTCATGTTTTCGATGGTTTTCACTGCGCAGATATCCGGGTCCGGCAACGGCAAGATCTCGGCTGAAATCCAACCCTCATACCCAATTTCATTTAAAATCGAAATTACCTGACCGAAGTCGATGTGGCCAGACCCAGGATACCAGCGGTTGGAGTCGGCGACGTGAAAGTGAAAAAGCACTTCCCTGGCCTGCCGAATGCTTTCCTCAATGGAAGGCTCTTCGATGTTCATGTGAAAGGTATCCAGAAGTAAACCGACATTGTTTGCACCGACTTTTTCTATCAAGGCCATGCCCTCGGAAACCGAATTCACCAGATCGGTTTCGTAACGATTGATGGGTTCCATGGCTAATTTTGTATCATATTGAACCGCATATTGAGCGCACGCACCCAGTGCTTCACGCAACCAATCAAATGCCTGCGGTGAATTCACCTCTTTTTCGCATTTGCCGCGGATCAGCCCAAGAATTACCTGTGCTTTGAAATGCCGGGCTAAGTCCACCTGCGCTTTGATTCTGGCAATGGCGGCCTCGCGCACTTTTTCATCCGGATGTGTGAATGAAAGTCCTTCCTCTCCGTAAGCCTGGCCTGTGCCGATTGCCGGCACCTGCAGATTATGTCGGAAAAGTATTTTTTTTATATACTCAACATCCAGCAAACTCGGATCTCGCACAGCCAATTCCACGCCATCGTATCCGAGTCCGGCAATTTTAGCCGCGTTGGTTTCGATTTCCCCTTTATAAGCCAAAGCTGAAAACGAAGCGCGCTGGGTAGATAATACAATGCTTAATTTCATCATATTTCAGCGTTTGTAAGATTGATTATTGACTATCAGCCGCCCAGTTTCGGCAACGCGTACACCGGCTTCCAGCCCGGACTCAAGGGATCTTTCAGATAAGGCTCCATCTCTTCTTTGGTGCGCAAACAGACTTCTTCCACCGGCGGTACGGTTCCCGGCGGAAAAGCCTCCAGGATCTGATCATTGATCAAAGTCAAATATTTCAAAATGGCGGCTACACAGCGCTTGGCTTTGTGGGGCTCGCCCAGTTTGGGATAACCGACCACCCCCTCCGGAATGGAGGCCAGTTCGATGGGAAAATGCCCCTGACCTTCAGACCAGCTCATGGGTCGCTGATACGGGTCCACCGCTTTATCGAAATGTCCATCGGGAAGGTAGCCTTCCGGCTCGGTTTCCTCTGCAAACTCCATCTCACACGACTCCTCGCCCATCAGCAGCCGAATTACCGCAGTTTCCGCTTCGTCGGCATGGACGAAATCGGTGTCGAAAGGACCGCCGCGGCCTTTGGTGCGAAAGAACTCCCGCACCGCCCGATGCCAGTCAATGGTCCAGAAAATACCGGGCAGGTTGTAGGTTTTTTGAAATTCCTGCACCGCCGACTCCAGCACCCACTGCTGGCCGTGATTGTTGACCATGATAATTTTTCGGAAACCGTCGTTCCACAGGCCGAGCATGACGTGCATCAAGGTTTTGCGTACCGTGTCTTCATCCAAAAACACCGTGCCCGGCATGCCGATATGGTGATGCGGATGCGCGCCGTAATTCAAAGGCGAATAGGCAAGGTTAATGGGACGTCCCTGTTTTAACGTGTACCGCCGCACTCCTTCCAGAATTTGCGACACCATAAAATTGTCCAGATGGGTGATGGTATGCAAACCGTGATTTTCTGTGGTGCCCAGCGGCAAAAACACGATGTCGTTTTTCCGACGGTTTTCGATGACTCGTTGCCTTACGGTGTTTTGCATGTAAACGCCGATCTTGCCCAGCTCGGAAGGAGAAGGTATGCCATATTCCGTCAGAATTTTGTCAATTTCTTCATCCGAGGTTTCCCATATTTGCTTTTTTAATCGTCCAACCGGCGTGTCTTCGAATCGGATATCCGGACGATTGGATTCTAACCATTTCGATTCTTCAATCATGGTACAATCTCCTTTTTTATGTTAAAATGATTGAGTAAGAATGATTATTTAGTCGTTCCCGCTCAATGCATGGATTCAATTTCCTGGATGGTAACCGCCCGCTTTTCTTCATGAGACTTTTTCGCTGCCAGACTGATTTTGAGCGCCTGAATACCATCTGCGCAGGTGACGGACGGATCTCGACCTTTCAAATAGTGTTCAGCAAAGTTTTGTAACTGTGCGATAAAAGCGTCGCCAAATCGCTGCATGAAATACGGCACCGTATCGTGATGGACCCCTTCTTTGTTCATAACCAAAATCGGCGTTTCTCGCAAATAGCCGATCTTCAAGGTGCCTTTGGTACCCAGAATTTCCGTGCGAATATCGTATCCGTACACGCCGCTGCGGCTCAAATCCACCATGCCGAGGGCGTCCTTTTCGAAGGTAAGATTGACCAAGCCGTTATCGCAGTCGCCAGTCGGCTTCATTTCCGGATAAGCCAGAATTGCGCCCGAGCTAAAAACAGTTTCTACCTCCCCCAAATACCATCTGGCGATATCGAAATCGTGGATGCCCATATCCACAAATATGCCGCCGCTCAATCGGGGATCGATAAATTCCAGACTGGGGCGGAACGGATCGCGCGATGACGATTTTATCACGATGGGGTTGCCGATGACGCCCTGCTGGATTTTTTGCTTGGCTGCCGCATACCCTTTATCGAACCGACGCACCAGCCCCATGTGAAAAAAAATGCCGGTGTCCGCTAACACACGTCCGATTTCCTGCGCATCTCGCAGTGACAGCGACAGGGGCTTCTCACAAAAAACGGCCTTGCCGGCTTTGGCAGCTGCGATAACGATCTCCTTATGCGCACTGGTGGAGGTGGTGACGACTACGGCATCTACCTCCTTGTCGGCGATTAACTCGCGATAATCCCGGTAGCATTTAGGGATGTTCAGCTTGCGGGCACATTCCGCCATGACCGATTCCTTTAAATTTGCCAGGGCTATCAACTGCGTATTGGCCACCCGCAAGGCCAAATATTCCGCGTAATTCCGTCCCAGTCGGCCGATGCCAACCAGCCCCACGTTTAATTTTTTAGCCATGGAATCCATACCTCCAACAACGATAATCCTGGCCATGAACAAGATAGAACAACCTGTGCATGGCCAACGTCAATTTAAACAATTGGCAATTTTCTCCCCGCGTAAAAGCGCCAGCATGCTTTCCGCGGCCTTTTTCTGCAGTCGCGGCAAGGCGGTTTCAGAGTACCAGGCATAGTGCCCCGTGACAACCACGTGCGGGTGCGAAAGCAACGCATCCAGCCGTGCCGTGGGCGGTTCGTCGCTGAATACATCCAGACCGGCGCTGTGGATTTGCTTTTTCTGCAAAGCTTCCAGAAGCGCGTTTTCATCCACCACTGAACCGCGAGCCGTGTTGATCAAAATGGGCCTTTGCCGCATTCGGGCAATGGCTTGCTCATCGATGAGCGAGCGCGTTTCTGCAGTTAGATTGCAATGCAGACTGATTACGTGACTTTCCGCCAATAGCGTTTCCAAATTCGTTGGCACGGCGCCGACTTCGGCAAATCGCGGTTCCGAAACGTAGGGATCGTAAGCCAGCACTGTTCGAAAAAGCGCTTTGCCTTTTGCGCACAGGATGCCCCCTATCCTGCCAAGACCAATGATCCCCAGGGTTTTGTCTCGCAGCTCCCACAGCCGCCTGCGGGGAGCGTTTGAAAACAGCCGACCGATCTTTTGGCGCCCGCAGCACAAGGAACGCGCGCAGGCAAATATCAACGCCAGCGCATGCTCAGCGACAGCATTTTCCACGCAGCCCGGCACGATGGCCACTTTCACGCCCTTGCGGGTGGCGGCGGGCACATTCACAGAATCATAACCCACGCCATACCGGACCACGGCTTTTAAGCTGGTGGCGGCGTTCAGCAACTCCTCGTCGATAACGCTCCAACGACAGAAGAGTCCCACCGCATTTTGTGCAAATTTTATTTTGGCTGAACGATCGTCAGGTGCGCCTTCATAAATATCCAGCACAAAGCCGGCTTCTTCCAGCACCGATCTTTCCAGCTCATAAGAGTCGTAACCCGTATCTAACACCACGACTCGATTTTTTGTCGAAACGCTCAATTTAGTATATTCTCAAAACGCAGATGTTCTGGCAGGATGCCTTCACCCCGAACCTTCGTACCGTTGTCTTTTAT
>JBHHXN010000245.1:0-6272 GCA_046757025.1 bacterium
CTCAGGACGGGAAAAACACAAAAATCTATTCAAAAAAACCAGGTGTGCCTTTAACGAGATTTTTTTCATCCGCGCTGAAGAAGTTTACAGTAAATCATACTCAATATTTTTTGAAAAGTCAAGAAATATTTACCAATTTTATTTTTTTGAATAATCGCTCATTTGAATCGGTGAAAAGCCCATGCCATCGGGTTCTTTACCCGCCTGCAGGCGGTTGACCACCTGCCAATTTTCGAGCTCGATGACCGTGATGATATCGGCGTTGGTATTGGCCACGTAAGCGCGCTGCCCGTCGGGATGAATCAGAATGCCCACCGGCACGGGACTTTTCCCAAAACGATCGCTGAACAGCCGCTCTTCTTTTCCCGCAACCGATTCAACATTCATGGAAATGGTTTTTATTCCCTTTTTTGTCCAAGCGTCGAAGACTTTGACGTCACCTGAACGCGCATTGGACACCAGTACATACTTGCCATCCGGCGTGAATTTTACCCGGATGGGAAAAGATTGCGATTCCAATTTCTGCACTACTTGCCGCGATTTGGTGTCTATCACGCTCAGGCTGTTGTCCGCGCGATTGCTCACCCAAACTTCCTTACCCGTGGGGGAAGCGTCGATGCCCTCGGCGCCGGCGCCAGTGACGATGTCGGTGATTTTTTTAAGATCGACCAAATCCAGAACCGTCACCGTACCCGAACCGATGTTGGCCACAAACGCATTCTGCACTTCGGGCACAAAAACCACCATGTGGCTGACCTCCTGTGCCGTGTCCAATGCCTGGAGGATTTTGGCGGTTTTCAAATTCACCAGCAGCAATTTCTTCTGCGCCTCAGCGGTCACCAGCAGTCGTTCGCCGTCCGGCAGAAACACCAAACCGTGCGGGCGCTGGTATTTCCCCAGGTCGATGGTGCTGGTGACTTTCGCAGTTGTAAGGTCAATCACAGTCAGGGTGGAGCCGGGCTCACCGCGCACGCCGTAATTGCTGACCACTGCGGTTTTGCCATCCGGTGAAATCGCCACTTCATGCGGACCGTGGCCGGTTGCAACCGTGGCAACCACTTCGTCGGTATCCAGTGAAATGAGCGATGCGGAAGCTTCAGATTTGTTCAGCACGATGAGCGTGCCTTTGCTTTGCGTAGCCTTTTGGGCTGACAGAGGATTCGCAAATCCCCAAATAACGACAAGGATAAATACAGTAAAATTACACCACATTCTGGACATGATTCTCTCCTGAATTTCAGCAAGTATGAGGATTGCTTCGTCCCGCACACCGCGGGATTCCAACATTAATTTCGAATGGCTTTACTGCAGTCCTTCGCAGGTCATTTCAAAAAATCCGGCAGATCGAGATTGGATTCGTTTTCCCCCCATTTTATCCATTCAAACACCGTTTTGCAGGCGCGGCAATAATATTGCTTGACCATAATTGAGGTGCCGAAATCAGCTTGTTTTTGGGTTTCGGTGGCGCCGCAGAAGGGACACTTTATTTTGGCAGGCTCCATCTAAGTCAACTTGAATACTTTGTTTTTGCTGCCGCGCAAATGGTAGAGAATTTGTTCATCGGGGCCGGAGGTATCGATTCGGCGGGTTTGCGGATTCCACCCCTGCCAATCCGGCTGTGTCCGCAGTTGATAATTGTTGTCAGCCTCGCGCGTGAGATCCAAATCGACTTTGAGGCTGGCAGACAATTTACCCAGCTCATTTAAAATCATCTGCAAAATTTCACGGTTGGGGGTGGTTTTTATTTTTTCTTCGATTAATATTTGATCTTCTGCAGAATCGAGCGGACCGAACCACTCCACCACTGCGCGCAAAGCTCGCTGTCCGCTTTTTTCCACAGCGGCTGATGACTCCGAACTTCTCGCGGCTAAGGTGCGAAACCAGCCCTGTCCGTGATGCAGGTGGTATCTTTCTTCCTGCAGCATTTTTTCCAGACTTGTATGCAACGGCTTAAAAGAGGATTTGCGCAGGGAATGCAGCACCGAGGTCACCGCCAGATCCACGATGTAATTGGCGGAAACCAATTCCGCCCAATCCTGCAATTCCTGATCCAGAAAGGAGATGTTGGCGAAATCACCCGGCTTACGCGATTCTACCAATTCATCAGCGTCATCGCTGTAATGTTTGTTGAGAATACCGTGCAACAGACGAACGTGACCTAATTCGGTCTGGCACAAAGAACAGCAAGCGATGGCTGCTTCGATTTCAGGCGGACCAAAAGTCCATTCGCCATAATGGTAGCCCAACAATAGTTTGGTGTCGGCGCAGGCAAGCAGCAACGACCGCAAGGCAGACTGGCAAACAGAGTTCATCCCTTCAGTGGATGCATATATTTTTACCTCGGTCTTTGACGTCATATTTCTCCTGGTTTTTCAGAACACACTTGTAACTTGAAACTTGCAACTTGCAACTTTAATTCCCCCAAAGCGGAATCTCACACTCATGCGTCACCCGGATGAAAGCCCGACGCGGCGCCACGCACATTTCCACCCAGTTTTCTTCATCGTACATGGTCCAGGCATACACTTTTGCTAATTCACCATCGGAAGCGTTCACACTGCCCACGTGCATGAGCGATTCGTCGTGGTTTTTACGCGCGAAGACTTCGTACACTTGCTCTTTTGCCATTGGCTCTCCTGATTGTGAAATTTAAACCCCTACCCCGTAGAATTTTAAAATTTCGCGACCCTTGCTGGTAATTTTGTCTTTGGTCCAGGGTGGATTCCAGACGACTTCGACTTCAACCGCGGTCACACCGGGCATGTTTTCCACCTCCTGTCGCACGTCTTCGATGATCATGTCGATGGCGGGACAGCCCATGGCCGTGAAGGTCATGTCGATTTTCACCTGCTGATTTTTTGCTTCAACGCGGTAAACCATGCCCAGGTCCACGATGCTCAGGGGGTATTCCGGATCGGTCACGTTTTGCAGGGCTTGCCACACTTGTGCTTCGGTTACCACAGGCGGCCTCCGAAAAGGCTGTCCAAATCGCCCTGCACCATTTCCGCGTAGGTTTTGTTCATGGGTCCACGGGCTTTCCAGCGTTGAAACACGTCATCCCACGATAGCGGCTCGTCGAACAGCCAGCGTTTGGCCTCGGGGTCGTACTGACAGGGAAAGGGATAATCGATAACGTACATATTTTGGGATTTGTCGTAATGTGCCGGCACTTTTATTCCGATGGACTCACAAAGCGGCACCGTGGCGTCCATCCAGGTCTGGCGCAGTTGGTCGTTGGTTTTGCCTTTCAGGCGGTAGTCCAGTTGCCCGCTGTGGCGTTTCAACTCGTCTGGCAGCCCAAACCATTCCAGGGTCATGGGAAACATCCAGTCCACGGCTTTTTGCAGCAGCTCTTTGGCCTCTCCACCGGCTTTGGCCAGTCGGCGCATCCAGGATTCGCCGTGCCGCAGATGTAGAATCTCTTCCCGGTCCACTTTCACCAGGGCTCTTTTCAGCGGCCCGTAACTTGTGTTCTGGTGCACGTCCCCCAGCAGGGTGATGCCGGCGCGGTCGAAAAATCCGTTGGCCACCACCATCTCTGCCCAGTTTTCCAACGGCTGGTCGAAACCGTAGGGGTGCTTGAACTCGTGCGGCTGCCGTCCGTAAACCAGCCAGTGCTTGTCCACGCCGAGGTCTTCCAGAATACGGTAGGCAATGTTGGCGTGGCCCAACTCATCGTGAATGATGGCGGTGACCGCAATGCGGCTGTTTATGGTGGGCGCGTCTTTTGAAGCCAGATAATAAGCGGGTGCGCTCATCAGCTCCGTGTCACCCTGCACAGTCAGTTGCGTTATCAGAGCCTTTTTGTAACCCTCGGTCATGTCTTCGGTGGACTCCACCATGAAGCCGTTTAGAATTTTTTCTTTGAGCGCCTGTTCGGCTTTCTCGTTATTCTGAGCCTGACTCATCTATATTCTCCAGATTAATCTGTCGGTAGTTGCGATTGAATTGGCAAGTAATATAACATCGCTGGCCATTAAAATCAAGCAGGAATTGGCAGTGAGATGTTTACACCCAATTCATTTTCTTTTACTGCAATAATATTTAACAAACTATATTCCAGTTTTTTTTGAATATCTGACCACAGTAATTTCGAGACAAATCTTAGATAATCGGAGCATTAATGGCAACGACCTGGCAATAATTCACCACAACGAATGTTGTTTACGTCTAATCCTGAAAGCGAGAGGAATACATTTTGGTCAATGAAAAATTGATTTGTGCCTCATGATTCGGATTCTCGTACATTCGGTGATTTCCGTGTTTTTTGGTGTTCCGTTCTCATTTAAATTTCACCATTAAGGAAAAATCAATAACCAATTGAGAGGATTCAGGTAATTCAGGTATCTACTAAGATTGAAAGGATATCTGCAAAATATCATTTGTCGTAGGAAGTTCACACCACATATCCACTATTTTATCTCACAATCGCTCGGCAGCACCGCCTCACCACTTGTGAGTATTTTTTATTTGGCTCAGTTTAGTCGTAAAGGAGGACGATGTCATGCTTCCGAAAAATTTGAAACACAAACAAAGAAACCGGACTCTTTGTTTGCTGGCGCTCACAGGCTTTTGTATTTTTACTAAAAGTTCTGTTGTGCAGGCGAACGATTTACTTTTAGCAAATGCCGTAGAAAGATGGGCTATAAAACAGATTCAAAATGGCCAGATGGCAGATCTATCAAAATATAAATTCCGAACACTTTTGAAACCTGAGATGCGAGGCTTTATTTTACGAGCGCTATTAAAAGATCGTAATGCCGTTATCCCAGAATTTGGAATTCGCATAAAAGACGCCAGAATCACCGGTATTTTAGATCTGGAAAACCAGGATATCCAGTATGAACTTTGGTTCATCGACTGTCAGTTTGAAGATGGGTCTGGAAATAATCGCAGTTATGTCAATTTCAGAGGCTGCCGTTTTCGTAAAAATTTAATTATTGGTGAGAATTGTACATTTAAATTAACTAACTTTAACGATTTAAAAATAGATGGGCATGCCTCTTTTTTTAACACAACATTCAAATATCCAACAGATTTCAGGGGATTACACGTAGTTGGCGACATCCACATCGGAAAATCAACATTTAAAAAATCGGTGGATTTCCGTAAGGCACATGTTAATGGAGATTTTAATGCCAACCAAGCTACATTTAGATTGGCAAATTTTGAGAGCTTCAAGGTAGATGGAACTTTATTCCTTGAGAGCGCAACCTTCAACGACTCGGTGAATTTCCGATTCGCTGAAATCGGCGTCAATATTCAAGCTGATTCCGCGAAGTTTTTTGGATTCGAAAATGTGGCGGATTTTAATCAGATCAAGGTGCAACAATTTGCCCACTTCAATCGGGCGTTGTTTCAAGGGGCAGCACAATTCCAGGGAGCGGAAATAAAACGAACTTTTTTTGCCAACAATCTACAATTTACCAATCCCCTTTCTTATGTGCGGTTTGATAAAATGAAAGTACATAATGATGCATTTTTTCAAAATGCGCACTTTAAAGGCAATGTTTCATTTCAACATGTGCAAATCGGCGACAGATTTGAGCTCAATTTTGCCACCTTTAAACATGTCGTCTTCAAATCGCTGCAGGTTGGGAATGACCTGAATCTGGACGATACGCAATTTTACGGACCGGCCATTCTGGAAGAAGCGGTGATCGATGGCAACCTGACGGCCAACGCGGCCGAATTTATTTACAGCTACCACAGCGCCTCGTTCGAAAACATTCAGGTAAAACATTCGGCTTCCTTCAAGAACGCCAATTTTTATGGCAAAGTCCATTTTCGGTTCGCGAAGATCGACGGCGATTTCAATTGTGACGAGGCGGTTTTTAAAAGCGCCGGCGATTTAGTGGATTTCCACAGATTAAATGTGGGGCAAGCGGCATTTTTTAACCAGGCGGTTTTTCGGGGACCCGCCGATTTCACCGAAGCGCAAACAGGCGGAAATTTTCAAGCCAACGGCATCAAATTTTTGTGTGCCAGCAAGAAAATCCCTTTCGATAGAATGACCGTCGGCGGTGTAATGGAATTAAAAAAGGCCACGTTTGCGGGTCCTGCTTCCTTTCAGCACACCAGTATAAGTACGGACCTGGACTTGCGCTTAAGCAGATTCATCAATAAACGCGCCGCAGTATCTTTCAACAACCTGAAAGTAGACGGCTCGTTCATCCTCAACGAAGCGGATTTGGCCGGCAAGGTAAATTTTTCCCTCGCCGACATTCAAGCCAACTTCCGTGCAAATAAAACCAAATTTAGAAACGACGCCT
>JBHHXN010000246.1:0-6259 GCA_046757025.1 bacterium
CTGGTGAACGTGCACGCCACCGCGCTCAACCGCGCGGACCTGCTGCAGAGAATGGGACGCTACCCGCCTCCGCCGGGCACGCGTGCAGACATTCCAGGTTTGGAATTTGCCGGCGAAGTCTCGGCGATTGGCAAAGAGGTCACGAAATTTAAAATAGGCGACCGGATTATGGGCTTGCTTGCCGGAGCGGGGTACGCCGAAAAGGTGGTAACGCATCAGGACCTGGCCCTGCCCATCCCGGCGAATTTGGATTATCCGCAAGCGGCAGCCATCCCCGAGGTTTTCCTGACTGCTTACGATGCTTTATTCAACCGACTGCAGCTCAAAACAGCCGAAAGTGTGCTCATTCATGCCGTCGGCAGCGGTGTGGGCAGCGCCGCTTTACAGCTCGCCAAAAGCCAGCAGGCCATCGTTTTCGGCACCGCGGGCTCAGAAATCAAACTCGCCAAAGCCCGAGAACTGGGGCTGGATTTTGGCATCCACTACCCGACGCAAAACTTTGAGGAGATCGTGCTATCGGAAACAGGTGGCCGGGGTGTCGCAGCCATCCTGGACGTCGTCGGGGCAGCTTATTGGGAAAAAAATTTAGCCTGCCTTGCCACCAAAGGCAAGTTAGTCATCGTGGGGTTGCTCAGCGGCGGCTCGGTACCGGTAGATCTACGAACTCTGATGACGAAACGTCTGCAGATCATCGGCACGGTGCTGCGCGCACGACCGTTAGCAGAAAAGATCCAATTGTCACAAAAATTTCAACAATCGTTCCTGCCGCTTTTTGAGTCGGGCCAATTAACACCCGTGGTTGACCGGAGATTCCCCCTACGGGAGGCGGCTGAGGCACATAGGTATTTAGAGACCAATCAAAATTTTGGAAAGGTCGTGTTAGAGGTTTCTTAAGCTTCTTAACAAAGAAAAGATGGGAACAGATCGAATTTTCAAAAACAAGATCTTCTTCCTGCGTTGACGCATCTTTTTGATCAGGTGTCATATTCAATATGAATCAATTAAAAGGGTCACTTCACATGCGAATCGTGAAACAAATTTTTCAGTGGATTTTATTTAGCTCCACCATTTTAACCGCCTGTTCGTCGGTGCAGGATTTCATCAAATCCAGCGTGCAAAAACCAAAGGTGGCTTTTTCTGGCGTCAAAATCCAGGGACTCAATTTCGAAAAGATCGATTTGCTTTTTGATCTCACCGTGAACAATCCGAATGCCGTGGGCGTTAAAATGGCCGGCTTTGACTACGATTTTCTCATCGATCAGCGCGCTTTTGTGAGCGGAAACCAGCCGCAAATAGTTGAAATCCCAGCCAACGGCAAGAACGTGGTACATGTGCCAGTGACGCTGCGCTTCAACGACGTTTTTCAAACATTCAAAGAATATCCTCAAAAAGACAGCACCCGGTACGAGCTCAAATGTGGCTTTTCTTTTGATCTGCCGGTATTAGGGGTGCAGCGCATTGCGGTCAGTAAATCGGGCCACATTCCGTTGCTGAAAATCCCCCGGCTAAAAGTGGTGGCGCTGAAACTCAAAAATCTCCGCTTGACCGGCGCCGATTTAGAGCTGCAGGTGCAATTGCAAAATCCCAATTCGTTTAAAGTTATTTTAAAAACCTTGGATTACAAGTTCGCCATCAACAATCAAACCTGGCTCTCCGGCAGCTCGCACGACCAGTACCAAATCGCCGCTAAAAAGGATAATCTGATTCGTCTGCCCCTTTCACTGAATTTCCTGCAGATCGGCGCCTCGGTACCGCAACTGCTGAAAAGCGATTCCCCGCTGAATTATCAATTTCAAGGCAAACTGGATCTGACTTCCTCGTTCCCCATGTTAAAACGAGCGCAATTGCCTTTCAATCGCACGGGCGCCATCCGCTTGCTTAAATGAATCGTCGCCCACGAATCCGCACGCTCCGGCCTGAATTCCTCTTCAGTCCGCAGGAAATTTTTACAATATTTTTATAGGCTTTTTATATTTGAAAATAGTATTTTCTTCTGTCGGCGAATCGCTTTTGCGAAACGGGAAACGCCGTTTTTTAACACGGCTAAAAATGCAAACATGAAAATTTGAAACACACAGGTGAAAATGGCAGCTTTGCTCAAATCGTTCGAAGAAATGACGGAAAAAGATTATGTGGAATTGGGTCTGCGCGCGGGTCTGGAAATCCACCAGCAATTGCTCACGGAAAAAAAATTATTCTGTCGTTGTCCGGCGGGCCTGTATGATCCGGCATACGATGCGGAAATTCTGCGCCACATGCGGCCCACGCTTTCTGAGCTGGGTGAATACGACGGTACCGCCCTGATGGAGTTCAAAACCAAAAAGGAAATCATCTATCAGATCAATCACCAAACCGTCTGCACCTACGAAATGGACGACACCCCGCCGTTTGAGATCAATCCGCAAGCCCTGGATAACGCGCTGGAAATCGCCATGCTGCTCAACTACAAACTGGTGAGCGAAATTCACATTGCCCGCAAGCAGTACCTGGACGGCAGCATTCCCACCGGCTTCCAGCGCACCACCATCGTCGGAATCGACGGCTGGGTACCCTTTCAAAAACGTCGCATCGGCCTGGTGCAATTGGGACTGGAGGAAGATTCCTGCCGTGAGGTAGCCGACGTCGGGCACCAACGAACGTACATCACCGATCGTCTTGGGATGCCGCTGATCGAAGTGGTAACGCAACCGGTCATGCAAACGCCGCAGGAAGTGGCAGAAGTAGGGAACCTGCTGCGCTGGCTGGTGCGCAGCACCGGCAAAGTACGCACCGGCATCGGCGCCGCGCGCCAGGATGTGAATGTCAGCATCACCGGCGGCACCCGCATTGAAATCAAAGGGGTGCCGCGCATTCCGCTGATTCCGCATCTCATATACAACGAAGCGCTGCGCCAGCATTCGCTGCTGCAAATTCGCCAGGAGCTGCATCGCCGCGGCATCACCGAAAAATCCTTCCGGGCGCACTCGGCCGACGTCACGCACTGCCTGCTCAAAACTTCCTGGGAGCCCATTCGACAGGCTCTGAAACGCGGCGAGCAAGTGCACTGTGTGAATCTAAAAGGATTTAACGGCATTCTGAGCCACCCCACCCAAACCGGCAAAGTTTTTTCAAAAGAACTTTCCGACCGCGTGCGGGTGATCGCCTGTTTGACGCGTTTGCCCAACATTTTGACCTCCGAAAGCACAGAAGAAACCATCGACAGCTTGGCCGGCAAGCGCATTCGCAAAGCCGTGCAGGCCGGCTCGCAGGATGCGCTGGTACTGGTCTGGGGCGACGCCACCGATGTCAAAACCGCGGTGCAGGAGATCATCATTCGGGCGCAGGAAGCCACAAAGGGGATTCCCAGCGAAACCCGCCAGGCCCTGGCCGACGGCACCAACGGTTTTGAGCGCATTTTACCCGGACCGGAGAGAATGTATCCGGACACGGATTTACCGCCGCTGGAAATTACCACCAAACGTATTCAACATCTTCAAAAACAGGTGCCAGAGCCGCTGTGGGAACGGCAGAAAAAATATCGCAAAATGGGCTTTCCCGAACATCTGATCACGCCCATCGCCAGCTCACCGCAGGCGATCTTTTTTGAGTCATTGGTTAAAAAAAGCAAAACACCGCCCGTGCGCATAGCCCGCTTTTTATTTGAAACCACCAGAGCCTGGAAACGCAAAAGACTGCCGGTCGAGACATTGACCGATTCGCACTGGGAACTGTTTTTTGCCTGCGCCGACCAGCAGCCGGCTTTGCTTGAAATTGGCGAAAAGATGCTGGAAGAGTTTCTCATAGATGAAATATCAGATTTAAAACAAAAACTGGCCTTTTACAAACCACCCAAAATTCAAATATCCGATTTGAACGAGCTCATCGAAAAGCTGCTCGAACAGGAAGCGGCAAAACTTGCCTCGCTTCATAATCAGCCGGGTTATTTAATGGGTAAATTGATGAAGGTTTGTCGCGGACAGATTCCGGGCAAACAAGTCAGAGAACTACTCATGCAGCACTTAGGTTAATTAAAATACCACGAAGTAGTAGAAAAAAACAATATAAAAGGTAATGGTTTTTTTATAATAAATTATGAACGCTACGCCGAGAAACAGAAAGCGCAAAGTTCACAGAGTTTTGTTCCTGATAATTCTCATCGCCCTCTGCGCCCCGGCGTTTAATCAAGTTATTAAAATAATTGATTATTACTATGATAGATTCTTTGTTCTGAATTTCTCAGAGAATGTCTCTGACTTTTTTATAAAAAATTGCAGCCACTATTGCCTTGTTTTGCTAACTGACTTCACACCGATTCCAGGTTAGAATATTTAATAATGTCAAAGATATGACATTAATATTCCAAAACCAGGGCGATGGGTCGTCATGTAAACCGGGTAACCTTTTTAGTTAACGCTGAGGCGCAAAGGACGCAGAGCGGCGCAGAGAAAAATATTTCGCTCTACAAACTTCTCTGCGTTCTCAGCGGCCTCTGCGTTAAAATCAAAGTTTTTATTTTGGATGCTTTGTTCTGAATTTTCAAGAGATGGTCGCTGTCTGTTTAATTAGAAATGGCACAGGTTATTGATTGGTATCTGTCACGGAGTTTACCATGATTCCAGTTTTAATAATTTCAAATATTTTTGGTTAGGTTTTTATGGATGATATTTACAAGGGCTATCGCAAACCGGCATTAGACATTTTAAAAGAAAACAAAGTACAGGTGTGGAGCGATGTGGAAATGCAGACCCAGCGCGGAGCATTCACAGGCATCATTTTACCGCGTTCTGAGACCGCGGACGCGCGTCACATCGTGCTCAAACTGCGCACCGGTTACAACGTCGGCATCGCTGTGGAAACCATCGAAGCGATCCAGGAAATCGGTCGCAAGGAAGCCCACTACAAAATCCCAGAGAAGGACTTCCCGTACGACGCCAGGAAACCGCGTGTGAAATTATTAGGCACGGGCGGCACCATCGCCAGCCGTCTGGATTACCGCACCGGCGCGGTGATTCCGGCCTTTTCGCCGGGCGAGCTGTACGGCTCGGTGCCGGAGCTGGCCGATTTCTGCAACCTGGAAACCGAAAAGCTGTACGGTGTTTTTAGTGAAAACATGGGGCCGGAACAGTGGATCAAAACCGCGGAAGCCATCGGCGACGAAATTCGCAAAGGCGTCCAGGGCATCGTCATCGGACACGGCACCGACACCATGCACCACACCGCAGCGGTGCTGTCGTTCATGGTACAGAACTCGCCGGTGCCCATCGTCATGGTGGGGTCGCAGCGCTCCTCCGACCGGCCGTCCTCGGATGCCGCGCTCAATTTGATCAACGCCGTGAAAACCGCCGCCGAAAGCGATATCGCCGAAATTTTGGTGTGCATGTTCGGACCCACCTCCGATCAGTACGGTTTGCTGCACCGCGGCACGCGGGTGCGCAAAATGCACTCCAGTTACCGCTCCACCTTCCGTACCATCAGCGACATTCCCCTGGCCATGGTCAACCGCGACAAAATCACCCCGCTGCGCAGCGATTACCAACGCCGGCGCGCCGACCAGGACGTCACCATCAACACCGCCTTCGAAGAAAAGGTCACCATCGTTTACTACTACCCCAACATGCTGCCGGACATCATCGACTCTCTAGTGGATAACGGCTACCGCGGCATTGTGATCGCAGGCACCGGTTTGGGGCACGTCAACAAACCAGTCTACCCTGCTCTGAAACGAGCGCATGACAAAGGGGTGGCCATTTACATGACGGTTCAGACTCTGTGGGGCTATGTGCAGATGTACGTTTACGAAACCGGCCGCGAGATCATGGAATTGGGCGTGGTGCCGACAGCCAACATGCTGCCGGAAGTGGCCTACGTGAAATTGGGTTGGGCGCTCGGGCAGACCGACGATCTCGACCAAGTAAAAGAAATCATGCTTACGCCCATCGCCGGCGAGATCACCGAACGCGAGCCGTACAACGGCTACCTGATCTACCAGGGCGGCATTCCGGAGGTGGAGGAGTTTTTGCGGCAGATCAAGAGGTGAGTTTTTTATTTGATTTACATAATTGTAGTATGAAATATTGTTTTACACCACCCCCCCCATCCTCAATACCACCAGCGAAACCACCGTCACATCCGCTAAAAAATGAATCACCACGGGCAGCAGCAGGCCATTCGTGCGCCCGACCAGGTAGGCCATCATCAGGCCAAACACAAACGTCAGCCCCATGCCGATGAAACCGGACGGGAAGCCCACCTGAAAATGCAAGCAGCTAAACCACCAGGC
>JBHHXN010000247.1:0-6193 GCA_046757025.1 bacterium
ATTCGATTAGAACGCTACCGCGACGGATCCGATATACAATTCATAACCGCGACTGTTCGGATTGCCAAATCGGTGAAAATGAAGTTCGTTCTTTAAGTACACTTTTGGCGAAATCGAATAGTTGATGCCGACGGTGAAAATACGCTCGGCATCTTTTGTTTTATCGACGTCGTTATCGAAATAATCATAACGAAAAAAGGGCGTCAATCGCTCCAACAAGGTGACGCTTCCCTGCACATACCCGCCGAGGGACTGTCGAAATTGGCCGGTGAGGGCGCCGGTGCTATCGGCGGTTTCACCGCGTGGAATAAACAGCTCCGAGGTGAGTTTGAATGCCTCGTATTCGAATTCCGCGTCCCACGCCAGCGCGCTTTGTTTGGAGTCCAGCGCATTGCCGTCCCGGTCGGTGTAGTACGACATGCCCAGTCGCAAATGCCCGGATGGCGGAGTGATTACCAACCGTCCGCCAACGCCCTTGTTGGCGTTGTTGTCTTTTTCTGCTGGCCGGGGACCGCGGCCGTTGCTCAAGTAAACGTGGTATTCGATGCCCCAATTGTTGACGAACACCGAGCCAAGCCCCCAGAAGCCGGTGACGATTTTTGCATACAGCCGATCTTTGCCACCTACCGAATTGAGATGTTTGCCATAAATAGACTGGGGTAAAATGGTGGAAATAAAGGTGGGGGTGGCGTCGTGCCGTTCGTTGTAGAGGCCAAAGGGTGGTAAAAAGATGCCGCCCCGGAGCTGGCAGGCATCCGAGTGTTTGTATTCCAAAAAGGCCCGCGCCAGATAAATGGTGCCGCTGGCAGAGCTCGGATCATGTTTTGGGCCGTGCTCCCATTCTATCTCACTGAAAATGCGAAAACACTCATCCAGGTTAAAAATGGAGATGATGTTGAGGTGATGCTGGTCAAACGTCAGTTTTTTTCCGGCTGCGTCTTTGTTGCTGGCTTCGGCTTCTAAATCAAAAAATCCATAAACTTGCAGCCTGGATTCCTGAGCGAAGCTCGGGCTAACCAGCAACCACAACGCGAGCAAGGTCGTTGTGAGTTGTTTCCAGTTCATCATGAAACTCCTTTTCATTTTCATAAACAATTTGTTCTCAATCGTTTGCAGGTTTATTTCACTATTTTAATCTCTTTCGAAATGATATGTTTGGCGCGCAGATGGCGATGATAAATTTCGAACAGCTTTTTCTTACGAATGGGTTTGGAAAAGAAATCGGTGCATCCCGCTTCCAGACATTTTCGTGTCTCTCGGCCGCCCTGGTGCGCGGTTAGCGCGATGATCGGCACGTCTTTTCCCTGCTGCAATTCCCTTATAGAGTTTGTGGCTTCATATCCGTTCATGATAGGCATTTCCATATCCATGAACACGATGGTCACGGTTTGCTGCTTGAACTTTTCCACCGCTTCCCGTCCGTTTTCCGCGAAGATCAGTTTGCAGTCCTCCTGTTTCAGATAATGCATGATGAGATTGCGGTTATCTAAGGAATCATCCACAACCAGCACCGACGGACGCGCGTCGATCCAGTTTTCAGTGGTTTCCAGCAGGTTTTTTTTGTTGACAGGTTTGGTGATGTAGTCATCCATCTCGTGTTCCAGACACTTCTCGCGGTAACCTTTTACCGCGTGGGCCGTGAGCGCGATGATGGGTATGCGGCTCTGGCCGCTACGGCGCTCCCAATTGCGGATTTTGCGTGTGGCTTGAAACCCATCCATGATGGGCATGTAGATATCCATAAAGATCAAATCATAATGGAAACGCTTGACCGCCTCCAGTGCCAGTTGTCCGTTTTCGGCAATATCCACGTCGTAGCCGGCTTTTTCCAAAAGCTTACTGGTCAGTTTTTGATTGTCCAGATTGTCTTCCACCAGCAAAATCTTATTATGACGCGATTTTACAACCTGTGCGTCCACGGCGGGCTTTTCACCTCCGGCCTGACCGTTTTCATGATTTCGCAGGACGCGCATCAAAATATCAAACAATTTCGACTGCTTAACGGGTTTGGAAATGGTTTCAGATATGTTTAGATTATGATCGATTTCGGAGTCGAGTTTGCCAATGGAAGAAAGCAAAATGATTTTGATGTGTGAATATTTTTCTTCTTTTCGGATGGCTTGCGTTAATTGCAGACCATCCATTTTAGGCATTTGATGATCGAGGATGATCACATCGATGATATCATTGGTGCTTTGCAGCAAGGCAAGCGCTTCGTGGGCGCTGCAGGCGGTTTCAGTCTGGAAACCCCACACGGTGAGGGTTTTGTTTAAAATAAACCGGTTGGTCTCATTGTCATCCACCACCAGAATTTTGATTTGCTGAAAATCGGGATAAGAAAACTCCTCTTGTTCGATTTTGTTTTTGGCGATGGGCAGGTTCAGATAAAAATGAAAAGTACTGCCTTGGTTTTTCTGGCTTTCCACCCAGAGCTTGCCGCCCATCAATTCGATGAGCGATTTAGATATGTTCAGACCTAATCCGGTGCCCCCGAATTTGCGGGTAGTGGAGCTGTCTTCCTGCGTAAATTTTTCAAATATTTTCTTGAGTTTGTTTTTTGAGATACCCACGCCCGTATCGGTCACCATAAAGTGCAGCCGCATAGTAGATGGCTGCTTTGACAATTTTTGCGGTGGATTTTTCGATTCGACTTTAGCAACCACCTCGCCCTTTTCCGTAAATTTAAACGCGTTACCGAGAAGATTCACCAGTACCTGCCGCAGACGGGTGGGGTCGCCCTGAAACCAGGCGGGAATGAGCGGATCCACATAGCACAACAGCTCGATATTCTTTTTTTCGGCGCGAATGCTGAAAATGCCTACTGTTTCTTCGATAAGCTCGGGAAGGTTAAAATCGACTTTCTCCAGCTCCATCTGACCGGCTTCGATTTTGGAAAAATCCAGAATGTCGTTGATCAGACGTAACAGACCGTCCGAAGCCGATTCCACTACATTTAAAAATTCCCGCTGTTCAGGACTCAGTTGCGTGTCGAGTGTGAGCTCGGTCATACCGATAATGGCGTTCAGCGGCGTGCGGATTTCATGACTCATGTTTGCCAGAAACTCGCTTTTGGCGCGATTGGCACCTTCGGCCGCTTCCTTGGCTGTGCGCAGCGCTTCTTCTGCCTGCTTGCGATCGGTGATGTCGTGGGCGAACGCACAGTTGTATTCTTTGCCTTTAAATTTGAGATAGTTTGCGATAATTTCAACGGGATAGACTTTTCCTGTTTTTGTTTTGTGTACCGATTCAACGGTCAGGGAACCTTTGCTTTTGAGCTTTTCCCAGTGTTCAGGCCAGGCTTCACGGGGAAAGTTGGGATCGATATCATGCACGCTCATTTTGAGCAGTTCCGCACGCGAATAGCCCAGGGCGCGGCAGGCTGCGTCGTTCACATAAATAAAATGGGCGTCGTTGCCCATCCAAAAAGCTGGGTCCACCGATTGATCCACGGAGAATTGCGTAAAACGCAGCATCTCTTCCACTTTTTTGCGTTCGCTGATATTCCGCGCCACAATGTGAATATATTCTCTGCCGGCGATCAATATTTTACGACTGTTAAATTCGACAAACACCGTAGTGTTGTCGCAGCGAATGATTTTGGCTTCATGGGTAATCTCTTCCCCGGCCTTTATGCGCTGGTGATATCGCCTGAACGCAGACAAATTTTTACGCTCATACAAATCATGAATTCGCCGTTTCAGCAGCTCATTTTTCGAATACGCGCTCAATTCACAGGCGGCGTGATTCACCTGGATGATGTTCGAGTCCAGGTCGCTGATAAATATGGCGTCTCTTGAACCTTCAAATATCGTTTCCTGCCAGTCTAAGGCTTGCTTCAACTCTTCTTCCGCCCGTTTACGGTCGATGGCCATGGCGATGTGCCCGGAAACGTAGCTCAACAATTCCTGATCTTTTTCTGAATAGAGATTGGCATCGGAGTAACTCTGTACCACCACCACGCCGATCACGCCTCTGGCTGTTTTTAGCGGCACACCTAACCAGATGGCGGAGGGTAAACCAATGAATTCCACTTCTCCCTTTTGAACTAATTCATCGTGTACCGCTTTATTCGCCAGCAACGGCGCCCCGGATCTTCTAACGTAATCGGTTAGACTTTTTTCCAACTGTTGCGATGAACAATCGTCTTCCGCTTCGCATTCATCCACACAGTATGGAAAGGTATAGCTGCCTTCTTTTTCGTCGTACAGCGCCACATAAAAATTAGTGGTGTCGATCAATTCACCAAGCTGATAATGGATGAGGTTGAGCAGCTCCTTCAAATTGTTGGAAAGGCTGTTGGCTTCCGATATTTCAAAGAGAACGGATTTTATTTTCTCTGCCTGTTTGCGTTCGGTGATGTCCAGCGAATATTCGATTATCTGCACTACCTCGCCATTTTCATCAAAAATGGGATAGCCGTGTACTTCTATGTTCCGTGCTTCGCCGTTTTGGTCATAATGAACATGCTCCACGATCACTGACTTTTTGGTTTTGGCAACTTGTTCAAGTGGACAGGGATGTTCCTGAGAATCGCATGGTTTGGAATTGCGGTGGGTGAGTGCATGGCAGGTGGGCTTGTCTGAGCGATTTGTTAAATTCGCGGCAGAATTGCCAATTTCAATAGTATAATCTTTTACGTTGATCACATAAAAGGGATGGGTGAGAGATTCCAGAACGTTTCGTAAGAATTGGTTTTTTTGACGGATGGTCTCTTCGGCCTGCTGGCGTTCGGCAAGCGTGGTCTCTAACTTGGCATTTTTCTGCTCCAGCTCGAATGTACGGTCTACAACCACTCGTTCCAGCCAGCGGTTGCGCGATTGAATTTTATAAACGCGGAACTTAATGAAGCCTGTGATCACGGCGCAAACCAGAAAAAGCATTATGAGCGCAAACCACCAGGTTTGCCAGAAAGCCGGCTGAATTTTAAATCTGGCTGTGGATGAAGCGGACCATGCCTTTTGATATTTACGGCCTTGAACTTCCAAAGTATATTCTCCAGGCGGCAGGTTGGTGTAGCTGATTTTGAAGTCATCGAGATGTTTCCAGTTTGAGTCGTAACCAGTTAATCGATAGCGATAACTCAAGTATTTCGAATTCACATAGGACAACGGTGAGAAAAAAGCCTGCATATCGTTGTGTGAATGGGAAACCGTGGTGAAGGTATCGGGCCGGGCGGTTTGCTTGCCGAAAATGAGCTGACGAATTTTAATGGCTGCAGGCGTGCTGCCGCTTAATTCGTATTTCGGATTGTAGTGACTCAACCCTTCTGCGGTTCCAAACCACAACGTGCCGTCGGTGTCCGCATAAAAGCCGCCGGCGTTGGTTTCGTTACTGGCAAACCCTTCTGATTTGCCATAGTTGATGAATAAGCGACCATCAAAACGATCCACTCCGCGCGCGGTACCGACCCAGAGATTGTTGGACCAGTCCACTCCCAGTGAATACACGGCGTCGTTGTTAAGGCCGTCTCTGGTTGTAAAAGTATTGAATTGTTGGCCGTCGTAACGCGTGAATCCACGAGAGGAGTGGTAGCCAAAATAGATGTTTCCGTCTTGATCCTCACAAAGGAAATACGGTTCGTTATCCGCCAGACCGTCTGCTGTGGTAAACGTCTTCCAGGCATGGCCGTTCCAGCGCGACAACCCCTGATTGCCAGAAGCCCAAAGGTGGCCGTGTTTATCAACTAACAGGCGCGCATTGAGGAAGCTCTGACCGGGCACCTCCACAGACTCAAATTCCTGATTTTTTAACCGTTTAAATAATCCGACATTTTGTACCGCACACCAGTAGTTTCCATCCCGGTCTTCCACAAAAGAGACCACGGAGCCGTGCTGGCTGATTTGATGGACGTTTTTGAATCGCGGCTTGCGCCCTCCGGACTGGGGAGATAAAAAATTCAAGCCGCCCTGATTGCCGATCCACAAAGTGTTTTGGCTGTCTAAAAAAAGACACCAGATGTGGGCGTGGTTCAAACCGTGCCGCTCATCGAAACTTTCCCACGACTGGCCGTTAAATCGGTTTAATCCTTCCAGCGTACCTACCCAGATTTGATCGTGTTGATCGCGGATAATCGGTCGAACATTGTCTGAGCTCAAGCCGTCGGCTTTGGTGTAAGTTGTAAATGCCCGACCTGTAAATTTGGCCACTCCGCCAAATCCGCCCACCCACAGGGTGCCTTCCCGATCTTCCAGAA
>JBHHXN010000248.1:0-6157 GCA_046757025.1 bacterium
TAAATGAAAGCTGCTATCTTGCCCAGGTGGGAACAGTAGCTAATAGCCAAAATCTAACTGCTAATAGCCTGAATAGTCATATTTTTTGCAAAAAAAAAAATGCAAAAGTTCAAAGATAATACTATAACTCGGTGATTCACTGATTATCTTATCCACTGAAGTAAATCCATATGGCTGCTACAATTAAACCAAGAATAAGCGAAAGCCGTAAATCCAGTCTCCGCCAGACCGGGTCAGATTCCGTTGTTTTTGATGTTGTTGGATATGTTAAGTTCTTCAGCTTCTCATCGGAAGGTGCCGGTGCAGTTAAACTTGCGACAATGAGTACTGCGGAACAAACCACAAATAAGAAGACTGCAAAATGCAAGAAATTGATATCGGCATAATTATAGAGAAAACCGCTTAGTTGATCTTTGTTGATCTCGGCGATAAGACGCCCCATTCCGAGTACAAAGCCCACCAGCAAGGAAGCCATAGCGCCGCGGCCGTTCAATCGTTTAAAGAAAAGACCGAGTAAGAAAACTGCGGCAATGGGTGGAGAAATATAAGCTTGCACGCTTTGAAGATATTTATATAATTGCCCGGAAATCGATTTAATGAGCGGAATCCATAACAATCCGAGAATAACGAGTACACCCGTCGCCAATTGCCCCACCCAAACCAACCGTTTTTCAGATGCTTCGGGGTGAATTTTTTTATAAATATCCAAGGTGATCAGTGTTGAACAGGAGTTGAAAACGGAAGAAAGCGAGCTCATTAGAGCAGCCAGCAATCCGGCCACAACCAGCCCGCGGAAACCAATTGGAAGTAAAGCCCCGACGAGTGTTGGCAAGGCAGCGTCGGATTGCTCCAATTCGATTCGGCCTGTTTGCGCCAGGGAATAAGCTATCACTCCGGGAATCACAAAAATGAACAGCGGTAAAACTTTGAGAAATCCGCCGAAAATGGTTCCTCGCCGTGCCTGATCCTGGTTTTTTGCAGAAAGAACTCGTTGTACGATAAATTGATCCGTACACCAATACCAAACGCCCAAAATAGGAGCCCCAAACAAAATCCCAGTCCAGGGGAAATCCGGATCCGATACTGGCCTCCACATGTTGAAAAAGCTGCTGCCCGCAATTTCATACATCTCTCCCCAGCCGCCAAGTGCATTAAGCCCAATAATAGTAACGGTGATGGACCCGGCAATCAATACAAAAGTTTGCATCAGATCTGTATAAATGACTGCTCGCAAGCCACCGAAAACAGTATAGATTCCGGTTGCACTAACCACAATCAAGGCTCCGGTCCAAAATTCGATTCCCAGTAAGGTTTCAAAAACGATTGCACCTGCGAGGATGGTGACCGATATTTTGGTAAGAACATACCCGATGATAGACATCCATGAAAGATAGGCGCGTGCTCCAGGCGAATACCGCCGCTCTAAAAATTCGGGCATGGTGTAAACCTGGCTTTTCAGATAGAACGGAACAAAAACCCATCCAAGAATCAACAGGATGAGTGAAGCGAGGATCTCGAATTGCGCCACCGCCACGCCACTGGCGGCGCCCGTCCCGGCTAACCCCACCAGGTGTTCCGAACCAATATTCGAGGCAAAGAGAGACCCTCCGATAACAAACCACCCTACGTTCCGGCCGGCGAGAAAATAACCGGATGATGTTTCACGAGTGGCTTTTTTTCGAAATGCAGCCCACCAAGCAATAAAAAAGACCGCAACAAAATAGAGCAAAATAGTCACGTAATCCAGAGCTCCCATAAAATTTTGCATTCTCCTTCCTCCTTCTTGGTGAATTTAAGCTGGGATTAGGCGCTTAGCGCCAGACATCGACAAAGTTTTGTCGATATAAGCGCCTAAATTCTAAATTTGAATATCGAAATCCGAAACAATTTTCAAAACTCGAAATTCAAAGGTTCAAAACCAGCGCGGGTCTTACTGTTAGGTCATTTGTACTTTTGGTTTTTGGATTTGTTTGGGAATTCGTGCTTAGGGTTTCGGATTTCACTTTCGCAGTCAAAACCCCGACGCTTGTCGGGGCCATCTTATCGCATCATCGTCTGCGAAAAGGTTTAGGCGCTTAAGAGTGAAATCTTTACCCATAAAGCAAAAAAATTTCACGCAAAAAGACAACGCAAAGAAAAATATATTTTCAATTTATTTCTGTGAGAGTTCCATTTCTGTGGGCGATTTAATGATCTTGTTTCAGAACATCCGTGTGTCTCGGTGTGTTTCAGGGTTAAATTTCCTAATTTAGATTAAAATGTATTAAGAAAAGGCAAAAATCGCAATGAAAAAGAAATCAATTCAATAATTAATTCTTGACTTCAAGGTATATCTTTTGTAATTTTTTTCCCCACCTAACGAAACGCTCATCAACCAAAAAGGAGCAGCCTTATGTCCAAAGAAGACGTAAAGGAGACCCGCGGAAAAGTTACCCGGCGAACCTTTCTCAAAGGCATGGGAAGTGGCTTCATCAGCACGACTGCACTGACAACTGGATTGCTGAACGAAGAGACGGTTGCTGCCATCCTGGAACCGCAGACGGAGACGCTTTCCGGAAGCCAGATGATTCTTCTTACCGTCAACGGAAAGAAGTACCGCACACAAGTTGAGCCGTGTACCACGCTACTAAGCGCACTCCGCGACAAACTGGACATCACCGGTGCTAAAGAAGCCTGCGACCGTGGACAGTGTGGGGCCTGTTCGGTCATAATAGATGGCAAAAGCATGTTGTCCTGCATGATGCTTGCCGTGGACGCGCGCGGCAAAGAGATCACGACAGTCGAAGGTTTATCTGACGGTGATAAGCTGTCGACAGTGCAGCAAGCATTTGTTGAGCACGACGCGCTGATGTGTGGATTCTGCACTCCGGGATTTGTGATATCTGCGACAGCCTTGCTTCGCGACAATCCTAATCCAACCCTGGATGAGATCAAGTTGGGCTTGTCCGGTAATCTATGCAGGTGCGGCGCCTACCCCAAAGTTTTTGAAGCCGTTCAAAACGCGCAGCACATGACACGGAAAGGAGGGTAAGCCATGGCCAAATGGAAACCGCTGGATCGCATGTCGATCCTGGGCAAACGTTACCCTCGCCTTGACGCGCCAGACAAGGTCACAGGACGAGCGAAGTTTGCCTACGATCAAGCGCCCAAAGGGATGTTGTTCGGCGCGGTCCTAACTTCGCCGCACCCCGCCGCCAAAATCGTCGGTATTGATGCCTCCAGAGTCAACAAACTTCCCGGGGTCATGGCGGTCTTGACAGACGTTCATCCTACGGGCACAGTCAGGTATGTCGGTGAAGAGGTCGCCGCGGTAGCTGCTACCACACCGGAAATTGCCGAGGACGCCGTTGAATTGTTCGACGTCAATTACGAGGTGCTGCCCTTTGCGGCAGACATCGACACCGCCATGAAAGAGAGTGCACCGCGGGTTTTCAGCGACCGACCGAATATTCGCGATCCAAGGGTGAGAGAAGCAGGAGATGTTGAAGCTGGCTTTGCTGAAGCCGACGTAATTATCGAAAGCGAGTTTCGAACGCAAGTACAGACACATTCTTGTTTAGAAACGCACGGCAGTGTCGCTATGTGGGAAGGAGACGAACTTATTATTTCGGACTCTACGCAGGCCGTCCACGGGGTTCGGGAGGGTGTGGCCGCTTTTCTGGAAATGCCCCTCAACAAAGTCCGGGTCATCTGCCGCCATATGGGGGGCGGCTTTGGTAGCAAACTGCAGGCGGGCAGATATTCAGCAATCGCAGCCCGGCTGGCGAAAGATGCCGATGCCCCGGTTAAGCTCATGCTAACCCGCACGCAAGATTTTCTCGCAGTCGGCAATCGGCCAAACAGCATCCAAAAATTGAAAATCGGCGCCAAGAAAAATGGCCAGGTGACGGCATTTTCAGCACAAAGCTACGGCACTGCCGGTATCGGCACCAATGCAGGAGTACGACTGCCGATTGTGTATGAGATTCCGAATTGGAAACACGAACATTACGACGTCTTCACCAACGCCGGTCCATCGCGTGCCTTCCGTGCTCCTGGGTGTCCGCAAGGGTGCTTTGGTATGGAACAAATTATGGATGAGCTGGCGGGAAAAATCGGCATGGACCCGCTGGAGTTCCGTCTAAGAAACGATACCAACCAAACACGACAGAAGGAGTGGAAGATCGGCGCTCAGAGAATCGGTTGGCAACGCCGTAGCAGGACGCCAGGCAACGACGCCGGCGCAGTGAAACATGGTTTTGGATTGGCGGGCAGCATTTGGTGGCCGGGGGGTCGAGGCACCAAGGCTTCCATGAGAATATTCCCTGACGGCGGGGTGGAAGTCAGATGCGGCACGCAGGATATTGGGACCGGCACGCGCACGATCGTAGCTGCAATTGCCGCCGAAGAGCTGGGGCTCGAGATCGGTCAGATCAAGCCCCTGATTGGAGATTCGGACTACCCGCGCTCAGGTGCGTCGGGCGGCAGCACAACCGCGCCATCGGTTTCACCTGCAATCAAAAATACTGCAGAAAAGGCAAAAGCAAAACTCAGCGAGTTGGCTGCCCGGCATTTAGGCGTGGAACCCCGGCAAATCCAATGGGCCTCTGGAACAGTCGCTGTAAAGGGCGCGGCCGGAAAGAAGCTTAGTTGGAAGGAAATCTGCAGCCTGTTAGAAAGCGAACCGCTGCAGGTTGACGGTGAGTGGGTCGAGGGTCTCTCCTCGCGAGGCGTTGCCGGCTGCCAGTTCGCAAAGATAGCCGTCGATACAGAAACCGGCAGGATTCGCGTAGAGAAAGTGGTAGCGGTGATCGACTGCGGTCTTATTCTGAACAGACTGACCTTGGAAAGTCAAGTGAACGGTGCAGTGGTCCAGGGCGTCAGTTACGCACTTTACGAGAATCGTCTCATGGACCCCATCACTGGCAATCAGCTTAATGCAGACTTCGAAAACTACAAAATTCTCGGGACCATGGACGTACCGGAAATCGAGGTGATCATGTATGACCAGCCGGAACGGGGCGTCATCGGAATTGGCGAGCCCCCGACCATTCCAACTTCGGCTGCCATTGCCAATGCTTTCTACAACGCCACGGGGGTACGTTTGCGTCAGCTACCGATGACGCCGGATAAAGTGCTCACGGCCCTCGCCGCAAATGGAAAGGAGGGTTAAGCCATGGTCAAGTTTGATTATGTTAATGCTACCACCCTCGAGGAAGTGCCAAAATTGTTGTCGGGAAAAAATGGCGAAAGCGTAATCCTTGCCGGGGGAACTGATCTTTTGGATAGACTAAAGGAGCGCCTGGTTGAGCCGAAGCAGGTTGTGAACATTAAGAATATACCAGACCTGTACGGCGTCAAAAATGGGCAGGGACTGGAACTGGGCGCACTTACCACGATTGCCGAAATTGCGTCCGACCAGAAAATTCAACAGAAATATGTCGTGCTAGCCCAGGCGGCGGCATCTATCGCGACGCCGCAATTGCGCAACATGGGCACGCTTGGCGGCAACCTTTGCCAGCGGCCGCGTTGCTGGTACTACCGTGGCCGGCAATATCCTTGTTTGAAGAAGGGCGGCTCTAAGTGCTACGCCGCAGAAGGGTTGAACCAGTATAATGCAATTCTTGGCGGTGGGCCAAGCTACATTGTCCACCCGTCGGACTTAGCACCGGCGTTGCAAGCATTGGGCGCCACACTGAAAATCCTGGGACCATCTGGAAAAGATGAAGTTCCTGTGGATGAATTCTTTGAACTGCCGATTGATAATTTGCGCGGCGAAAATGTTTTGCAGCCCAATGAAATTATCACGCATATAACTGTGCCTGAACCGGCCGCCGGTACCCGCTCGATTTATCTCAAGTTCCGTGAAAAACAATCTACGGATTTTGCCATCAGCAGCGTCGCCGCGGTCCTGCTACTGCAGGGGAAGCGGGTTCGGACCGCACGAATCGTTTTGGGCGGTGTAGCGCCCATTCCTTGGCGGGCACAAGATGCAGAGGCGGAGCTGCACGGCAAGCCCCTCACGGAAACCAACATCGATAAAGCCGCAACAGCAGCTGTGGCCAGTGCAACACCGATGGCGCACAACCGTTATAAAGTGGATTTAACGCGGAATCTCCTGCGGCGAGCTTTACAGCAATTGGCGAAAGCATAGCCTACGGAGTCAAGGTTGTCCAGT
>JBHHXN010000249.1:0-6090 GCA_046757025.1 bacterium
CAGCTTTTGAATGTGGTACTTGACTTTTAGCCTATTTTTTGCTACTATTTAAAGTTTTGTTTTTCAGATATCTTTGCTTCTAATGGATGTTTAAATTTCAAATGTAAACGAGGTTCACGAATGAGCACCAAGTATCAAAATCACATAGGCGGCAAATGGGTGGATGCAGGAAGCGGAGAGACATTTGAAAATCGCAATCCCGCCAACTGGGACGAAGTTGTCGGCATATTTCCTAACTCCAATAAGACTGACGTTGATGCAGCCGTCAAATCCGCGCGCGAGGCATTTGACGGGTGGCGCTTGACGCCGGCCCCGGCTCGCGGTGATATCATAAGAAGGGTCGGCGACATCATGGCTGAACGCAAAGATGAAATCGCCAGGAACATGACCCGCGAGATGGGCAAAGTACTCGACGAAACCCGAGGCGATGTGCAGGAGGGTATTGATACTGCCTATTACGCAGCCACTGAAGGCCGCCGGTTGTTTGGACATACCGTCCCCTCAGAACTGCCCAACAAGTTCAACATGTCGATTCGGTTGCCAATGGGCGTGGCTGGCATTATCACTCCGTGGAACTTTCCCATGGCCATTCCAACCTGGAAGATTTTCCCGGCCTTAGTTTGCGGTAATTGTGTGGTATTTAAGCCCGCCAGCGACACGCCGTTGACCGCAACAACCTTTGTTGAAATTTTGCTGGAAGCTGGCGTACCTCCTAAAGTCGTCAATTTAGTGCACGGTGGAGGCAGCGGCGTCGGGACGCCTTTAGTCGGCCATCCGGACATAAATTTGATTTCTTTCACCGGTTCGACTGCGGTTGGCAAATCTATTTCCAAATCGGCGAGTGACACGTTAAAACGAGTCTCGTTAGAATTGGGTGGTAAGAATGCTCAGATCGTCATGGATGATGGCGATTTGGATTTGGCGCTTGACGGGGTTCTTTGGGGCGCTTTTGGAACCACCGGCCAGCGCTGTACCGCGACAAGCCGTTTGATTTTACACGAAAAGATCTACGATCGATTTATGGATATGCTGGTTTCTGCGGCTCAAAAACTTAAATTAGGCGATGGACTCAAACCGGAAAATCAGGTCGGACCATTGATTAACGAGGGCCAGCAAAAAACCGTGCAAGAATATGTTAGAATTGGCAAATCCGAAGGGGCGAAGTTAGTGACGGGTGGAAATGTTTACTCCGAGGGTGATTGTTCAAAAGGCTGGTTCTTTGAGCCGACTATTTTTGCCGAAGTGACTCCGGAAATGCGAATCGCAAAAGAGGAGATTTTTGGCCCCGTTTTGTCCGTGCTGCGCGTAAGCTCGTTTGAAGAGGCCGTAAAAGTTCTGAACAACTCAACCTACGGGCTTTCTTCTTCCATTTACACAAATGATGTCAATTTAGGTTTTCAGGCCATGCGCGATATCGAGGCAGGAATTACGTATATTAACGGTCCGACCATCGGCGCGGAGGCCCATATGCCGTTTGGCGGCGTAAAGGAGACTGGTAACGGCCACCGGGAAGGCGGATGGGAGGTCTATGAGTTTTATACCGAAACCAAGACTGTTTTTGTGGATTATTCCGGCAGGTTGCAGCGCGCCCAGATCGATAATTATTAACCTTGGCCCTTGGCCTTCAGTTTTGAATCTGACTGGTGACAGCTAACGAAAATGACAATACTGAAACCATAAACAGTGAAACAGTAATCTTTTGGAGAAATCATTCTTGCTAAAATTAACCCCAGAAGACGTCTTTCCTATTTTAAATAACCATATGCTGGTCGACGGCTACGATAAAATGGTGGTCGATTTGCAGAAAAGCAAGGGCAACTACATTTACGATTCACTGAACGGTCGCAAGTATTTAGACATGTTTAGTTACTTTGCAACGGCGCCTATCGGACACAATCACCCGGGAATGCATGCCCCCGAATTTAAGGAAAAGATTCTCAGTGTAGCTTTAATGAAGCCGTCCAACTCCGATTTTTACACCACCGAAATGGCTGAATTCGTCCAGACATTTTCGAAATATGCTATCCCGGAGCACTTGCCTTATTTGTTTCTGGTCAGCGGCGGCGCTTTGGCTGTGGAAAACGCCTTGAAAGCTGCCTTTGATTGGAAGGTGCGCAAAAACTTTCAAAAAGGCGTCAAAGAGGAGAAGGGCAGCCAGGTTATTCATTTTGAACAGGCGTTTCACGGCAGAAGCGGCTATACTCTATCTTTAACAAACACTGAAAATAGGAAAATAAAGTATTTCCCGAAATTTGATTGGCCGAGGATTACCAATCCGAAGATTTTTTTTCCGTTGAGCGATGCCAATTTAGAGAAAGTTGTCGCTCTTGAAAAAAAGGCCGTGCAAGAAATAAAAGCGGCTATTCAGGAACGCAGCGATGATATTGCTGCGATCATCATCGAACCTATTCAGGGAGAGGGCGGTGACAATCATTTCAGAAAAGAATTTTTTCAGGAATTACGCGCCATAGCCGACGAAAGCGAAATCGTGCTGATTTTCGATGAGGTGCAGACCGGAGTTGGTCTCACCGGCAAAATGTGGTGTTATCAGCATTTTGGCGTAAATCCGGACATGCTCGTGTTTGGCAAGAAAACACAAGTCTGCGGCTTCTTGTGCAGTCGAAGAATCGACGATGTTGAAAACAACGTATTTCATGAATCGAGTCGTGTTAATTCAACCTGGGGCGGTAATCTTGTAGATATGGTTCGATTTCGAAAGTATTTGGAGATCATCGTCACCGAAAATTGCATTGAAAACGCCCGGGACGTCGGCGAATATTTCCTGACCGAATTGCAACAGCTACAAGATGAATTTGACGGTACAATTTCCGGCGTTCGTGGGCGCGGACTTATGCTCGCTTTTGATTTACCGAATAGTGATTTTCGAAATCAATCGTTGGCCAAAAGTTATGAGAACGGCTTGATCGCACTGCCTAGTGGCGAGCGTTCCGTCCGTTTTCGACCGTCGCTAAACTTGAGACGCGAGCTTGTGGATGAAGCCATTGGGATCCTGAGAAAAAGTCTGGCAGCGGTGTTGAGCGCTGATACAGTGCCTTTGGCGCAAGCGGAGCAAGAAGCAAGAGTTGAGCTTTGATGATTCATGGCGGATGCAGAGAATGTCTTGTCCCAAGGTAGGTTATATATCGTCAGCACCCCGATTGGCAATTTAAAAGATATCACCCTTCGGGCAATCGAGGTTTTGGAAAAAGTAGACTTGATTGCGGCTGAAGACACCAGGCATACCCGCATTCTCTTAGAGCATTATAAAATTAAAACGCCAACTACCAGCTACTACGATTTTAATAAAGAGAAAAGGATTCCGGCCTTAATCAGGAAGCTTAAAGAGGGCGAGAAAATTGCCGTCGTCTCGGATGCCGGAACACCGGGGATCTCAGACCCGGCTTTTCGGCTTGTTCGGGAGTGTATTAACAATGATTTGGCTGTCGAAACGATTCCCGGGGCAACGGCATTTGTGCCGGCATTAGTTTTGTCAGGCTTGCCTACTGATCGTTTTGTCTTTGAAGGATTTTTGCCGGCAAAAAAAGGCCGTAAAAAGAGACTCGATCTGTTAAAAGAGGAAAAGAGAACGATTGTTTTGTACGAATCTGTGCACCGGCTTTCACGAACACTGTTAGATTTACATAGATATTTTGGAGATCGGAAAGCTGTGATTGTGAGGGAGATCACAAAAAAATTTGAAGAAGTGCATCGGGGTAATTTAAACGAATTATGCGAAAACCTTTCACAAATAAAGTTAAAAGGTGAGTTTGTCCTGGTCATAGAGGGAGAAGGTAACTAGCAGGGAGAATCAAAAATTGGCCTCTTTTAACATTTTTAAGCTGAAGATTAACGTCCTTCCGGACGGCATTAAGAATTGGTATCTGCGGCTGATCACGCCCATTATCGAATTTTTTGTAAGGTTAGAGCTCAATCCAAATTTTTTTACAACCATCGGATTTATTGTAACCGTTGGCGCGGCCGTTCTATTTGCATTGGGGCATATCACCATTGCAGGCGCAATCACGCTGCTTGCCGGAACCTTCGATATTATAGATGGCAAAGTGGCCCGCTCAACCAAACGTGTCACGAAATTTGGCGCCCTCTATGACTCCACGCTGGATCGCTATTCGGAAGTGATAATGTTCTTTGGACTGGCGTTTTATTTCGTTAAAGCGGACATGTTTATCACATCGATTGCGGTCTCTTTCGCCCTGGGCGGTTCTATAATGGTAAGCTACGTTCGTGCCCGAGCAGAGGCATTGGGATTTCAGTGTAAAGTTGGAATTATGCAGCGCCCTGAGCGGGTTGTTTATATAGGTTTCGGCGCAATTCTGTCGTTTCTTCACATTGGCACACTAATTTTTGCTATTTTACTGATTGCGGTTTTTGCTAATGTCACAGCTGTTCAGAGGCTTTATCATATTTGGGTAGAAGAAAACGGCAAGAAGCGGCAAAAAATGAGCGAAGATGAATTGGATAGGGTAGGCGCCTGAACTCAAAAACCCGAAATACGAATATCGAAATGTAAAAAATGACTTGTCTAAAATTAGCGTTTTCAGCGATATTCGGTTTCCTTCGGTTTTGAAATTTCATTAAATCATTGCGACTAATTCTTAGATGAACCAAAATGTCAATTTGGGAGGGTTTGAATCTTGGAGAAAAAAGAAATTAAAATAGAGGAGCCAGAAGGAAAATTAGGCGTTTTGCTGCCTGGATTGGGAGCGGTAAGCACAACTTTCATCGCTGGCGTCGAAGCAGTACGGAAAGGGATTTCAAAACCGGTTGGCTCTGTAACCCAAATGGGCACCATCCGGTTAGGCAAGAGAACGGAAGATCGCGTTCCAAAAATCAAGGATTTCGTGCCACTGGCAGATTTGAATGCTCTGGTATTCGGGGGTTGGGATATTTTCTCGGATAATTGCTTCGAAGCAGCCACAAATGCTGGTGTGTTAGATAGATATCTTTTGGAACAAATTAAGCCTGAATTAGAAGCGGTCAAGCCCTGGCACGCAGTATTTGATCAGAAATACGTCAAAAAACTTGAGGGCAAAAATGTTAAATCGGCGTCGACCAAGTGGGAACTCGCTGAACGGGTTCGCCAGGATATTCAGAATTTTAAACGTGAACATGGACTGCAAAGAATGGTCATGGTCTGGTGCGGCAGTACCGAAGTTTTCATGGAGCCCACGGATCCCGTATATAACGACATCGCTGCCTTTGAAAAAGCGATGAAGGAGAATCATCCTGCGATTGCGCCGAGCATGATTTATGCTTATGCGGCCCTCGCTGAGGGTATACCTTATGCCAATGGCGCTCCTAATTTGTCTGTGGATTTCCCTGCCATGATTGAATTTGCAAGGAGCAAAGGTGTGCCGGTCGGCGGGAAAGATTTCAAAACGGGTCAAACCTTGATGAAGACAATTCTAGCGCCTGGTCTAAAAGCGCGTTATCTTGGTCTTGCAGGGTGGTTTTCAACAAATATTCTGGGTAACCGAGACGGCGAAGTCTTGGACGATCCCGAATCATTCAAAACTAAGGAAGTTAGCAAACTCGGTGTTCTTGAGTACATTCTGCAGCCCCAGGTTTATCCTGACTTGTATGCCGATATGTATCATAAAGTCCGAATCAATTATTATCCCCCGCGCGGCGACAACAAAGAAGGTTGGGACAACATCGATATTTTCGGGTGGTTGGGATACCCAATGCAGATCAAAATCGATTTTCTGTGCCGCGATAGTATTTTGGCGGCGCCGATCGTGTTAGACCTGGTTTTATTTTTGGATTTGGCAGCACGCAGCGGCATGAAAGGGATTCAAGAATGGTTGTCATTTTATTTCAAAAGCCCGATGTCTGCTGAAGATGTTTATCCGGAGCACGATCTCTTCATTCAGTTGATGAAGTTGAAGAACACGCTTCGTTACCTCAAAGGTGAGGAACTTATCACGCACCTGGGTTTGGAATATTATGATTAAGTAGTTCAAGAAGTGACCAACACTTTTGTAATAATTTCTTGTGAGTCTTAGGTTCGGATAACGATTTGTCTGATAAGTCTCCCTTAAAAAGTGTTTTGAAGACGTCCCTGCCGGCTGT
>JBHHXN010000250.1:0-6076 GCA_046757025.1 bacterium
CAGCTTGACCTTATTTGTTTTTGTTTAAATTATCTAAGTGCGAAACTTGAGTAAGCATGAGATTCCCGATTATGGCATTCGGTGAATGACTGGTAAAATTAGATACCCACTTGATTTTAAATCCAAAAGAATAAAATTATCCGATCGCGGTAAAATTCCACGACCTGATCATAAACGAAAAATTCATTTTATTCAGGGGATAAAATCGACTTTAATATAGCGGAAACGATATTAATTGTAAAGATAATTTTGTATGGAGCGGTACACTCAGGAAAGGTACATGGCACTACAACTCCTACCAATTTCAATCTAATTTGGGAGAATACAAGTAGATTCGCTCCCCCCTCAATGTCATTGGCCTCCAATTGAGGCCCTTCAAAATCAAAAAAAGCGGGTATTCGCTACGCTTTTGACTCCACCAGCTCTTTGATCCGAGCGTTGTCTTTTTCCATACCTTCGCACAGCATTTGCATGGTTTCATCAGACAGGTCGTCGTCATAATAGCTGGTGCGTACAAACAGCACGCCGTTTTGCAGCGGTTTGATTTGCATCATCGCTTTACCCGGTAGCGGGCCGCCAAAACGGCGGTAGGCGATTTTTTCCATCTTTTTAAATTCCGTGATCTCGATATTATACTGAATCGAGTAATCGTGCTTTTCCCCAGCCACAATTTTTACGCGTGTGCCCACGCCCGGTTGGCCATTGGTGCTGCCGTTGACTTCTTTTACGGAAGAAAAAATATTGGGCCAATTGCTGGGATCGATTTGTGACCAGACCTTTTGAGGGGACTCGGCAATTTCTATTTGACGGGTTATTTCAGTCATGTTCACATCTCCTTTATTAAAATTTTTGAAAGAGGTAAAAAATTTGCTACCTTTTCAATCTAACTTAAATGCGTTTTTATGCATCTTGTTAATTTTAGATTATCGGCCACTGTCTCTCTTTTTAATAGTCGGAATCAAAAAAAATGTCAAACCTCAAACCTTTTCCGAATCCGCTGCCATTTCCGCCTCTATTTTTTTCTTGATCTCCAAATCACCGATTTGATCAAGCAATTCGTCGAGGGTTTTACCAATAACCGACCAATTATTATTTCCAAATGCGCGATTGCCAAACAAAAAAAAGCCATTTGGACATTTATAAATTTCAATGCATTTAAAATCCCCTATATAACCCGTTTTCAAGATTTGGGCGCCTTTAAAGTCCACCTTCGTATCGCGTAAAAACAACACCCGGCTGACGGTATTGAGCTTATTCAAAAAAACTCTGCCCTCTGCAGTCAAAACATTGGTCTCCACATCTAATGTCACCACATCTTTGGATTTAGACGCGTGCTCAGACATTTTGCGTATCCTCCATCAATAAGAGTTGATTCTGGAAATAAACCGTTCAAATATTCAACCCATAAAATAAGAAGAATCGCAGGTAAATGCAAGCAAAATGTAGGAACAGACACGGACGCAATATTGAAAATTTTACAACAGAATCTCCGTTTTGAAAACAGGATGCGGATTGAAATCATCTAAATGTACTAAAAATAGACAAGCCCCGAAATAATTTCGAGGCTTGTTTTGAATTAACTTCATCCAAATAGTTACTTGTTTTGTGTTTTCGGTTATTTCACTTGAGCAACAGCATCTTGTGCACTTTGACGTTCTGACCCGCCTTCAGCCAGTAAAAATAAACGCCGCTGGAAAGCGGATTACCAACGTCATCGCGACCGTCCCATTCTACTTCATAAAAATTGGCATCCTGGCGTGCATCCACAAGAGTCCGTACCTGCTGGCCGAGCATATTGTAAATGACCAGTGAAACCTCGGAATTCTCCACCAGAGCATACTTGATTTTCGTACTCGGGTTAAATGGGTTGGGATAATTCTGTGCCAGGGAGAATTCCCGGGGCACGTTCGAGGCTGCCTGGTCTTCCACGCTGACCACGAGGTTATCCCAGGCCGCTTGCGCCGCATCGGCGTTGGCCTGCAGGTCGGCCAGGTTGCTGCCGCCAATCCAGGCAAACCCGACAGTCACCGATTCGTTGGAAGAGAGCGTGAACGGACCCGAACCGATAAAGCTGCGATAATCACCGTCGGTGGTGATGGGCTGCGGACCCGGTCCATTAAAATTCGAAATAAAACCGTTCAAGGTATTGGGATCCAATTCCGTGGTAACGCGCGCTCCGGAAGCCGCCTGCAGTGCTTTGATGCCGTAATAATTGGGGTCGTTGGGATTGCTGCCGGTTTCAAATTGATAGGTCAAATTGCGTGAGGCATCGTAGCCGCCCCGGTTACTTTCGAAATTGGCTAAACCCACATCCCAGTCGCCAAACTGGCCCAGATACAAGTTCGAAATCGTGCCGCCAGAAGTGTTGACTACCTCGCATTCCACCAGGACAAAATCGTTGTTGGCATTCGAATACGAAGTCTGTTTCACCTGAATGCCGATGAGCGAATTCAAATTATTGGAGCTGCCTTCGTCATATTCACAGTCTGCAATCCGGTCAAAATTGTTGTCAGAGGTAAACGGCGTAAACGGTTTGACTTGTTCAAAATCGATCAGGGATTGGGTTTGAGTGAGAGCCAGGCTTGGAATATTTGCGGCGATTAAGGTTGGTGTCATTGCCACGAACCCGCCTGAAAACAGCGTCCCGCCGGGGCTTCCTAAAAAGGAGAAACCATTTCCGGTGCCATTGCCGTCATCGCCGTAGATGCCATTGGACCAGACGGTAAAATCGACATTGCCGGTAGTGTGGGTCAACCTGGGCAGTGCCAGCACTTTTTTCAAAGTAAATTCATAGAAATAACTTGGGCCGCCCGGACCGGAGCCGCCGCCGGTCGGCACAAAACTTTCCACCACGATATAATAGGTTCCGCTGGCAGGGAGCTCAAACTCCAGCAAGGGATCCAGATTGATTTCGGAAACTTCGTCATCGTTTTTGGCGATTTCCACCCCGCTGCTGTTCAACAATCGCACCACGGCATCGAGATTTGAACCCAGTGTGAGGGCTTCTACATCCACCTGGATAAAATCCTTAAACGTGCCAGTAAACATGTAGAAATCCTTGTCTCCCGGTGGATCAAGGTAACCACTTCTCTGTGCATTGTAGGCAATGGGTGTGGCTTCCGCGATGCTGTTGTTGGGCTCGGCAGCGTCGGTTTTTTGCCGCCCGTTGATGGTAATTTCAATGGCGATGTTAAAATCGTCAAAATCCTGAAAAAAGATACCATCGGTTGAAAACATGTTGCCTTCGATAAAACCCAAACTCAGGTCTGAATCGACTCCCAGTCCCGGCCCGCCGCCAGCGCCTACGCCAGTCAAACTGAGGGTGGGTGGCATTTGAATCACCACAAAAATATCGTTCAAAGTCGTCATCTCTACGTTGGTAGTCACTGTCACAAAATCCAGAGTGCTGCCTGTGACATTATTTTTGACTATTGCCGGATTTGCCATATCCGGCTGACCGGTAATATCTGCGGTAGTGACGATGATTTGCGGCCAGACGGTTGCGCCATCGTTGTTAAAAAAGCGCACATTGGAAATAGTGTATGGAGCCGCCACGCTCGCCGGCACCCGGTGCCGCACGGCAAAAAAATCATTCAGTTCGCTTGGGTTCCTCAGCGTCAGTAACGTCTCGATGGAATCGTCGTATTTGTCGATGACAATGGGGGCTAATTCATCGTTAAAAATGATGTCGATGCCGGTCGTGGTAACGCCATCCACCGGCACCACCGAAGTGATGTTAGTGCGGTCATCGACGTCGGGATTGCTGGATTCATTGCCGCCGTTGTAAAATTCCTCCGGCCCTGGAAACGGAATCAAGGTGGCTGAACTGTATCCTCCGGGCCCAATCTGATCCGTTTCTATGCTGTAATTGGCGCCGGGCGTCAGTCCCCACAAAGTAAATCTTCCCTGGAAATCGGGGTCCGAAGAGCCGCGACCATTGTGCAGACTCAAGGCGCCGGAAATCTGCGACACGGCGTCATCAAAAATGGTAGCGGCGCCGCCGCTGGTGTTACGGGCAATGACGTTGACGCCGTTGGCCGCGCTGCTGCCATCCTTAAAAAAGACTTTGCCGGTAATGGTACCGCCAAATGCATTTAAGTAGGGCGTTTTACCAGCAATGGCGCCAGTGGGCGAGGCCGGATAAATCATGGAAATAGTGGCGATATCGTCGGCATGCGGGCTTTGCTGGGAACCGTCGCTCAAAAACGGATACATGGTTTCGATGCTGGAGGCCGGCGGTGGGCCGAAGCCTTGGATATCTTCGCCCAGGGTGGCCGCGAGGCCGTTCACCTGATTATGAGCTAAATTGAGAAAATGCCCGAACTCATGCACAAATGTGGCCTTCATCACTTCCAGCGACACTTCGCCGTTCCCCTGAACGCCGTCTATCCACGCGCCGTTCATAAAGGCGTGGCCTTCGGTTATCAAAAAGGCGTGCTGGTTCGGATAAACGTGGGCGTCGCAAAACCCAGGATGCCGCTGCCCGGCCCGAACAAAAGATCAAAAATTTCACCCGTGTCATCAAAAACGATGGAGTTTTGCCCCAGCGGGGAATTGGTGTTCAAAATCATACTGAAGTTCTGCCGGGTGATGTCCACGGCGTTACCCAGGGAGTCGGTGATCTGGCCGCCATTGGTGAACGACAATGAAGCTGTGGTGATATTGCCCCAGGCTTGAAAGGCGTCGGAAGTCACGGTTACCGCTTCGGCGTTGGTCAGGGAGCCCAGTCCGCCGCCATCTGGATTAAATTGAATCGGCGAAGAATTGTCCCATTTAAATGGATCGCCCGTGGTAGTGAGAATTAACGGTTCGCCGCTGAAAAGATTCATCACAAATGTGATTTGCAATACGACAACAATGAGTATTATATTGTGAATTTTTTTGTTCATTTTTTGCTCCTGCTGTGATTTTATCATTTTGATTTCAGGCTCTTAAATCGCCTGAAAACTAAATTATCAAATTATAAAAATTTATTGAGCGAATTTTTCAAGCAGTGAAACGAACGTATCGAATTCCACGGGGCCTTGCTTTTGTGAAAGGAGGTTGATTTCGGCCCGGCTCAAATTCTGCAGTACCGTCCCTTTCAACTTCTGCATATTTGAAAACAGTCCGGCGTTATTGAAACCGTTCACGGCTTCCTTCCGACCGGTTTTGAGATTGGTGGAAACTCGAAAAAACCCTTGCGACAACCCCACAGGAGCGGTCAACCCAATCTTGCTTTCCTGAGTTAAAATCAAAATACATTCTTCATTCAATTCATAGGACGGCATACCGATCACGCCGAGATTCACTCTTGCTCCGTTCGCAGAAGGACGCACGCCAAACTGCCGCACTTCCAACCGCGAGCCCAAATCACCTTTAATCGATTTGGAAACGGAAAACGTATATTGGGTGAAAGGAATTTTACCGCCGTCAGGCATGGTCACCGCCCCCTCATCAATGGCAATGCAGGTAGCGACTACAATTCTACCCGAATTTCGAATCAGCTCTTTTAAATTCATTTTTTGTAAACTCGTACCGTTGGTAACGGACGTCCACATCAATGCCGCGGCTATAACAAACAACATCAAGACCAAACTTTTATTTAATTGTTTCATGGTAGTTATTCTCCCAAAAAATTGCAGTGATACACTCTAAGTTCATTGCTACAACAACTTATTTTTTGTTGAGTGACTTAATTTTTAATTCCTTACTTACTAACACTTTTCGCTCTTTCGCCGTGGTGGTACTGGTTTGGACTTGTCGGTATTGCATCCGTTTAACCGGGTCTTTTTCAATAGCCGGCGTTTTCACAGAAGCGCTGCTCTGCAATTCTGTTCGGAGATGAGATTTTGATTTTGTCCAATTAAAAAACTTCTTTTCTTTGGCAATTGACAGAGTTAATACAACCAATGCCAGAATACAGATTACGGATAAAATCAAAAGAGATCTTTTTTGCATAATTTTCTCCTTTTGAAAAAAATAAGTTACTTTTTGAATGAATACCAAACAGTTCATCATGAAATATTCATGCCTGAATATTTGAATTCAAACAGAGATTGTTTATGAATTAATAAGACGCATAAATGATAATAAT
>JBHHXN010000251.1:0-6032 GCA_046757025.1 bacterium
ACCGTACCATTCGCCAATACCATATCGGGTGCTTTCATAAGTTTTTCTTCCCATTCTCTTCCTTTACCGCAGTCAACACTATTGGTTGTACGTAATTAATTTAGAATTAATGGGGATAGGGCGAGGCCTCTCGACCCCGCTCCTCCCACACCACCTGGCATACGGATCACGTACCAAGGCGGCTTGGCTGGGTTAGCTGGCTTAAAGCCAACCGGACTTTCAGGTCGGATTGTCAAAATGACTCAGTTACCCTCAAAAGAGAGTGGCCACAGTTAATCTGCCGGCCTACTGTTCACTCACGCCCCGGCTTACTCGTCCACCAATTAAACCCCTAAAGGGTGCCGTTCAGGCCTTCAGTGTGGTGAGGCCTCCCCATCTTCTATCCATGGGGCTCGTTTCCACACCTACTATGCCCTCTGCTGACTTCTGCCATACGGTCAGGGTCGATTGCTCTCCCCTCAGCCGAACATTCAGTCGCAAGCGGCTGGCAATGGTATATAGCAGGACTCTCACCTGCCAGCTACGGGCCATGCCCGGCACACACGACACGTTTCGGCGGTTGTGGGATTTCAGGGCACAGAGTTGATATTCAGAAAAAAACTTCCGATATTCTCGAAACTCTGAAATCACGCCGGAGACCCACAATCCGCTGAAACGATTGGTTTAGGCATGCGTAGTAAAAATAGTGGGGTCCGAACCCACCCTACAAAACTACAGGGACTCTCCCATCCAGGCCTGAGGTTCGCTGGTGACACCCGCTTCTTTCATCTTGTCCGCCAGGTCTGGTGATTCCAACATAGCCTTAAAAGTGTCTCCATCTTCCGCTCCCCATACTATCAGAATCATATTTTCATCATCGACATCCCTGTAGACGCCCATTTCTTGCAGACCCGTTTCCGTCCTTCTGGGTGCATCGGCATCGTAGACGGGTCGCCAGGCTGAGTAGTCAGCAACTTTGTGTCTCAGAAATACCGTGCCCATTCCTCCCTGCAGAGATTTGCCTGTCCAGGCCTCAGGCTTGCTGGTGACACCCGCTGCTTTCATTTTGTCTGCCAGGTCTGGTGATTCTATCATGGCCTTAAAAGCGTTTATGTCATCCGCTTCCCATACAATCAGAACCATATTCTCATCATCGGCATCCCTGTAGACGCCCATTTCCTTCAAACCCACTTCTGTTCTTCTTGGCGCATCAGCATCGTAGACAGGTCGCCAGGCTGAATAGTCAGCAACTTTGTGCCTGAGAAATACTGTCGAAGCCGTCATTTCTTCTTTAGCCGGTTTACTCTCTTCCTGACTGGTACAACCAACGACCCAAACAACAGATGCCGAAAGTCCCAACATCGCCAATGATTTTAAGAGTCCCCTTTGCATCCTTACCTCCTTTTGGTTTGAGTGAAAAATCGCAGGAGAACCTCAATTCTCCTTTCCGTTTGATGGTGTGTCAAAATTCTCTTTCCTTGTCCGTCTAACTTCATTCATTCATCCTAAAAGTACGTCTATTAATCAAAATCTGATGGACCAAATTAGAGAAAAGTTTCAGCCATGAACCGCCGCAGCAAACTCTCTAATCAAACTTGAATTTCCCTGTTTTTCCAGAACATTCCCGGTCACCACAAAAGAAGCCCCGGCTTCTATTTTTTGTCTCGCCTCTTCGGGAGTGCGTATGCCTCCGCCAACAATAATCGGAATGGAAACGTATTTTTTCACTCCGGCAATGAGCTCATTTGGCACTGGTTTGTGCGCGCCGCTGCCGGCCTCGAGATAGACCAGTTTCATTCCCATAAACTCTGCGGCCAATGCGGTGGCTTTGGCGATGTCTGGCTTTTCACGGGGAATAGGCCGGGTGTTACTCATAAATTCAGCGGAGGTAATTCCACCGGACTCGATGAGCATATAGCCAACAGAGATCGCCTCGATGCCGTGTGCCTTAATTGCGGGCGCCGCTCTCACTTGCTCGCCAATCAGGTAGGTTGGATTGCGGCCGCTGATTAAGGAAAGAAAAAAGATAGCATCGGCGAATTTTGAAACCTGAGTCGGGCTGCCGGGAAAAATGATTAGTGGAATATCGATTTGCTGCTTGATGTCTTGAACCAAATCATCGAACGAAGATGAGAGCAGAAGACTTCCGCCAACCAGAATGGCGTCAGCGCCGTCTTCGCTTGCTTGCACCGCCAGCTCTACCAACTCATCAGGCTGCCACTTATCCGGGTCGATAAGTACAAAATAACCGGCGCCTTTGGTTTCTTTGATTTTGAGGATCCGTTCGAGGGTTGTCAAATCCTTCGACTCCGCAGTGACCCTTTGTCTGCTGGATGCATGATAGGCAACATTTTACCTTTGAGTTTCAACCGTTTGTTTTGGGGATTTCGGTGGAAAAGAAACCACCTTTTTATCACCTTTCCGTTGCTTTTGTTGTAAATCGCGACAAATTGCATCAAGATCGTAATTGAATTTTTGAGCATATAGGTCGCGAGCTTTACGAACTTCCTCGACAATTGGATCATGAAACATACGTTATTCCTCCATTAATTCGAGCGGTGTACAAAGAATGGGTGATTCATAACCTACAGATTGGCAAATTGCATCAATCTGGTTGCGATAGGTTGCATTGGCAATGTGGCGGCAGTTCCATGTCAGCAGATAATCCATTCCGTGAATAGTTGCCACAGCGATATGCAGTGCGTCAATTTTAGCCTTTTCAAGTAGCGGGATACCGGTGATTAATTCCTTTGCTAGGTCGCGAGCATCATTTGTAATATCAAGTTCAGGAATATCTTTGAGTACTTCCAGTCGCCGCTGTGCTGCATCTGCATCGCCAGCGGATGCTTCTTCAATTACAGCCTCTGATATGAGGACCTCAAATTTGCCTTTTTGTTCATCCCACCAGTATCGTGTCGCTTCTTGGTGTGCAGCCATTATAAGTTGTGGGCTTCGCCAAGCAGTGAGATAGCTAATAATAGTGGTTTCTAGATATACTTTTGGTTTCATAGGATGACAAAATATCCAGCGCGTTTTGTTTCTTTGAGTTTCAGGGAAGTTCTTTACTCTTTATCTCTTTATTAAATAGGCAACAATCTCAGGAACCTTTTCAAGGGCCTGTCCGATCTTCTGAATATTCTTTCCACCCGCTAACGCCATGTGCGGCCTGCCGCCGCCGCTGCCGTCGGCGACCACAGCAACTTCTTTTACAATATCGCCGGCTTTCAAGTTTTTACCCGAAATCAAATCGTCGGTCACCACACAAACAAACGCTGCCTTTTCGTTAATAACCGAACCTAAAACACCGACACCGGAGCCTATTTTCGCCCTCAGCGTGTCGCTGATTTGCTTTAGCTCATCGACCGTTTCACTTGCGACCTGGGAAGCGACGATTTTAAATCCATCAAAACTCCGGGCGTTATTGACAAGCTGTCCCATGTCTTGCTGCGCTGATTTGACCCTTACTTGACTGAGTCCTTTTTCCAAACGCTGTCTCTCGTGCAAAAGATTTTGAACTCTGTCAACAAGCTCTTCGTTTGTGCAGTTCAAAATCTCCTGCAAACTGTGGGTCAACTTCTTTTCTTTTCGCAAAAGGGCATCCGCATTTTCGCCGGTCACAGCCTCGAGTCTGCGAATCCCGGCGGCGGCACTGGATTCGGACAGAATTCTAAAATAGCCGATCTCGCCGGTACGATTCAAGTGCGTACCGCCGCAAAGCTCCATACTGAAATCGTCAATTTTGACAACCCGCACATTCTCGCCGTATTTTTCTTCAAAAATAGCCATTGCGCCCATTTCGCGGGCTTCGACATAAGTGGTGTGCTCGGTTTCGACGGCCAAATCCTCGCGCACTTTTTGGTTCACGCGCGCTTCGATTTTTTCCAATTGTTGGAAGTCAATCTTTTTGAAATGCGTGACGTCAAAACGCAGATGGTCGGGCGCCACATGCGAGCCAGCCTGGGTCACGTGAGTGCCAAGGGTTTCACGAAGAGCTTTATGCAGCAAATGGGTAGCAGTGTGATTGCGGGCCGTCGACTTTCGGATCGATTTGTTAACGAAAGCAGAAACATTTGGATCCCCTATTTTCCCTTTTTGTTCAAACTTGCCAATATGAACAATGGTATTCCCATCACGAACGGTGTCTTGAATACTAATCTTGAAGCCATGGCCTTCAATCGTTCCAACATCCCCAACCTGCCCACCGGCCTCGCCGTAAAAAGGCGTTTGGTTCAAAATCAAGAAAACCTGTTCTCCATCGATATGAAATTTTCGAATTTTAGCTTCGCTTTCCAGCTCTGTGTATCCCAAAAATTTCGAGTCCTCCCCGGATGAAAGTTCTGTCCAGGTTTTATAATCGAAATCCACGGCGTGACTCCATTTACCCGCCTTTCTTGCCCGATCTCTTTGCGCCTCCATGGCGCTTTCAAAACCTTGTTCATCCACCGTGAGCTTCCTCTGCCGTGCCATTAACTGGGTCAGGTCAAATGGAAATCCATAAGTGTCATACAAACGAAAGGCTTCTTTGCCCGGAATTTCCTTTTTTCCGGCCTTTTCAACACCCATAGCAATTTGTTCAAAAATCTCGATGCCGCGATCCAGAGTGCTGTTGAAACTTTCTTCCTCCGACTTAATCACCAGCGAAACAAACTGGTGTTTTTCTTTTAATTCCGGGAAAGCAGTACCCATTATGTCAATTAAGACCGGTACAAGTTTATAAATAAACGGCTCGTGCATGTCCAGATTTCGGCCAAAGCGAGCGGCTCTGCGGAGAATCATGCGTAAAGTATAGCCTCGCCATTCGTTGGAGGGCATGGCGCCGTCGGCAATCGCAAATGAAAGCGCACGAATATGATCGGCAATCACCCGGTGTGCAATGCCGCTTTCACCATCGGAATATTTCACCCCGGTGAGATCGTGAATTGCCGACAATATTGGCGTGAAGAGATCCGTGTCGTAATTTGAGTTTGTGCCGTTAATAATGGCATGCACGCGCTCAAATCCCATTCCCGTATCAACATGTTTTGCGGGCAGATTGTGTAATTTGCTTTCTCTGTCCCGGTTAAATTGAATAAATACCAGATTCCAGATTTCGATGTACCGGGCGCATCCAGCATTTATCTCACAAACGTGATTGGGGTCGCTATTTTTGTCACACTTGTCTTCACCGAGATCGTAATGAATTTCAGAGCAAGGCCCGCAGGGACCGGTGTCCCCCATTTCCCAGAAGTTGTCCTTTTTCCCAAAGCGCAGCACTCTTTCCGGTGGAATGGGCGTTACCGCAGTCCAGAGTTTTTCGGCTTCCTCATCCGGCTGCAAACCGTCTTTTTCGTCCCCGCCAAAAACAGTCGCCCACATGCGTTCTTTTTCCAGTCCCCAGACTTTGGTCAACAGTTCCCACGCCCATTCAATCGCTTCTTTCTTAAAATAGTCTCCAAACGACCAGTTGCCTAACATCTCAAAAAAGGTGTGATGATAGGTGTCAAATCCAACGTCTTCCAGATCGTTATGCTTGCCGCCGACACGAATGCACTTCTGGGTATCGGCTGCGCGTTTGTAATTACGTGTCTCTTGACCCAAAAAAATGTTCTTAAACTGGTTCATTCCTGCATTGGTGAATAACAAGGTCGGATCATCAAACGGTACGACCGGCGCGCTCGGCACGATCTGGTGATCTTTATTTTTAAAAAAGTCTAAGAATGAGTTTCTGAGCTCTTTTGAAGTCATTTCTGTTGCTGTTTCTTTTCCTGTCTGTTGATAAGGATCAATAAAATTGACACAGCGACAATAATACCGATTAATATCGCTGTTATTTCAATATATTCTCCAGCCATTTTATCCTCCATTTGTTATTTCAAATTCCAGTTTCCAGCTTATTACAAGGCAAGGATTATCCATATAAACGAAAGTAAGACCCATAGAAGTAAACCAATCGTTGTATTGTGTAATTGGCCAATTTTTCAATCAGTCCCGGCTGGAATTTATAACCTTCCCGCATATTTTCACTAATGGGTGATATGTTTGGAGTACACGCTTTAGCGTGGTTCCCTGCCTCC
>JBHHXN010000252.1:0-6026 GCA_046757025.1 bacterium
ACACGGATTTCGTATCATTGCCTTAAGCATTGTACAGCTTCAGGAATGTGTTGAAATTTTTCAAATTTGAATACGGAAGACTTTTTTAAAAACTAAAGCATAAGCCACATTAAAACCAAATATCCGTGTTGAATCCGTGGCTTAAAAACTTTGCTGAAATGATATCATTTTTTAGGATTGTGTCTCAGAGGATTTGATGAAATTGTTGAAAACAATGGACAAATTCTAATCAATAAATCACATAATCCACGAAGAACACGAAGGAAAAACGGTGCAATGTTGTGCAAAGAAAAATTTTTAAAATAGAATGTATTCGAATATCTGCGTGATTCGTGGAACCGGATTTGCAAACTTCTTCCTGACATTCACGGCTCATGGATATATTTTGCATCAATAATGCGAATTCAGTTTATGAATTTTCGATGCGTCCATCCAACAAACGAATGATGCGGTTGCCGTATTCGGCGTTTTTTTCGGAGTGGGTAACCTGAACGATGGTGGTGCCGTTTTCATTGAGCTTTTTGAACATTTCCATAATTTCCTCGCCCTGACTGGAATGCAGATTGCCGGTGGGCTCGTCGGCCAGAATGAGCTGCGGGTTGGTAATCATGGCTCGGGCCACCCCCACCAGTTGCTGATGCCCCCCCGAAAGCTGATTGGGAAACAAATCTTTCTTGGCCACGATCTGGAAGCGGTCGAGAGTGTCGGAGACAATACCCTTTCTTTCGGCGCCTTTGACTTTTTTATAGAGCAGCGGCGTTTCCAAATTTTCATATACCGTGAGCTCATCGATGAGGTGGTAGCTTTGAAAGACAAAGCCGATGTTTTGTGAATGCAGGGCCGAGCGTTTTTTTTCATTCAATTGGTGAACCGGATGATCGAGAAAATAATACTCGCCCTCGGAAGCGTCGTCCAGCATGCCGAGGAGGTGCAGCAGGGTGGATTTTCCCGAACCCGACGGACCCATGATGGTCACAAATTCGCCTCGTTCCACTTCGATATTGATATCCCTCAAAACATACGTCAAACCGGCGCCGGTTTTATAATATTTCACAATGTGTTTCATTTTGATCATGTTCGCGCTCCATTTTTTAAAGTCGTTTGTTCGAATACACCAATAAATCTCAATTGAACAGAACCCGGCGGTTTTAGTTGAAGTTCGCGTTGAATATCGGTAGTAACTTCAGAATACCCGGATTGCTTTTCACGTAATTCAGGACGCCAATTTGTACCCCAAAGATTTCTGTCGCATAATTAAAAATGCCGATGTTTAAACCGCGCTGCTCGCCTTTGATGTAATTAAAGGCGCTGACGGAAACGCCCCTGAAAAGGCCGTTTTCTTCGATTCGAAAGTAGGCTGTGGCCACAGCCAACCCTTTAAAATCCAGACTGCCCGCAGCCAGCCCACCGATGATAATTCCCCGCACATTGGGAGCGCCCACGCCCACCCCACCGATGGCCAGTCCCTTCAGCGTGTTGCCTGCGCCTACGCCAATACCGCCAATGGTGATGCCGCTGACATCGTGGCCGGCCCCTACTCCGATGCCTCCTACCGATATTCCGAACAGATCATGCCCCGCACCCACTCCCAGCCCACCGATGCTGATGCCGTGCAAATCGTTACCACAGCCCACGCCCAGTCCGCCGATGGTAATTCCCCCGACATTCTGACCGCTGCCAACTCCTAAACCACCGATCATGATGCCGGCGAGGTTGTTGCCGCTGCCCAGTCCGAGTCCGCCGATGCCGATACCTTTGAGGTTGTTGCCGGCGCCCATGCCTAACCCGCCAATCATCAATCCCGTGACGTTGTTGCCGGCGCCGGCGCCCAAGCCGCCGATCACCACGCCGTGCAAGGCATTTTGTCCCTGCAAACCGATCAAGCCCAGGGATATGCCTTTGATCTCATCGGCCCCGGTGATGGTCAAACCGAGAGCCAGACCGTTCACCAGGCCGGTGGGCGGTTCCTTCGGTTTCCAGAGGGTGAAGTTGAGCCCGTTCACTTTTTCCAGACCGTGATCGCGGAAATTGATGCGAACGCCGTTGACCCTTTTCGAGTTACCGATACTCAAACCATAACCCTGGATGGTGAGATTCAAACTACTGTGACTTTGCGCGCTGGAAATTTCGCTGCCAACCGAAGACATTAAAACGATTACAAAAACAGACAGGAGTTGTTTGCTCATGATTCTGTCCCGAGTTTTGAGTTAGAATAATTTGTGGTCACAGTTTGTCTCAAAGTGCTTAAAGTCTGCTGACACCCTTAAGTTCACCCTATTTCAAGAACTGTGCCACGGTTAATTTAAGTGGAATCAAGCAAATTCGACAGATTCAACTTTGATAAAAGTATCCGCTGGTATGACATCAACCGTTCGCTGCCGTACACTAACTGGTACCCCCGTTAAAAGCACATCCGCCACAAACGCGGCGATCTATTTTAGTAGTTTATTTAAAAATTGTCAAGCGTTTAAGCCTGACAGTGAACTAAATTTCTGGAATCAGGAGCCAAAACATGCATGCATAAGGTGGGATCGATTCAGAGGTTGCAGGAAATGGCTAATTCGCGCAATCCAATGATCCATCGAAGGTGGGACACGCGCCCCGAGCTTCACGGGAGAATTTTGGTGGCATCGACCATCCCACGGGTTGCATTCAAGCTTTAGGGGAATTGTTCCGGGTCGAACCGAAAAGTACCAAAAAATGTCTTTGCGAGGAATCTCAGTTTTCTTGAATGCGTTCAGTGATGAATATGGGGTCGACGAAGCCATCTCCCGATGTAAGCACAAATTCAGGATATGGCCACGGCCCCGTAAAATCACGGGACAGGTCCCTTTTTGGACAGCCCCAATAGTACGCTGGCAGAGCCGGTAAGAACTAAGCAGTCGAACGGTTTACTTTATTTCGATAAACGGTTTTTTTCAGAATGTCTTCCAGCAAACACCATTTGCTGAAAGCGGATTGCAAGAGATTGGCTCCTACAAACGCGGTGAACAAAAACCAGTAAGGGCTGACAAAATAGCCCAGAGTTAGGCTGATCAAAATAAACGAACCCGCGACGGCTCGGATGGTGTGTTCCATGGTCATAGGTCTTGCTCCTTTATTGAATTTAGGCTGTATTATTTATCTTCTTTCGCCACAGGGAAACAAAGTGAGAAAGAAAATTGAATTTATTAGATCATTTTCTCCACGGCGATCTGAAACGCCCGTGGCGGATGCAGGGCCTCGAATTCCGAGTTAAAGCTCAAGTCCTTAATTTCCTGCATAATTTTTTCCGATTTATCTTTGCCTACGATGGCGAAGAACATGGTGGAGTACATGGGCAGGTCTTTATCGAACGACCACCAGCCGTACTGTTTGATGGTTTCTGCCGTGTGCCCGACGATTTCCAGTTCGCTGTAAATGTGAATTCCGTGTTTTTCAAATAATTTACGAACCTGTTCCCGGTACTGGGCAAGACTCATAACGCCGATAAACTTCATTTCATCTCCTTTTATCTGTACAATTCAACCGGTGACACGACCATTTGCAGACACGGTTTCACCACCGCGCATTTTTCCCCGAAATCTTTCAGTGTGTTGATGATACCCGGGAATTGATTTTCATCCGGGAACAGCACGAAAACGTTAGCCTGCCAGGATCGGTCTTTTTCGAATCTATGCTGCTGTTTGAACTCGGTGCCATAAATTTCCGGCATGTGCATGAACTCTGGAATATTGTACCGATGCAAAACCCGGCTCACCGAATCCGACAGCTCCGCTCTGCAGTAACTTGTGAGCTGTTTCATGACACGCTTTCCTCCGTTGGTTCAGGAAAATTCTTTTTTTCTACCATGTAGTAAATTAAGGGTACCAGCCCCAGCGTCAGCACCGTGGAGGCGATGGCGCCCCACATGAGTGCGATGGCCAGACCCTGAAAAATCGGGTCGAACAGAATAACGATGGCGCCGATGACCACGGTGCCGGCGGTGAGTAAAATCGGCCGGGTGCGCACCGCGCCGGCTTCGATGACCGCTTGCTTCAGCGGCACGCCGTCATCCAGGCGCAACTGAATGAAGTCGATGATGAGCACCGAGTTGCGCACCATGATGCCGGCCAGCGCGATCATGCCGATCATGGAGGTGGCGGTGAAAAAGGCGCCGTGCAGCCAGTGGCCGGGAATGATGCCCACCAGACTGAGCGGAATCGCCACCATCATCACCAGCGGCACTTTGAACGATTGAAACCAGCCGATGATCAGCAGGTAGATAATGATCAAGACCACTCCGAATGCGGCTCCCAGGTCGCGGAACACCTCGTAGGTGATCTGCCACTCGCCATCCCACTTCATGGCGATCTTTTCTTCCAAAAACGGTTCCTTGGTGTAAAGCGGTGAAATGGAGTAGCCTTGATCTAATTGTAACTTTTCAATTTTTTTATCCATATCCAAAAGCGCGTAAACCGGACTCTCGACCGCCCCGGCCACGTCCGCCGTGACATAAACCACGCGTTTTAAATTTTTGCGGTAAATGCTTTTGTCTTCTACTTTTTCTGTGACCTGCAACAGGTCTTTGATGGGGATGAGATGGCCGGTTTGCGAGCGCACCGAAACGCTGCCGAGATGGTCGATGGATGAACGGTTTTCGGGAGCGAGTCGCAGCTCAATCCCCACCGGCTCAATTTCGTGCTCGTCGTGCAGCAAACCGACTTCGGCGCCGTGCAGGGCCATGCGCAGGGTGTGAGTGATCTGCTGCGTGTTGGCGCCGGCCAGCGCGGCTTTGACTTTGTCCACCACCAGGCTGTAAACCACCTGATCGTCTTCCACCAGCCAGTCCACATCCACCACGCCCGGAGTTTCCTCGAAGACCTGGCGGATTTTTCTGGCCACTTCGATTTGCTGCTGGTAGTCCGGGCCGTAAATTTCTGCTACCAGGGTGGACAGCACAGGCGGTCCCGGCGGCACTTCGGCGATTTTAACCCGGGCGCCAAATTGTTTTGCAATTTTCTGGATGGGCGGTCGAACCCGTTTGGCGATGTCGTGACTCTGGTCGTCGCGGTTGCCTTTTGCCATCAAATTGACCTGAATATCCGCTACGTTGGCGCCGCGGCGCAGGTAGTAGTGCCGAACCAGTCCATTGAAATTGATGGGCGCGTTCACCCCCACGTAATACTGATAGTTTTCGACTTCCGGCACCGTTTTGAGGTAAGCGACGATCTCTTTCGTCACCGCGGCGCTTTGTTCGAGGGTGGCACCTTCGGGCATATCGATCACCACCTGGAATTCGCTTTTGTTGTCGAACGGCAGCATTTTAACTTCCACCAATCGCAGAAAAACGAAGCTCACCGCGATCAGCAGCAGCAGCGCACCGCCGCCGCTGGCAATCCAGCTCTTTTTTGAATTTTGAATGAGCGGCATTAAGGTTTTGTTGTAAATGCGGTACACCAGGGTTTTTTCCAGAACGTATGCGCTTTCCTGCTCATGGCCGCCTTTGAGCAGACGGTAGGAGAGCCAGGGGGTGGCGATGAGCGCCACGATCAACGAAAACAGCATGGCCAGCGAGGCGCCGATGGGCATGGGGCTCATGTACGGTCCCATCAAACCCGAAACGAACACCATGGGCAGCACCGATGCGATCACCGTAAACGTCGCCAGAATGGTGGGGTTGCCTACCTCGTTGATGGCGGCGATGGCTGATTGCAGCGGCGGCAGCCGTTTCATGGAAAAGTGCCGGTGCACGTTCTCGGCGATGATGATGGAATCGTCCACCACAATGCCTGTGACAAAAATCAAAGCGAACAGCGTCACCCGGTTCAGGGTGTAACCGAACAGATAGTACACGAACAGCGTCAGCGCAAAGGTGATGGGTACCGAGGCAAACACCACCATGCCGCCGCGCCATCCCAGAAACAGACCGACCACGATGGTCACCGCCAGCACCGCGCCGATGAGATGTTCCAGCAGCGTGTTCACTTTGTCCGAGGCGGTTTTGCCGTAATTGCGCGTCTCCTGCACGTGGATGTCGGCGGGGATCAGCCGGCCCTGCAGGGCTT
>JBHHXN010000253.1:0-5999 GCA_046757025.1 bacterium
TCATTATGTCAAACACTATATATTGGGGTTCCCGCCAGTCTTGGGAGAAGAACCTAACTACTTTGAGTTTAACGCAGAGGCCGCGGAGAGCGCAGAGCGTCTCGCAGAGAGATATATTATTCTCTGCGTCCTCCGCGGCCTCTGCGTTAAAGAGAAATGTTAGAATAGGTAAATAGTGTCTGAACGAAAACGACCCGATCTTCCTGAAGGCCTCCTGGCCGAGGGTGAATTCCTGCCTGGCTCGGCGGGGACGCCTTCGCGAAGAGGTTTTTACAACAAGCCTTTCGCGAGTTTTCGTTCAGACACTAAATAACCACTCAATCACTCTAATTTTGGAATAGTAAGGTAATCTCTTTCATAGCAATTGCTTAAATACGAATTCATCGGCCGGACCTTATTTGATTTTGTTTAAATTATCTAACTGCGAAACTTGAGTTAAAAATAATACTGCATATAGGCAAAATAGCTGTTTTCCAGCAAGCCATATTCGCTGTCGTTTGCCCCCATGAAAAAATATGCGCTGGCGGTCACCTCTAAATTAGTGGCCAAGGAGTAGGTCAGCGCCGGCCCCAGGAGACAGCTTCGGTCATTCAAATTCATTATGCTGTAAAAACTCAAAGCCAACAGCGGGGTAAGATTTTTGTTGCCCGAAAGCGCCAGGTAGTGTCTGGCAAGATTAAATGTCTGACCTGAGAACAAATCGGCAACCTCGTAATTCTTTTTGTTCGTACGGCCCTGTCCGTTGAAATACAGCTCCGCAAAAACGTAGATATCATGGGAGAAATTGTAATCTGCGTTGAGAATGGCTCGAAAAAAATTATCTCCAGCTTTTTTCCATGTAAATGTGAATTCGCCGCGCAGCCCGGCGCCGCCGAGGTAACCGGCAAAGTCACCGCCGAGCACTTTGTCACTCTGAAAATCGCCAGCCATAATCGAGAAATCGTACTCGCCCAAATGGCTGCTCACCCGGAAAGCGGCGCTGGATTGCAGCTGTTTTCGGCCCGGCGCATAAACGCCCTCAATTCGTGAAAGACTGCCCAGGGGCACCACCAGATACGCGGCGTCCACCCCTTGCTTTTCGTCGAGCTCGACGGCCGCGGGATTGAAAGGATTAAGTAAATCGGTGGGATTCCACACGTAACCGGTGCCCCAGGCAATACGCTGCCGGCCTATGGTCAGCTCAATATTTTTTAAGTAAAGCGTGGCAAACGCTCGGAAAAACGACTGCTGCAGTCGATAGCGACGGCCTTGTTTCACCTTCCATTCGAGGTCAGCAAAGGTCGGACGCTGTAAAGATTCACCAAACTGAAAATCGAATGTTTCCAGAAAATCACCGGTGAGCAGTTCATTATCCAACCAGATTTCTGCGTGTAAAAAATGGCTGAGATCCAGCAAGCCCTTAGCCCGAAAGCGGCTGATATTGAGAAAATAGCGTTCTTTGGGGGCAACTTCACTGGTCAGAATGGTGGTGGACCAGATGCCCAGGTTTTTCGCATAACCGTTAAATTGCACAGAAAAACCTTGTGCAAGAGCGGTGGCAGAATAAAAAAAGACCGGTAAAACAAACAGAAGCCGGAAATTGCTCAAGACCGCCTTTTGCTGTGCGTGAGGCATGGCAGGTCATGCTATATTTTTTTTATCATCCACAATTTGTCCATCGCGGATGGTCACCAGGCGGCGCGCACGGCTCATCACCACCGGGTCATGCGTTGAAAAAATAAAGGTCACGCCTTTTTTTTCGTTCATCTCCTTCATCTTATCCAACAAAACCGAACCGGTTTTGGAGTCCAGATTGGCGGTGGGTTCATCAGCGAGAATGAGCTTGGGCCGGGACACCAGGGCTCTGGCCACGGCCACCCGTTGCTGCTGGCCGCCGCTCAACTGGTTTGGCCGCCGGCTCAACAACGAGGTTTCGACACCCAGTTCCGCGAATTCTTCTTTCACCCGCCGATGCCGCTCTTCGGCAGAAACCCCCTGCAGCAGAAGCATAAACTCGGCGTTTTCTTCGGCAGAAAGCACGGGGATCAGATTATAAGCCTGGAAAATGAATCCCAATGTGCGCAGGCGAAAATCTGCCAGCTCATCCCGGTCGAGCGTCGATAAATCCTGTCCCACCACTTTAATTTCACCCGAAGTTGGGTGGTCCAGCCCACCGATGAGATTTAACAGCGTGGTTTTTCCCGAGCCTGAAGGCCCGGCGATGGCGGTGAATTCGCCCTCCTCGAATTGCAAGCTGATGTTGTTTAACGCTTTCACCGGCACTTTATTTTTGTCTTCGTAAATTTTAATAACATTTTCAAGTTGAACAATTGGCATGGTCACTCCACTTTTTCCAAAATTTTAGATCTTTCAACAATATCTATTGAATATTATGCTGAAACAAAAAACCTTTTCACACAAAGCGAATCGCATCCACCACCACGAAACGGCTGGCTCTATACGAAGGATACAGTACCGAGATAAACACCACGGCGTAAATCACAATCAAGCCGATGGTGATATCGATCATAGCAACCTCAGGATAAATGACGGCGCCCACTCCGAAGATCCCCAATCCTTTCGCTACCATAGAAAGATCCAACCCAAAGCGCCCTAAATATCCCAGAATAATCGCCGAGACTGCCGCGCCGGCCACGGTGCCGATCAGCGTGATAAACAGCGCTTCCGAATACAACATGCGGCGTATCTTCTTGGGTAAAACGCCGTTGGCCATCATGATGCCCAGCTCATGAATTCTTTCATATATGACCATCAGAAATGAATTGGCGATGCTGAAGGCAATGGCGATAAATAAAATGACTACAATGATCACGATGGAGCTGTTGTAGGCATCAATGGAAATCACCAGGAGAGGGTTGCGGTCTTTCCAGGTCAAAACATCCAAATGGTTGCCGGCGAGACGAGCTCGAATTTCACGCGCTTTCTTCTCCAGATCGACTCCGCGATTTAAACGCAGGGTAAAGCCCGTGACTTCATCTTCGTAGCCTGCGAGACTTTGCACCTGCTCCTGATTGAGATAAACATGTCTTTTGTCAAAATCGTGACTAGCGGTGCGGAACAGGCCAATTATTCGGTAGGCGCCGGAACTGATGTTGTTGTCGAGATCCGTGGTCATAAGCACCACTTTTTCCCCCAACTCTACATTCAATTTTTCGGCCAGGGCCAGGCCCATCAAAATTTCGTGTTTGCTCTCCTCATGGTTCAAATAACGACCATCCACAATTGAACGCTCAATGACGGTAATATCGCGCTCCCTTTCTGGATCGATGCCGTTGATCATCACGCCGGCGGCGGTTTCGCTGCTGTTGATCATCCCTTGCAACGATACCAGAGACGCATAATTGACATCGGCGATTTCATCCAAAGCGGCGGAAATCTCAGCCGGCTCCTTGATGAACAAGCGTATTTGCGGATTCTCCTGGTAGCCCTTGCTGGTTATCATGATGTGTCCGCCGTGCAAATTGATGGTGGTTTCCACCATCTGCTGCAAAAATCCCCGGCTGAAGCCAGTGGTGCCAAAATAGCCCAGCACGCCCACGGCGATGGAGGTGATCAAAACCCAGCTTCTGCGCGGGTTACGCCAGACATTTCGCCAGGCGATTGTCAAAATGATCTTCATTTTTTCTCTATCAATTCGAATTCATGCGTTGATTAGTTTCACCTCGTCTTGCCTTCTCCACTCAAACCTTGCGAAAGGCTTCGATGGGCGTCAGTTTGACGGTTTTATAGAGCGGATAAATTAACGCCAGAACCGCGATGATGGCAATGGAAAAAAACGGCTCCAAATAGACTTTTGCTTTTCCAGAGAATTGTAGATTTTCAATCACAAAGCCATAGCTGGCATAAGCTTCCACAATTTCATCGCTCAAGGGGATGGGATACCGAATTAAAATTGACACCACCACAAACGATATCAACAGCCCCACCATCAGAGAAATGGTAATTTTAAAAGAAGACTCCAGTAAAATCAATCCGCTGAGCTGTTTGGGTTTCATGCCGATGGCCTGTAAAATACCGAACTCGCGAACCCGCTCCATGACATTCATCATGGTGGTATTAAATATTTCGAATCCCACCACGATCAACAAAAATGCCAGATAAATGGCGCCGCTGACGTTATCCAGCAGAATGATCTGCTTCAGCTCGGGCATCATTTCCTCCCAGGAAAGAATCTCATAACGTGCGTCGTCGAAATGTTTTGAAAGGGACTTCGTGAATTTATCTGAGCGCCTGAAATCCACGGTACTGAAAACCACCTGCGTGATGCCGTCTTCCAGAGAAAACAATTCCTGCGCATCCGACAATGACATGATCATAAGCGCGCGATCGAGATCGGCCTGGCCCACACTCACCAGCCCGTTGACTACGTATCTGTCGGCCCCCAGTTGATTGCGATAACCCTGGGTGATCACCACCACGGTGTCGCTCACGCCTACCAGCAGGTTTTTTGCCATGGTCGCGCCTATCAGGATACGCTTTTCACCGTCGGGATTTAATCGCTTGCCTGCAACCACCATTCTGGTAAATTTCGTGATGGCGGTTTCTTTGTCCGGCTCCACCCCCACGATGAGGGCGCCGGTGCTGGCGGAATCCGAGCTCACCAGACCAAAACTGGTGATGCGCCGGCTGAACGCATTAAATCCCCGCACGTTTTCAATGATCTGGCGCCAGTTTTTTTCATTTTCATTTAAAAACAAAGTCAGCGTCTGCTCGTCCTGGAAACCCTTGCGGTGAAGTTGAATTTCACCATTATAAAGCTGTACCGCCAGCGATTCGATCAAATCGTAGGTGCCATATTGCAGGGACCGGGTGACCGCCACCATTAAAATCGCAAACGAAATGGCGGAGATGGTGATGATGCTTCGGCGTCTGTTGCGCCAGATGTTGCGCCAGGCGAGTTTAAAAATTTTGTTCATGGCTTAAATCTATTTTGCCCTGCGTAGAAATTGTTTGGTGAAAATGCGTTTATCGATGGGCCGGTCAAACGCCGCTTCCTCGAGAATCAGCACGGTTTTGCGTCCTGGTTTTTTTACTTCGATCAACTCGAACTTGGTCGGCAGGATTCGGCCGCCCATTTTTTTGATGTCGGTAAAAAACAACTTCCGGATCAATTCTCCGCGCTCATTGTAATATTCGGCTTTGAGCGGTACGTAATCGCCCACTCGAATCCATTCGATGATGGAATCCCACACCACCGGCGCTTCAGGCTTGGGTTTGAACTCAATTTTATAAGCGTCGAAGCCCGCTTCTTTTTCCTGGCCAAGCGTGGTGTGCGCATAATCATCTACTACGCTCGATTCCTTCACCAGGTCATCGTTGGTAAAGTCCGAACCCATCCACGACTGCAGCATCATAGACGGCGGAATTTTGATGACGCGATTAATTTTCGGAATGTAATTCCACATTTCTTTTGCAATTTTTAAAAAAGAAACGCCGCGATCTTTGGCCGGTTCCAGCATTAAAATAAATGATTTGTCCGTGCCCTCCGACCAGAATTTGAATTTCATGGTTCGCTGCCATTGCGGACGGATAATCGTCATACTGTAAACGCCGGATTGGGTTTTACCTCTTAAAAGTTGATCGGCTTTTTCCACAATGGTCTTGGCCGATTCCTGCGAAAAAATGAAATGAGGAAAGAGCCAGATCGTCCAAATAAACATACTCAAAATTAACCTGTGCATAAAATCTCAACCTTTAGCTGTCAGGGACAAAACCATGTATTTCCTTTTCATTGACAAATTCGCTTGTCTTTCAAAATGTTCAATATAACAAAGTAATTTTATTAATTCTATGAAAAAATTAATGACGGATATAATTCACTTGGTTTTTTTGTAGTACCATTGGTCCATTTCTGTGGAATCGGATAAAAACGTTGGTGTTCTCATCAAAAAAAGTTGGCGACAACATTTTAAACAAAAATAATAAGTTTTACAGGAATAATTTTCAGTCGAAATAATATTTAGACTATTGCTTTTCATTTCCCGTTTTACAGGTTCTAC
>JBHHXN010000254.1:0-5985 GCA_046757025.1 bacterium
TTGGGGGATGAGTTCAAAGATGCTGCCGAAGTCGTTCAAGCACCTGCTCAAGATTTTCCTCAACCTCTTCGTTCCGAAAACGAATGACTTTCATCCCAAGTGCATTGATGATTTGTGTTCTTAACTCATCGTAGTCTTTTTGTCTCAGGTGTATCTTACCATCGATTTCAACTACCAATTTCTTTTCGTGGCAGTAAAAATCGGCGACGAAAAACCGTTTTCCGCCATCCATCTCAAAGCGGATAGGATGTTGGCGAAGAAACTTCTTGCCATTTAAATTTCTATTTCGAACCGCTTGCCAAATGATAGCTTCGCTTTTCGTTTGGTTTTTTCTCAGATTTCGAACTGTTTGTTTAATGAGGTCTTCCATCCTGAACTCACACCCTCACCCTTTTGTCCGAGAGGGGAGCTTTGATGCCGAATCAAAACCTTCTTCCGAACATTTGAATTTTTTTGGTTCAAACCCGCAGGTTTTTCTGTACATCTTTATCCTACTTACCCGCCAGATTTTGGAGTCCAAATAATAATGCTGCATCGCAAAACCTAGGATGAACGCCGTGAAGATGCGTTCTTCCAGGGCTGAAGAAGCAGGGTCTTTGATGCCGGCTTAGAATCCAGCTAAATTTGATTCGTTCTTCAAGAGGTTTCAAAATCGCGGTTTGCATTTTTCAAGGTTTGGTTCTTTAAGTTGGATTCAAAGTTAACGATCTGATGAAAAAATGCAAGGACTTTAATTCTTTGGTGAGGAGTAGAAATAAAAAGGAATCTTTGTTTGCAGCTTAAAAATGCCCACCTTTGCGCTTTTTAAAGACGCTTGACAACCTATCTAACCCATAAACAATTGGCTTGTTAGCAACGCTGGCCATATCCCTGATCACTTCTTTCGGATAGGCTGTGATTTTGTCGGTTCCGCCTTTCACTTTGTCCATGGTTTTGCTGAACAAATGTGCGACTGGATTTACCGCCAGCATTACCGTGTCCCTGGTTTTTTCTTTACTCATCCGTAGCAGTTCAACGGTCATTTTCTCCACAATGTCCGAGGTGATAAATTTCGTCGTTTTGAGGATGAATTCCGAGGTAGGGTAGAGGTCTTTGTCCGACTCTATGGTCACGAGTTTGCAATAATTTTCGGTAACCAGAGAAATGCGCGTGAGCAAGGCTGCGTTCACAAAACCATCAGCCAATGAGCCGAAAATTCTATCGGCAAAAGGCACGCTTTTGAAACTTTCAGTGGCGAATTTTGAGAACAATTCCTGGGTGGCGTATTCAACCCCTTCAGAGCCGCCAATAGCCATTGACAGGTAAACTTTCTTGGCGATTGCCCACAAGTCTTTGTTTGAAACGCGACCGTGATAAAGAATGAACAAATCTTTCACCAAATTGACACTTGAAGACAAAATCAGGATGGCATCCAAAAAACCGTTTTGCGAGATGCTCGAGCTGTAAAAGAGCTGCAGAACATACCTCTTTCGGATGCGGTCGCTCTGTTTCTGCAAAACGTCGACGACTTTTTGATATCCTTCTTCGTTCTCTTCAACATTTGAGAACTCAAACCCCTCGGTTAGCAGAAATGGATTGTTCTTGAACTTAGCCATCCGATGTTTGATAATTTCCGGTGCTTTGCTGTTATCGGTGGAGGGTGCAAAATTCTTTGGGATTTTGATGATTTTGTATATAGGGATAGCAATGAAATAGAAGATGAATCCAAGAAGCAGGATCAAAATTGCATAGCCAAAAAGAGGATGGATCGATCTCGTCAAAACGTAGAGTTCTAATAATTCTCGCAGGATAACATAAACGAGAAAGATCGAAAAGAAGTAGAAGATTCGGCGGAGGATTTGCATTCGCGCTCTACGCTCCCCGCTCTTTATCTGTCGGAATCTCTTTCCGCGCCTGCAGCCAGCCTTGAGAGGCCTTGCTCCATTCCGAAAACCAGCGCGCAAAGCGGGGGGCCAGGCTCGGTATGATTGAGACTAGCCAGCGCTGGCTTCGCGGTACATAAACTTCAGGTGAATTGTTCTCGACGGCTTTTCTGACGGCTTTCGCAACGTCTTTCGGCTGCACGACCGGCGTTAGAAATGTGTGTTCAACCCCTTCGCCCATACGAGTCGCCGCCTGGCTTGGACAGATCCAGCTTACCCCTACATTTGTCTTTTGCAATTCGAAGCGCAGTGCGGAGCTGAAGCCGACGACGCCATGTTTAGAGGCAGCGTACGCGACGACCCCTTCCGTACCGAATTTGCCGGCAATGCTGGCAACGTTCACGATATGTGCGCTCTCTTTTTTTATTAAATGGGGAAGCGCCGCATGGGTTAGCGCCATCAGGGCAGTTAAGTTCGTTTCAATGGTCCGGCGCCAAACGTTGAAATCTTGTTCTAGAAAAGGTCCGCTTGCCATGACAGCAGCATTATTTACCAACACATCAAATCCGCCGTTGCTGTCCATTGCATGTTGCAGCATTTTGCGAGTCGCAGAGTCATTAGTTATGTCGCAAGCCAGACCCGTAAATTTTCGATTGAGCTTTTGGACGGTATCGGCGGTTGCCTGCATATCTGGGAGGTGCAGATCGACGCCGACGATATCCGCCCCGGCTTTTGCGAACTCAAACGCAGTGGCCTGGCCGATTCCGCGCGCCGCGCCGGTTATCAGAGCAGTTTTACCTTTTATTTTCATGCAAAAAATCCCGAAGGCGAACAGAGAGAAGAGATAAGCGAGCGGCGCATTGACCGGTTAAGTCACGTAATGAATCTGATCGTGAAAGGATATTTATAATCATCGCCGTCGCTAATTTTTACCGCAGCAACAATGACGAGCACAATATGCGCAATGCCCAGACCGATGAGCAGAGGGATTCCAATTAACATAATACTTAAAATCACCGCTCCAATAACATAAATAGTCATGCTGATCTGAAAGTTTAGAGATTCTTTGCCTTGCTCATCAACGAATGGCATTTCGTCCTTTTTGATTAACCAGATAATCAGCGGTCCGACGATGTTTCCAAATGGCACGCCTATCCAGCATGAAAGCGCTGAGAGGTGGCAGAACATCGCCCAGGTGCGGGCTTCTTTGTTTTCAGTCATAACTTCCCTCGTTTTGATTTAGTTGATTTGCTTTGCAGTCAGGCCGTTCATTGCAAACTGCTTAAATACAAATGCGTAAATATCGCTTTGCTCTTCGATAATTTTTGAAATCGGTTTGCCGCGGCCATGGCCTGCCCTGGTTTCGATTCTAAGCAGAATAGGATTGGCTCCCGCATCTTTTGTTTGCAGTGTTGCTGCAAACTTCTTCGCGTGAGCCGGAACGACTCTATCGTCGGTATCCGCCGCAGTGATAATAGTGGCGGGGTGAGCCGCCCCTTGTTTAACATTATGTAGCGGAGAGTATGCGTAGAGGAATTGGAAATGCTCAGGGTACTTTTCAGCATTGCCATAATCAGATACCCAGTAGCGGCCGACCGTAAACTTATGATAGCGCAGCATATCGATAACCGGCACTTGACACACCACAGCCCCAAACAAATCGGGACGCTGAGTCATACAAGCGGCAACCAGCAAACCGCCGTTACTGCCACCATTAATAACAATTCTTGAGGGATTGGTATATTTGTTTTCAATCAACCATTCGGCCGCCGAGATGAAGTCATCGAAAACGTTTTGCTTTCTTGCCAAAATGCCAGCACTGTGCCATTCTTCGCCGTATTCTGAACCACCACGTAAGTTTGCCACTGCGTAAACGCCGCCACTTTCGAGCCAGAGCAGCCGGGTGCTGGAAAAACGCGGTGTCATGCTGATGTTGAAGCCGCCGTATCCGTAAAGCCACAGAGGGTTGTCGCCGTTGAGGTCAAGGCCTTTTTTGTGGGTAATAAACATCGGCACGCGTGTGCCGTCTTTGGATGGGTAAAAAACTTGCCTGGTTGTGTAGTCCGAAGGGTTAAAATCGAGTTCTGTTTCATGAAATTGCTCAAGTTTTCCAGTTTTGAAGTCATAGCGGAATATGGTATTTGGATATAAAAAAGATGCAAATCCAACGAACATTTCCGTGTCATTTTTCTTTCCAGTAAGAGTTGTGATAGAACCGATGGTCGGCAACTCTATCTCTTTGACAAATGAGCCGTCGAGGTTAAATAATTTGAGCTGGTGATGTGCGTCGTGCATATAAGCCACCACGAGTTGGTTATTAACCATGGTTAGAAAGGATATTACATCATCTGTTTCCGGGATAATTTCCCGCCAATTTTCTCGCTCGGGTTTCTTGAGATCGATTGCAATAATTCGTCTTTTTGGCGCCTGCAAATCCGTCCTGAAATAAACGACAGAATCGACATTTCCAATCGGTACGTAGTTGGCGTCCGCTTCATCCAAAAGCCGGATGAACGGACCCTCGCTGTCGACTTCTCTATAATAGATACGATTTTGGGGATTGGTTCCGTGATAGACATACAGGAAGAGATATTCCCCATCTTCTGAAATGCCCGGCGAAAATCCCAGCTCTTTCTCATCCGGGCGTTCATAAACCAATTTATCTTCGGCTTGGGACGTCCCTAACTTATGCCAATAAACTCGATTATAGTTGTTCCGATCTTGCTTCGCAACTGTCCCTTCCTCAGGAAAGCGATTGTAGAAAAACCCGGAGTTGTCATGCTTCCAGGCGACGCTTGAAAACTTGCACCATTTGAGAATTTCAGCGTAGTCTTTCCCGGTTTCGAGATCGCGAATTTTGATTTCCTGCCAATCGCTGCCGCTGCTGGATAAGCCATAAGCCAAAAGCTTGCCATCTTTGCTATAGACCTGGTTGGTCAAAGCCACGGTGCCGTCGGCGCTTAGTTTGTTTGGGTCGATGACGATTTGCGATTCACCGCCCAGTTTCTTCTGCATGTAAACGACCGATTGATTTTGCAGGCCATCATTTTTCGAGTAAAAATAACGGTCGCCTACTTTTCTGGGCGCGGAATATTTGGGGTAATTTAATAATTCGGTAAGGCGTTTTTTGATTTTTTCGCGGAATGGAAAGCTGCGCACATAGTCGAAAGTCAATTGGTTCTGTGCATTGACGAAGGCCAGAGTCTCGGGTGACTCCGGGTCTTCCATCCAGCGATAGGGGTCTGCTACTTTGGTGCCGTGATAATCTTCGATCACGTTGGCTTTCCTTGCCTCTGGGTACTTTAATCCCTGGGCGTTTAAGCCCAGTACAAGCGCAATTATGAAAAGAGTGGTCAGCAAGAATTTAATCGAACGTTTTGCTTGCATTCTATAGCCTCCTTTTAAAATTAGATTATTAGATTATTGACATCAGGAAAATATTCTACATTTTCCATTTTTCTTTTTGATTTTTGCATTTTGCAGCTTTGGCCGCCTTAGGTTTGCTCCGGACTTTGGGAGTGGCTGTCAGAAGTTTACGGATGTCGCCAGGCTTAGTTTCAGGTAGCACAGAGTGCTGGTCAATTTGCTGAAAATACTGGTTAATCCGTTCGGTGAGTTTTTCACCAGACTCCCTAAATTTCCGTTTGGCATATCGCTCAGGAATTGAGATGAAAAAAAGAAGTGATTTTTTTCTGTCATAATTTGGCCTTTGTGCAAAAAATTAACCTCTTTGCCTAAAAAAAGCAAGGGTTTTTAAAGCCCATTTCCTACTTGACAAATTTTCGAATTATTCTTAACCTACTAATTCCCAGCGCGGCGAAGCCGCACTAGCAAACGTGAAACGTGAGATGTGAAACGTGCCCCTCAACATGGTGTGTTGGGGAAGGGCACGTCTCACGTTTGACGTCTCACATCTCACAATAATCGTCCAAAGAAAACATGTCATATTTTTTTGCAAAAAAATGCAAACGTTTACCGATAGTACTACAAAAAGAAATAACGCTGATTGAGTCAACATATTAAAATTTAAGCATTTAGATAGTGGATTGATGGATCAATGGAATATTGGATTAATGCCTCGTTTTCCGCAATACTCCAGAAATCCATTACTCCAATAATCCAC
>JBHHXN010000255.1:0-5937 GCA_046757025.1 bacterium
GCCGACATTCAAGCCAACTTCCGTGCAAATAAAACCAAATTTAGAAACGACGCCTTTTTCGTCGGCACCTCCATCGCACAAAACGCGGAGTTTGACAGCGCGACCTTCTCACAAAAAATCCACTTTGACAAAGCTGCGATTGGCGGCAACTTCAGCGCAAAAAACGCCCTGTTTGCATATCAGTACGGCACCCTCTATTTTACCAAACTGCACGTTGGCGAAGATGCTTCTTTTGATGGCGCCCAATTCGCCAGCCAAGCGGATTTCCAGGATGCCGATATCAAAGGCCGTCTGGATTTTAAGTACACGCGTTTTGACAGCAATCTGCTTCTCAACGATGCCTCCTTCAAGAACTTCACCTTCAACGGCATGGACAGCACGGTCAGCAGAATTCCACGAATCGATTTATCGAGAACTCTCATCAATCGCGATTTTACCCTTGAAAAAGTGCAGGTGGAGCAATTGTTAGCCCGGCATCTTTCCGTGAAAGGGCAAACTAGTTTAAAAGAAGTGCGGGTTCATAAAGCCGATTTTCTGCTGAGCGAATTTCAGACGCTGCGCATGTCCGAAGTACGCTGGCCAAAAACCGCAAGCCAATTTGAGCTGGCTGGTATGTCATACAATCACATTGGTTATGAAAACGATGTCGATGAAAATCCACAAATAGCGGATAAAAACGGTCTGGTCGGAGGCAGGGTTGAATCCAAGTTCAGTTCTGAAGATTCCCTCATCTCCATGGTAAAGCAATCTCGATTCAGCCCGGGAACGCACAACACCCTGGAAACTTATTTCCGAAATGAAGGGAATAAACAATATGCAGACAAAATATTTGTGGCGCAAAAAAGGCGGGAAAGACAAAACTACCAAGCCTGGATCTCCCTTGACTGGTGGTTGAGCACGATTTTGTGGGCCATCGCCGGGTACGGCCGTTACCCGCAACTGGCTTTGTTGTGGAGCGCTTTGTTTGTGACCATTGGCTGTTATTTTTTCCGCGACCAGGACGGCATGAAGCTACAGCGACCGGATCGCCATCAACCGGACCAATTTAAATACAATCCGTTTTGGTATAGTCTGGATTTGTTTGTGCCGGTGATCGACTTGAAAGCGGCCAGCATTTGGCAGCCAAAATCGGAGCGCTGGTTCGTGCGGCACTACATGCGCTTGCACTCGGTGCTGGGGTGGCTGCTCATTCCCATCGGACTGGCTGCGTTGTCGGGTTTGATCAAATAATCATAACGAATGTTTTGAAAACTTAAATTGCTTTCAAATCCAGCTCAAAAACCACATGCGCTGATAGAATGCGCCTTCCGGAGTGGGCCAGGCCGTCCAGATGGGGAAGAAATAAACTGCACAGAGGATGATCGCGAAGATAGCCAGGGCAGCCAGTTCGCGTCGCCAACCTTTGTCCAGCCACAATCGATTGAGCGCAAACGCCAGCAAAATAATGGTAAACGGTAGCGCGCCCAAAAAGTGGTACAAAAACGTGGCGCGGGAAATGATCGCAAACGGTAGGTAGTGCGCACACAGCGCCAGCAGCGCGAACTGCGCACCAAAATCCCGGCGAAAAAACGCTGCCCAGAGGCCGAATGCCACCGCCGGAATCGCCAGCCACCACAAAGCCGGATTGCCAAGATTTAAAATCGACGACGCCTGTTGAGTGGCGCCGTCGATTTCCCAGTAGTAGCTCACCGGCCGCAAAAGCAGCGGCCAGCTCCACCACTCTGATGCATAATGGTGACCTTCTTGTAAGTGTGAATGATAGCCAAACATTTGTTTGTGCAGCTCGATGAACGAGTACTGCGGATTTTGCTGCAGATGAATTACGAACGTGGAGGCATAGAGCAGCAACGGCAGCAGTAAGCAGCACGCCACAAATACCAGCGGTTGAATCCGCCCAATTTTTGTGACGAGAGTTTTTCGCTGCGTCCAGTTTTTTAGCCAGCTCAATTTATTGCGGATCAACGAAAACAGATACACCATCAAAATCACTCCCAGGCTAGCAGCACCGATCCACTTGACGGCGGTAGCGGCTCCGATGCATACACCGGCGCCGGCCAGATAAAGCCACTGCGGCGGAGCGAGATCCTCTTCACCGCTTCGCAAAAATAAATAGTACGCGGATAAGGAGAAGAACAACGCAAAAATGTTGATAAGCCCGGCTCGGGATTCTACCAGCAGCAAGCCATCCAGTGCGGCGAAAAGGCCGGCTAAAAACGCCACCCGCCGGCTGTTGAACAGGAGTTTCGCCAGCCGATAGATCACCACGATTACCAGGACGCCGAAAAGCGCAGCCATCACTCGGATGCCCAGCGGATTATAGCCGAAAAAACGAATTCCGACGGCAATCAGGTATTTTCCCAGCGGGGGATGCGTGTCGAAAAAACTCGTTCCTTCCAGATAGTTGTTGGCAAACACCGGGAAATACACTTCATCGAAAACCGGACCCGCGGGCACGGTGATGCGCCAGAAATGCAGAAACGCGCTCAATGCCGCGAGACCGAGCTGTGCGAAAACGTCTATTTTAGTGAGCAGCCATTGCTGCAGAAGGAGCACTCTGTTGAACAAAGTTCCCACTAACAAAGACGTATTTTTTGTGTACTCGACTGTCGATGAAAAGATTTTATTTACGCCATGTTTCATTTATATTCGACCATTTTACTGGTGGTGTTTGCCGAGCCAGAGAGCGGCGCGGAAGATGTTATTTTAAAAATAAAATAATTCACGGTTTGCATAAAAGGCGGATAATGGTTTTTAAACCATTCCGTACTCTCGCCATATTTTTGACGCTCGTGCGGTCCCACCACTACGTAGTCCACGGAAAATTTTTGCAGATATTCCTGCGCCGCTTTCCCGCCAGTGTAAATTTCGCCGATCTCTTTTTCTACCACCGTGTAATCGAGGCCGTGCGAATAGACATGCCCGGGGTATCCCATGACCACGGTGCGGCCAGCCAGAGACAGCAGATTGTTGTGAACGGGCGCGCTCAGAAAAACCGCACGGCTGTCGGTTTCTTGTCGGACCTGCTGCGACAGCTCCACTTCTTCCGCGCTCAGCTCCTGCCACCCCCCGCTTTGAAATTCGTGCAGTAAATTGAGACTGCCGGACAAAATCAAACCCACAAACAGCGAACGCAGCAACGGCGCCCGCATCCACCAAGATCGGGAGTTGAAAAGCGTGACAAGCAGTTTCGCCATAAACGGCAGAGAAAGCAGAAACCAATAGATCAAGATCTTGTTGTTGTCATAAGCAAAGGGCGCAAACAGAAACAGGTTGCAAATGATGAAGAGCAAAGCAAACGGCACATAAAACCGCAGAGCCTGTTTGCGGATTTTCAGTCGTTTCCACATCAGAAGCGCAATGAGAGTCAATGGAATAAATAAGCCGAAATTTTTCAAATAAAACCAGAAGACGTTATCCGACTCCGCCATCCAGCCGAGATGAAAGCGAAAGACATTTCGAGACAAACCAGCCGACAGTAAAAATCCGAGCTGTGGTGCCGCAAGCACGAAAACCGAGATGCCAAAAAACAGCCAGTATTTGCCGTGGGCTGAGCGGGTTTTCTTACGCATTATTGAAAATAAAAAAAGTACCGCCGCCACTATCAACAAACTAAAAAAGGTGTGCGCATGAAAAAGCGGCAGCACACCCACCAGGCCGCCGGTCAGCCAACCTGCACGCGGCTTTAATCTACGTAAATCGTTCCACCAGAGCAGAATGACCATCAGCCCAATGGGCAAACCGAACAGAAACGAACGCTGCGGGATGAGATGCGCTAACAGAGGATTCACCCAGCGGATGTTTTGTTCGCTGAGGTTGGTGTAGCGCTGCGGCAAATGCTGTAAAAACTCCCAGATGGGTTTCGGCGCAAAATACAAATCCTTGAAAAACCACCAGAACCCGAGGCCGCCGGCTAATACAAACAGTAATGGCGTCAGCAGCGCAGCGTTTCGATTCCGTACCAGACGATAGCTCAGGTAGAACAACAGCGTCAGGGTCAGACTGTTGAACAGCACCGTGGGCCATTCGATGGCCGCTTCCAGGGGCAGGTTCAGGCGCATGAGAAGGGCGCTGAAAAAGTCCGACATGAACGGATAGACCAGCGGTTTGCCGGCGAAGATGGTGTTTTTCAGAGCCAAAGAGGTGTCTGCCGTAAACGACATGATGAGGCTGATGTGCAGAGGCAGATCGCCCCAGGCGTCCAAAAAGCCGGTTACCAGCGCGCCGTCCTGCCACAAAATAATGCGTTTGGAAAGCAGCGCAAAAAACGTCAGAGACAAAATAAACACCAGCAAAGCGTATTTATCCACCTGACTGATTTTGAAGGCCGGGGCAGGTGTGCGCAGCAACTTCACAGCCGCGACGCCCAAACACAGGAGTACCGCCACTATAATGTACCATTCGAAGATCAAGGCGAAACTGAAGAGAAAACTGACCGCCGTAACAATGGTCAAACCGATTACCGCGCCCAACAGCCATCTTTCACCAATAAAAAACACGCCATCGATGCGTCGGGCGATTCCAAATCCAAAAAGAATCGGGATGACCATCAATGGCATGCTTTTTAAAAAGGAGATAAAAACCGAACCGGTCAGGGTACTAACTGCATGTGTCATATTTCCGTAACTGATTTCCGTGATGAATTCATCAATTGGAAAGCACCGCTCTGGACAGGTTTACATCGTGCAGTGTTGCAGGAATTTCCACCGGTGTGACGACGGTCGGCTGGGCAACATAACCCGCTGAAATGGCCACGCGCATCCGCATCAGTCCGAGGAAATGTTCTGCAACGGTGTTAAATATGTTCACACGCGAGTCCGGATCATCTACCCAATGAACAGGATATTCAAATATTTTATAATTGTACAACTCGGCCAGCAGCAAAAGTTCTGCATCAAAAAACCAGCCCTGATTTTCGATCAGTGGCACCAGAGTTTCCACGGCTTCCCGATTAACGGCTTTGAAACCACACTGAGCGTCGCTGAATCCACAATGAAAAAATAATTTGATCAACGAAATGTAACCGCGTGAAAGCACTTCTCTTTTGATGCCGCGTTTAACCCGCGCGCCTTTTTTAAAGCGCGAGCCAATAGCCAAGTCTGCTTTACCTTGGGCCAATTTGTCGATCATCGGTAGAAAGCACTTCAAATCCGTCGAAAGGTCGATATCCATGTAGCTGACGATGTCCGCCCCGCTTTCGAGCCAGGCGGTACGCAAAGCCCGACCGCGGCCTTTATATGGCAGGCGCAGATAGGACATTCTTTCAAGTCTGGCTTCAAGCATGCGGCCCAAAGTGGGTGTTTTATCTATGGAAGCGTTGTCCGCCACAATGATTCGCCAGTTGTAGCGGCAATGCTGAGTTAAAAAATTGTGTAAAATCGTCACACTGTTTACCAAGTCCTTCTCTTCATTATAAACCGGCAGTACCACGTCGAGTCGGATGGCAGAAGCGCGCTTGTTAGAGGTTTTCTGTTTAGACATCAGTCCCTCCTTAAATTTATCTTGATTTGACCGTCACCACCGTGATGACGGTCAAACAGGAATTCTTCTTTTTGCAAATTAACGTTTGCGAATTTTATTGGCCTGTGTTTCGCCGTTTTGAGCTGGCGGTCCCCAGGCATCCACTTCTTCACCAAGCTCGAATGCATTTAAGCTGATGCTGTTTCCGAGCTCGTCTTCTAATTTTGTTGTAGTCGTGACAACAAATTTAACGCCCTGAACAGTGACGTCACCCGCGTTCGCACTTTGCACATTCAAAGCCTGAATGGCTCCACGCAGATGAATTTCAGGCGTGGGGGTTGGGCTCGGACTCGTAGTTGGCGAAGGTGCCGGACTCGGACTGGAAGTCGGTGATGGCGCCGGGCTTGGACTCGTAGTCGGCGAAGGCGCTGGACTCGGACTCATGGTTGGCGAAGGTGCCGGACTCGGACTCGTGGTCGG
>JBHHXN010000256.1:0-5910 GCA_046757025.1 bacterium
TAATCACGCCGATATGAGCCCAGCCTCGGGCGGATCCGCTGCCCAGAGCCAGACCGATCTTTTCCGGTTGCCTGGGTTTTCTTTTGAAGAGCGACATATTGTTGCCTATTATTTCAGGTTATGGTCATGTCGGTTACAACATAAATAAGATGTTTGTAGTACTATCTCTCATCTTTTGCGTTTTTTTGCAAAAGATGAGAGATAGCACTCTGTGAACTATGCTCTTTTAAAATATCTATTAAACAGCACGCGCCCAGCGCGTTTTACGTCGCACAGGTAGTTTAAAGCCTTCCAAAGCCAAAGATTGTACTGAATTCGAATTCTGTTCTTTAAGTGACCCATCTTTAGTCACAATTCTGTAGTGAGTTCTAACCAGAACTCATTATTCCTTGAAAACAGACTTACTGTTTTAAGCCCGGGCTTGTGAAGCACGCTGATCCCCGAACCGTTTCGGGGTCAGCGTTTCTCACGCCATCTCTTCCACGTTCAGAACGAATGCTTTAATCCCTTCACCAGGATGTTTGTCGCGAATCGATTTCACGCATTCCTGCAGGGCTTGCTTCTTTTCATCCTCCGCCACGATGGTGAAGAGCACGGTGTTGGTTCCAGGCCAGACGTGCGTTCCCAGATGGGCGCCCGTCTCGCCAGCCCCGGTCACACCGGACCACTGCGTGTATTTATCGATTTCACATTTTTCCAGATGTTCCCGCACGTTGGGCATCAAAACGCTGTTAAAAACGATGCAGACCAATTTCATGGCTTCCCTCATTCCTTATTGATTTTCTACCTTTGCCAGGCGCATTTTTATTTTCTCAAAGATCAGGTAAATCACCGGGATCAAAAAGACCGTGAAGATCGTGGAGGTGATAATGCCGCCGATGGACACAATCGCCATGGGCGCCCGGGTTTCGGAACCCTCACCGAGTCCCAGCGCCAGCGGCAGCATGCCCAGAGCCACCGCCAGATTCATCATGATGATGGGCCGCAGCCTTTCGGAACAGGCTTTTATGAGCGCCTCCGTGATTTCCATGCCCCGTTCCCGCAGTACATGAGCGTAATCCAGTAATAGAATGCCGTTATTCACCACAATGCCCACCAGCATCACCATAGCCATCATGCTGAAAATGCTAAGGGTAGCTCCCGTTATGAGTAGCGAGAGAATCACCCCCACCAGTCCTAATGGCAGGGTCATCATAATGGTCACGGGGTGGATGTAGGATTCCAAAATAGCTGCCAGCGCCATGTAAGTCAGGATGATGGCCAGGAGCAGCGCCTGGATGATGTTGGCAAACGATTCTGCCTGGCGCTCCGACTGCCCGGCAAACAGAATGCCGTATCCGGGCGGCAGGTTTAATCGCGGTATCTGCGCCTCGATGTCGGCCTGTACTTCCCCCAGGCTGCGCTGGGCAATATTCGCGGTCACGGTCACCAGGCGCTTTTTGTCTTTGCGGGAAATCTGGGTCGGTCCGGCGCCGAACTCGATATCCGCCACTTCGGTGATGGGAATGACATAGCCGTTGCCGCCCCTCACCAGGATGTTACGCACCTGATCGATGTTGTTTTTGTCGGCATCGGCGAAACGAACCCGAATGTCATATTCGTTGTCTCCTACCCGGTATTCGGAGGCCACCGTGCCCTCGATGCTGGTTCGAATGGCCGAAGCCAGTTGTCCCACCATCAGGCCGTAGCTGGCAATCCGCTCCCGGTCCGGCCGCACTTTAATTTCCGGTTTGCCAATTTTCCACGATGATTTCACCGAAGTGGTGCCCTTGGTTCTGCGGACGATGTCCATGAGCTGACCTGCCAAACCGTTCAAAACCTCCATGTCGTCGCCGGTGAGTTCAATTTGCAGGTCGGCCTGAGCGCCACCAAACGGGTTCGTCGGTTTTACCGTGATGTCCGCTGCCGGAATCTTGGCTAATTTCGATAGCATGTCCTCGGCAACTTCTTTCGTCTCCTTGTCCCGCCGCTCTTTTTTCACCAGCTTAATGACTATTTGTCCGACTTCCACCCCTTCGGTGCTGGCAGCCAGACCACCCGCCTCGATTTTTCCCAACGTGGTGTAAATGGATTGCACTTCCGGCATTTTGCTGAGCGTCTGCTCCACCCGCTGTAAGGTTTTGTCCGTTTGCTCCAATCGGGTCCCGGCGGGCATTTCTATGGTAACGATGATCTGACCTTCGTCGGAAGGGGTGAAAAACTCGCTGCCGATAAAACGCATCAGGAACAGGCTGCCAAAGAAAATGACCGTGATGAGCAGCATCACGATTGCTCGATGCCCAAGACTCCAGTGCAGAGCATTTTTATAACTGATGGCTAACTCGTCGTAAAGACTATCCCACCACTTGCCAAATCGAGCCAGGAGTCCGCGCTTGTTTGCCGCAGCGTCGTTTTGTTGCTTCAGCAGTTTTGCCGCCAGCATGGGCGTGAGCGTGAAGGAAACGATGAGAGAGAAGATGGTTGCGAAGGCCACGGTCAAGCCAAATTGCTGGAAGAATTGGCCCACGATGCCGCTCATAAAGGCGATAGGGGTGAACACCACGATATTCGTCAGCGTGGAAGCTACCACCGCCAGGGCAATTTCAGCCGTACCCACATCGGCGGCCGTGACCGGATTCTCTCCCATCTGAATGCGGCGAATGATGTTTTCCAGAACCACAATCGAGTTGGCGACCAGAATGCCCACGGAGATGGCCAGTCCCATGAGCGACATGAAATTCAACGTGAAACCGGCAAACAGGATGAGCGTGAATGTCGCGATGATGGAGGTTGGCATGGCCACCGCCGCGATGATGGTGCCCTGGACGTTGTGGAGAAACAGATAAAGCACCAGGGCGGTCAATAGAATGCCGATGAACAAATTGCTCATGACGTCGTTGATGGAGCGTTCGATGAAAATGGAACGGTCGCGCGCCACCTCAATCCTGACATCATCCGGAAGAACGTCCGCCAACCTTTTTATTTCTTTTTTGACGCCCTTTGCCACCGCAACAGAATTTGCATCGCCCTTCTTGACCACGGACAGCCCCACGGCGGGTTTGCTTTCGTAGCGGGCCAGATCCCTTTGCTCCTCAAATGTGTCGATGATGTCCGCGATTTCGGTAAGCTTGATCGGTTGCGGCCGGGTAAAAGAAACGAGCTGAATTTTTCGAATTTGCTCGACCTCATCGAATTCACCGTCGAGGCGGACCGTGTACTCTTTTGTCCCTTGTTTGATATGTCCACCGGGAATATCCAGGTTTGCCGCTGCCACGCCGCCTACGACGTCCAGGATAGACAGGCCGTAAGCGCGCAAACGATCGCGGCGCACGGAAATCAAAATCTCGCGCTCCTTGCCGCCAACGATGTTGATGGAAGCTACCCCGGCAACCCGCGCCAACCGGTCTTTAATGATGTCGTCGGTGAGCCGATAAACCTCCGCCAACGGTCTTGGACTGGAAACGGCCAAATCAAGCACCGGCAGGGCATTGATGTCAAATTTCGAAACCACCGGGTCTTCGGCATCGTCCGGCAAGTCGGCCTTGATGAGGTCGATCTTGTCCTTGACTTCGATGGCCACGATATCGACATCGGTGCCGACTTCGAATTCCACAATCATAATCGCCACGCCTTCCCGGGCCACGGCCTGTACGTGCTTCACGCCGCTGAGGGTGCTGACTTCATCTTCGATCTTTTCGATGATCAGGGTCTCGATTTCCGTGGGACCGGCGCCAGGGTAAACGGTCATAATGGTCACAATCGGGAAATCCACATCCGGCGTGAGGTCCACTGCTAACTGCAGATAAGAGTACAGTCCAATCACCACAAAGGACATGATAACCATGGTCATCAAGACCGGGCGTTTTATGGAAACTTTGGATAGAAACATGAAATTCTCCTGAGATACTAATTGACAACATTTACTTTTTTTCCGGGCTGCAATTTGTTCTGTCCGAGGACCACCACCCGGTCGTTCTCCTGCAGGCCAGAAAGCACTTCCACCCGATTTGCGCTGCTCTGGCCGGGTTGAATTTCGCGTAATTCGGCCACCTGATCCTGAGTCACCACATAGACCATCTCTTTGCCATTGTTTTCAATGATAGCGTCTTTGGAAATCGTCAGCACATTTTCTTTGGATGTCACCAGCACTGCGACTTTTGCAAACATGCCCGGTCTGAGTAACCGTTCCGGGTTTTGCAGCCGCACCCACGCCTTGAAGGAGCGCGTAAACGGGTCGGTTGAAAACGATAAATCTTCCAGCGTGCCAGTGAAAATTTGGTCCGGATAGGCAGGCACCGAAACCATGACCTCCTGTCCATTGGCAATGCCGGCAATTTCGGTTTCGTTGATGTCGATTTCAATGAGGACCTGGTTCAGGTTTGCGATCCGCACCACCGGCTGACCCGCCCGAACCGTTTCCCCGGCTTTGTGATAAATGTGCGTCACGGTACCGGAGATCGGCGCCTCAATTTTTACCAGTTTGCTGGCGGCATCGAAATTCCGGGTCGCAATTTCAAGCGCCATTTTAGCTTTGTCTAAGGTCTGCTCTGAAACCGCACCGGCTGCAAAAAGCGACTTCATTCTTTCGTAATCCCTTTTGGCGTCTTCCAGACTGGCTTTAGACTGGCGGTAGCGCAGGGACATGGCGCTGGCGATATCAAAGTCCAGCTCGGCCACAATTTGACCCTGTTTCACTTCATCTCCGACTTTTACCGGGATCGAGACAATTTTTTGCGTCGTGTTGGCGATGGCGTCAGCCTGTCTTTCGCCTTCAAGCGTTCCGGTAAAATGTCTCGAAATGGTTAAATCACCGCGCTGCACGGTTTCAATTTCCACAGGAATTCCCAGCTCTTCCTGGTAAGCGTCTATGTCTTTGATCGCCGGTTCCTCACCGTGAGTAATCACCCGGTAACCGATCACGCCAAATAAAAGTACAAGCAGAACAATACCGAATATTTTTTTCATCATCACTCTCCAAACGTGTTATTGAATAATTCCAACCGCCTTTTGCCACTCAAACAGGGCGATGTTGTAATCGTAAACGGCTTGCAGGTAATTCGTCCTGGTTCGGTTCAGAGCCAGGCGAGCATCAAAAAGCTCGAGTTGCGTACCGACGCCGTTGTCGTACCGCACTTCCGCTATGTCATAGGCTTTTTGCGCCTGAGCCACGCTCTTTTGCCGGGTCAGGATTCTTTGCCGGGCGTCCTGCATGCGCAGGGTCGCCTGCTCCACTTCCAGCTTGATGAGCTGACTGATATTTTCCATCTGATGCACAACCTCGTTTGCCTGAGCTTGCGCCTGTTGAATGCGGGCGCTGGTGGCAAAGCCGTTAAAAATATCGAACCGTAAACTCAGGCCCGCGGTGAGGCTGGTACTGCGTTCGGTGGCTCCGAATCGTAAGTCCGACGACTGCCCCTGAAACTGGTAATTGCCCACAAGAGACAACGACGGCAAATACTGACCCTTTTGAATGGAGGCGTTTAGTTGCGCCATTTCCATCTGTAAATTGAGCTGTTTCATTTCCGGGCGCAGTTTCAGCGCTTCCTGTGACATTCTTGCCACTTCTTCGTCCGGAAGCGGTTGATATTCCAGGGTGCCACTCACATTCAGCGGCTTGTCCAGGGGAAGGCCGATGGCGTTTTTCAAGGCTGACTTGGCTAATTTCAAATTGTTCTGGGCTTCGATCAGACCGGCCTGCGCCTCGGACCGGTCCACTTCCGAGCGCAAAAGATCGAATTCGGCCGCCACGCCTTGTTCGTATTTCTTTTTCACGTTGTCAAAATGCGCCTCGGTCTGAGCCAGCGTTTGCCGGAACACGTCCACGACCTGCTGACTGAGTAAGACGGTGTAAAAGGCTCGACGGACGTTTAAGATGACTTGGTCTCGGGTCAATTTGGTGCCCTCCCGGCTGCTTTCAGAAAACAGACTAGT
>JBHHXN010000257.1:0-5878 GCA_046757025.1 bacterium
AAATAGTTTTTAAGCCAGATTTCGACTTTTCACACAGCTTCTTCAGCGTGTCCCCCCACCCTAGTAATCTGAAGAGGGTGTGTGAAAAGATGGTAAAACAAGCCTCTGGCTTGTTAAAACCGGTCTATTATTTAAGCTAAGTTCTTGTTTTATTGCAATCCATTCTCGCAAGCAAGATGCTTGCGTTACGTTTTCACACAGCCTCTGAAGCTTGTACACCATCCCCCTCTGGATCAAGAATCGCTCAATTTAGGTTGAAAGTATTCAGATTCTGGGGACAGCCTCCCACATCCTGCGCAATTTTCCGGTAAAATGCCGCCTCTCTCTGTTTCTCTCGCTTCACAAATCCCAGTTCCAGGATGCGACATTTCTCTATGATCATTTGAACGACCAGCCGCCGCTGCTCTGATGTTAAAGATGCCTCTTTCAACAGCTTTACGAGCGCATGCACGCGATAGCGGTCCAGCCCCCACTGTGCTGAGAGCTGGTCCGGGTGTCCACCACGCTTCACGATCAATTTCTGCGGAATGAAATGAAACGGAAAGCGCAGAGCCCCCCGCAGCCAGAAGTCGTAGTCCTCGCAGGCCGGCAGCGATTCATCAAACATACCGACTCTGTCGAAAAATTCTTTTTTCATGAGCACGGACGACGGACTGACGATACAGCGCGGCACGCACTGTTCGAAAATCCAGCCGGAGGATTTCTGGTGAATCTTGCGCGGGTTGACGCGCACCCCCCGGCGAATCCAGATCTCGTCAGTGAAACAGACCATCGCCTCTGGGTGGGAAGTCATAAAGTCCAATTGAACTTTGAGCTTATTTTTACGCCACAGATCATCTGAATCGAGGAAGGCGATTAACTGACCTCGAGCCTGCCGAATCCCCAGATTGCGGGCCGAGCTGGGACCGCTATTTTCCTTATGAAGATAGGTGACTCTGTCACGTATCGTTTCTGCATACTTTTGGGTGCCGTCGGTGGAGCCGTCATCCACGATAATCAGCTCGAAGTTTTGGCATGTTTGATTGAGCACGGAATCCACCGCTTCCTTTAAAAAGGACAGGCGATTACAGGTGGGAATGATGACGCTGGTTTCAGACATAGTTTCGACTTTATGGACAAAAACTTGCTTTTATAGGCCATACAATGGCGGTTAAACTCTCACCGTTTACCAATCGGAGTGGCTGAAAATTACTTAGAAAAATGAAATTTGAAGGCATCGTCAAAATTCATTTTCTTTAAAATGCTTATGACATTTTTAAATTCTTCTTCTGTGATATTGGAGAGGTCAAACTTGTAAAAATCGCGTGAAGTTCTGATGCGGATCACCTGTCTCGACAGCTCCACTTCCTTGACGAGGACAATTTGATCGTCGTCGGCCAATCGACAGACGGTCCCCTTTCAAATGGCTTCAAAATAAATTCATACTTGGGACTTCTTTGTATGATAAAGCCATCGACGCCAAACCGGGTGTCTTCCTCAAACGAAAAGGACAAAACCATATCCGGCCCTTTTTCAATTGTCACAAATAATACTTTATCCATTTAATGACCTTCTGTTTTGAAATTAATTGCTTTTTAGAAATAAAGCCTAATTCTACAATTTGTCAACTATTTTCAGGGCTAAAACCGGTCCACCGGCCCGGAGCTGCCATCACCTCAACTCTTGCTCGGTTCTTTTCCCTTCACCACCGAAGAATGATAAAAAGCGATTCTCCACAGATCCTGCTGCTTTTTGAGCACAGCGCTTTCGAGCCATTCCAGGTTGGTACCCTGACCGTTCAAGTTCATCAAGGCTTTGGTGCGCAGCGTCATCCATGCCAGCGAGCCGGCGATTTCGGTTCGAATATCTTCAAGCTCATAATGAATGGTCGCTTGATGTTCAAAGCTCTTGACCAAATTGATAAATTGATTCAGGTTCATCTTTTGCCCATCTTCAAAAAGATAAAAATCCTCCGTACAGTGATCGCGCAGCGCCGGGTAATTGAAACTGGCGATGGATTCAAAGAAATCAAAAACCACGCGCTCAACGTCTGCGACTTCATCGGTTTGATCTGTTGGCGCCTGACAGCCAATAATTAAAGTTAGAAAGAAGCCAGATAAAATTAGTTTTTCATATTTGAGTCCTCAGTTTTGGTTGGAAAGCGAGGTTTTTCAAAGCCTGCATTGCAAGCCTCTTTCACACTAATATTGTATATTTAGCATCATAAATGTTCTTCTGAACCATCCCATGCAAACAGGAAAAGGCAGGATTTCCAACCGCTAAATTTACCACTACCAGAAGGTACACTGTTGAGTTCAGAAGAATCAATAATCATCTCAATGAATCAACTTTTTTGCAGAGTTCGCCGAGACAACTTTAAACATTTAATAACTCCAGGATGTCCTTACGAGGCCTTCGGTGTATGCGGGACGAAACGATCTCATCCATGCTAAGTTCTTGATATTTAGAGAACGCCAGCATACTTCAACTTTACATTTAACCATTCGAATATTTTGCCCGATTTTTTGTTTCTGCTTCGAGGTACCGATCTAAGGTAATTCCTCACGCTATCCATCTACGGATTCTGTTTTTAATTTCACGATATAGAACAGGCCTTCCGGTCATTAAAAATTGCTGAATCACTTCGGCCACCTGCGGCGTTCGTAAATAGCCATACGACTTGTGCGGATTTTTGACGTTTTCATACGTGTAGTCATTGCTGACGACAAAATCCACCGGCCCCACCCCGTATGAATTTTCTTTGTAATCGTCGTTGAGATTGTAATTAAGCGCGATTTTGTCGTGCAAATCCGAAAAATTGTACCAGGCGTTGCGAATATTTTCAGGCGTCGGGACTTTTTTTTCTTCTTGTATCGATTTGTGCTGTTCGGACAAAATTTTTTTCATGATAACCGGCAAACCCAGAGGCGAGCCCATGGTGATGAAAGTATGAATGGGCAAGTCCGACAGCACCTGCGTCAACACATCGTAAGCGACGATGCTGCCCATGGAATGCGCGATCAGCAAGATGTCTTTGTTTCGGTGCTTCTGCAAGGTCTGAGCCACTTCCTGCCGAATGGCATCGCGGGCGCCAATTCCAGATTTGCTGTCCACCAGACAGTTTTGATGGTAGTAAATATCCAGTTCTCGAAAAAATTTTCGAATGATCAAATCGCCGATGGAATCGATGTGGAAGATTTTATTGTCCGAAAAAAATATTTTGTCGAAAATTCTTTCGATGAGGTCCAGGCTCTTTTTCCGGAGTTCGCTCGGCGGCTCCACTTCGCCGTTGGGCTGATGAGGAGCATAAGGATTTTCAATATAAAAAGGACTGTTTTTGTCTTTCACGCTCAGTTTTAAAGGCTTGGGATAATAAAAATGTGCCCAGTACGCCAGATCGAATCGAAAAAATTTTTGCGGATGTCCGATGCGACTGAGACCGTCGTAAATGGAGCGCTTCCACCAGGCTCGCAGAAGCCGCCGCGGAGGTTTGTTCCCCAGTCCATGGATACCGATGATGATCTTCTTTTTCATGGTTGAAACATGTTAACCACAAATGACTGAATTAAAGAACCGAGTTTTGGGTCAATCGTTATTAAGTGCCTGACGAAAACTCGATAAATGCATGATTAAAAAGCTCTACGCAAAGGCGTCCCTTCGACAAAGCTCAGTACAAGCCCCGCCGAACCAGGCACGATTTCACCCTCGGCCAGGAGGCCTTCGGGAAGATAGGGTCGTTTTCGTTCAAACACTAATTTACAGACCGAGTGAATACTTCACGCTCTATTTTGCCTGTCTGGTTCGGTCGCTGTTCGCGGAATTCAGAGCGCCGATAATCACCTCCAGATCACGATACGCTTCTGCAAAAGTGCTGACCACTTTTTCGTCGTGGCGAATGGCGCGGGAAAAGGCCTCGAACTCCTGGTAGTATCCGTTGTCCGTTTCGATGATTTCGGAGTGCACAATTTCCGAATCCCGGCTGACCTGAATTCTTTGAATGTCCTCCACCGCCAGGCTGCCGCGGGTTCCCAGAATCAGCAGGCGGTTTTGGGCAACCCCCCTGGCGCTGACAAAGATATTCAATACGCCGTGCACGTCCTTTTCAGCAGCGAATTGCAGACTCATGCCGTCTATTTCACCGATGTTGGGATTGACGCTTGTGGTAAAGACTCCGCCCGTCTTCAAATCGCCAAAAAGCAGCCGCAGCGCCGCGATGTTGTGGATGCCGGCGTCGGTGATAAACGCGCCAGGATATTGATGATGGATACGCCACTGGGTTTGAGCGTATTTGTTTTTATGTTCATCGATGAGATAAAAGATATCCCAGAAAACAGCGTATGGCGTACCAATTTCTCCCGCTTCCAGGTAAGATTTCACCCGATAGAACACATCGTGGTAGCGAAAGTTCTCAGCCACCATCATCACCTGGGAGAATTGCCCCTCAAACACGGCCATTTTTTGTGCATCCTGGAGATTCGCTGCCAGGGGTTTTTCCACTAGCACGTGTTTGCCAGCCTGTAAAGCGTCGCGTGTGACCTGGAAATTCAAATGGATGGGCAGAATGATATCCACCGCTTCCACCTCTGGGCTGGTCAGCAGGTCGCGATAATCCAGCACAAACGGCACGCCGCCGACCATTTCGGAAAAGGCTCTGGCTTTGGGTTCGGTGTGATTGCAAACCAGGGTGATCTGGAATCGCTGTTTCAGCTTTTTTAAGGCCGGCCAGTGTAAATCCCGCGCGGCAATGCCGCAGCCGATGATGCCAAGTTTAATGGGTTGCACTTGCATGACTCCTTTGTTGGGGTTTTAGTCAGCTTCAAGTGTGTTTTCAGATTCTTTGCAAATACACCTCAACATTTGTTTTCGAACCAGTCCGCTGAACGGTTTGATAAAAAACCAGTAACGTGTAAAATTTCGTCGGGCTTGTTCGTCCGTGCAAAAGATGCGCGTTTCTGTGGAAAGGGTGCAGGTGTTGCGGTCATTTTTTGAAAGTGCAAAGTTCCAGGCGGCTTTGGCAAAACCGGGTTCTGCGAAGGAGTTGAAATTTACCGCTAGCAGGTTTTGCAGCGCGCCATTCATTTTCCAGAATCGCCCCACCAGACCCATGACGATTTCCCGGTCTTTTTTCTCTTCCAACAAAATGAAACCGTGCTGGCAAAGTGTCTTTATCTGAATGGCTTGAAAGGGCAGCCCACGCAACGCAAACAGCGCTTTGATGATTCGGGAACCGTTGAAATCGGTTTGCCAGAGCAAGGGATAAATTTTTTGCGGCGTATTCGCGATTTCGAGTGAATGAACTTCATTAAAGTGATAGTCCGGCAGATATTGGTCTATAAGCATTTTGGGGAAGAATGATTTTTATGAAGATTTGTTCAGTGAATTTAACGAACATGACCTGTTCACAGACCGTGCCGATTTAACCGCCTGCTGGTTTGGCTTTGTAGCCCGCGGCAGTCAATATTTCCAGTACCCGGGTTCTGCAGTCGCCCTGTATCAAAATTTCACTATTTTTCACGGTGCCGCCGACGCCGCATTGTGATTTCAATTGTTTGCCCAGCGCTTTCAAATCAGCATCTGTACCCACAAATCCTTTCACCAGCGTCACCACTTTGCCACGGCGGTGCTTTTTGTCCAGCCAGACTCTCAGATTTTGTTGTGCGGGCGGCAGCGTGTTTGCCGGCTTCTCATCTTCATGTTGAGTATGAAAATTCGGATCAGTGGAATAGACCAGGTTTGTACGAGGCCTTTTATCTCTTGCAATCATGACGTCCCAACGAAAATGGCAATAATTTTTCGACAGTTTGGTTTTTGCCATTTTACAGAATTTTTAAATAAGAATCAAATAATTTGTGATGATGTAACCTCACCCGGGTCTAGTAGTGCGATTCCTTATTATCAT
>JBHHXN010000258.1:0-5862 GCA_046757025.1 bacterium
TACCTTCGTCCCTTTCCGGGCCCGGGCGCGCCGATTCGCGTTTCTGGCGAGGGAGGAAGCAGGCCGCGTTGGCGTCAGAATGGCCAAGAGTTGTTTTATTTGAACGGTAAGAAACAGATTGTTGCGGTTGAAGTGGAATTTGCAAGCAAAAGACCAAGGATATCACCGCCGACGATCGTTATGGCTGATCCAGAATTCCGTTTACTTGATGTCCACCCGGATGGTCAGCGTTTTCTGTTGCAGCCGGAAGAGGAGACCCGCAGCGGCTCGCAGCTGACAATTCTGCGCGATTGGCAAGGGTTGCTGGAGGAGCCAGAGTGATGCATACAAATAAATGGAAATCAACGCTATGATCGGCAAAACCATATCCCACTACAAAATTCTCGAAAAGCTGGATGAGGGCGGAATGGGTGTCGTGTACAAAGCCGAGGATACCAAACTCGAGCGCATGGTCGCGCTGAAATTTCTTTCATCAACGGCTATTGCCGGCGAAGAGGAAAAGAAGCGCTTCAAACGCGAAGCAAAAGCCGCCGCCGCCTTGAACCACCCCAACATCGCCACCATTTACGCCATCGAGGAACATGAGGACGAGATGTTCATCGTCATGGAATACATCGAAGGCCGGGAATTACGGGAGATGATCCATGAAATCCCCCCTAACCCCCCTTTACGAAAGGGGGGAATGGGTGGGCCTCCCCCTTTTCCAAAGGGGGACCGAGGGGGATTTTTGCCCATTGAAACCATCCTCGACTATTCCACCCAAATCGCCGCCGGCCTGCAAGCCGCTCATAAAAAAGGCGTTACCCACCGGGACATCAAATCCAGCAACATCATGGTCACGGACAAAGGCCAGGTGAAAATCATGGATTTCGGGCTGGCGAAAGTACGCGGCAGCGCTCAGTTGACAAAGGTCGGTACAACACTGGGCACGGCGGCTTACATGTCACCCGAACAGGCGCAGGGCGCTGATACAGATCATCGCACCGACATTTGGGCGTTTGGGGTCGTGCTTTATGAAATGCTCACCGGCGAGCTGCCGTTCAAGGGCGATTATGAGCAGGCGGTGATTTATGCGATTTTGAATGAGGAACCCACACCCATTTCAGATGTCCGTGCCGACGTTCCGGAGAGTTTGCAGCAAATCATTCAGAAAATGCTGGCCAGGAAACCCAACGAGCGCTATGCCTCTTGCCGCGAAGTTCTGGATGATCTGCGTGCGCAGAAGCAGGAACAGCCGCTCTCAACTTCTTCCTTTGTGTCATTTGCAGCGAAGTCGACTTCAAAGCGACGTCTCGCCATGTGGTTGGCGCCGGCGTTTTTGATTGGTTTGGCCAGCCTCTGGTTTCTCACGCCATTTCAACCTTCCGGAGAAAAGGAAGCCCCGGCGCTGCGGGTGCAAACCATCGCTGTGATGCCGTTCTCGGTTCGCGGCGGCGAGCAGTTGGCCTATCTTAAAGAAGGCATGGTGGATTTGCTCAGCGCCAAACTGGACGGCGTCGGCGATCTGCGCAGCGTCGATCCCAATGCTTTGCTCAGCTATCTTGGCGACAAAAGCGAGGCTGGGCTTGATCCCCGAAACGGCCGTGAAATAGCGACCCACTTTGGCGCCGGACTCTATATTTTGGGCAGCGTGGTGAAAGTCGGCGATGGCTTGCAGCTCAATGCATCCTTGTACAATGCCTCGGGCGAACAACAGACCCGCGTGCAATCGCTGGCAGAAGATGAAGCGCAATTGTTGAGTGCGATTGATCGGCTGGCGTTACAGATTGTACCGAGCCAATTCCAGGATGCCATCCTGCAGTCGGAAGCGGAATTTGCCGCACACCTGACCCATTCTTTTGACGCGCTCAAAGCCTATCTTGAAAGCACCAGCGCCTTTCGAGCCGAACGATTTCAGGAGGCTATCGATGCGGCGCAGCGGGCGGTCGCCGCGGATTCAAACTTTGCCGTGGCCTGGATTCAGCTATTTGCAGCGGCGTCCTGGAATGCCGGAAATGAAGAACTGGCTTTCGAGGCATTGGACAAGGCAATCGCGCTTAAGGACCGCCTGCCTGTACAGGTCCGGAATTTAACGCTGAGCTACAAGGACTATGTGGATGGCCAATACCGGAGCGCCGAGTCCCGATTGCGTTCGCTCCTGGACGTCTCTGCTTCGATGATCTATGCCAGGTTTTCGCTTGGCGATCTCTATTTTCATTACAACCCGTATTACGGACGGTCGATCACGGCCGCGCGTCCTCAGTTTGAGAAGCTGCTTTCGCACCGTCCGAGCTGGTCTCTCATTTTGCCCCACTTGATGGAAATCGCGGCGCTGGAAGGGAGAACCGCCTCTCTTGATTCGCTGGTGCGCTTATATCTGTCGCGTGAAAACGCTCCGGATAGCTTGCAATGGCAAGCCTTGCTGGTTTTGTCAGGCAGAGATACGCTCAAGCGGGAAGAGATGCTGGACGTACTGGCGAAATCTTCTCCGACAAACATCGCACGTGTCCTGGACAGAGTCGCGGGATTGGTGCACGACCTGTAAACGGCGGAACGGCTGGCGGAAATGTTGTCCAATCCTACGCAGCCACCTGAGTGGCAGGCGCGCGGGTATCATGCGCGGGGCAAACTTGCGGTGGCGGTGGGACAGCTTCAATTGGCAGAGTCGGAATTTCGCACGGCGCAGTCGGATTTCCCCGCACTCATGCTCGCGCAACGCGTCCTTCGTGCTGCCATGCCGGCTTTTCCAGTGGACAGGGATAAGTTAGAATCGCTGCGAAGTGAAGTCGCCCGGTGGGACACCACCGAAGCGCCGCTAACCACTCTTTCCGGTGGCGACCTTCACAGCGGCAGTCAGGCGGCGGTCAAAACATTTCTGCTCGGCTTGCTGGATTTTCGTGCCGGGGACTGGGATGCTGCTCGGCAGAAACTTCTCTCACTTGAGCGACAGGGCGGCCGGGATGCAGAGAGCTTTGCCAAAACATTGCGGGTGTTTATGGCGTGGCATAGTGGCCGGAACAATGAAGCGCTCCATTTGCTCGATGCGGCGCAGGTACAGGTCTTCTTTCGGCTGGCAGCTCAGTCGCCATTCTACCACCAAAGTCTGAGCCGCTACGTGCGTGCGGAGATACTGTTCACGGAAGGCCGCTACAAGGAAGCGAACGACTGGTACGCTTCGTTGGTGGATAATAACTTTGTCTCGTGGGGCTTTAATTACCTCGGCCCATCGTACCTGCGCCGCGCCGAGTGCTATGAAAAACTCGGCGACACGGACAAAGCGATTGAATTCTATGGCCGTTTCGTCGACCTTTGGCAAAACTGCGACCCGGAGCTGCGACCGATGTTGGACGATGCGAAGCAGAAACGCGAGCGGCTGCTGCTGGAAAGCGTGAAAGAGCCGGTAGAAAAACAAAAACAGTTGCAGACTGAAACCAAACAGTAATATGATCGGAAGCAGAATACGCCACTACAAAAGAGTTTGCGATGATCGGTAAGCGTGTTTCACATTATAAGATTTTGGAGAAGTTGGGCGAAGGAGGGATGGGGGTGGTTTATAAGGCTGAAGACCTGGACTTGAAACGCGAGGTCGCCATCAAATTCCTGCCGCGGCAGATTGCCGCCAGCGCGGAGGAGCGCGCCCGCTTCAAAGTCGAGGCGCAGGCGGCCGCGGCGCTAAACCACCCGAACATCGCTACGATTTACGCCATCGAGGAAGTCAAGCCTGCCCCCGCGGAGGCGGGGGATGAAATGTTCATCGTCATGGAATACATCGAAGGCCTGGAATTGCGGGAGATGATTCATGAAATCCCCCCTAACCCCCCTTTACGAAAGGGGGGAATGGGTGGGCCTCCCCCTTTTCCAAAGGGGGACCGAGGGGGATTTTTGCCCATTGAAACCATCCTCGACTATTCCACCCAAATCGCCGCCGGCCTGCAAGCCGCTCATAAAAAAGGCATCACTCACCGCGACATAAAAAGCACCAATATCATGATCACCGAAGAAGGCCAGGTCAAGATCATGGACTTCGGCCTGGCGAAGATCGGCGGTGGGGCGCAGTTGACGAAAGATCACACCACCCTCGGCACCGCAGCCTACATGTCGCCGGAGCAGGCGCGCGGGGAAAATGTCGATCATCGCACCGACATTTGGGCGTTTGGGGTTGTGCTTTACGAAATGCTGACCGGCCAACTGCCGTTTCGTGGCGAATACGAGCAGGCGGTGATGTATTCGATTTTAAACGAGGAGCCAAAATTCCCAGATGGAATTCCGGCAAACTTGAAGCAAATTCTGAAGAAGGCACTGGCGAAAAATCGGGATGAGCGTTATCAAAGCGTGCAAGACTTGCTTGCCGATTTGAAAACGCTGCAGGGGGCTGGCGCCCCAACTCTGACAGTGTTTCAAACCCCGTCAGAGTTAAGCAAGCCAAACAAACCGCGCTGGCCTATGGCTGCTGTTGCAATTGCGGTCCTCGTGCTGATTACCGTCGTCGCGAACTTTCTGTTCAATCGCTCAGAATCCGATTCCGTCGCCCTTGAAAAATCCATCGCGGTGCTGCCTTTCAAAAACCTGAGCGCCGAGCAGGAGAACGAGTATTTCAGCGATGGCATCACCGAAGATATCATCACGCAGGTTTCAAAAATATCCGATCTGCGGGTTATTTCCAGAACGTCCATTATGCGCTACAAAGGCAGCGGCAAACCGATGCGTGAAATCGGCCAGGAGCTCGGTGTGGCCACCATTTTGGAAGGCAGCGTGCGCAAGTCCGGCAATCAGATTCGCATCGTGGCCCAGCTCATCAATGCCGCCGGCGATGCGCATCTCTGGGCGGAAACTTATGATAGAGAGCTCACCGAAATCTTCGCCATTCAAAGCGAGGTTGCCCGGCACATCGCCAGCGCGCTGCAAGCCGAACTTTCGCCGCGCGAAGAGCGGCTCATCTCACAAGCGCCCACAGATAATGTGGAAGCCTACTCTTTGTACTTGAAAAGCCGGTACCACTGGGAAAAATACACCAATGAGGACTTCAGAAAAGGCATTGCCTTTGCCAACCAGGCCATTGCAAAGGATCCCAACTACGCCCTGGCCTATGCCGGCCTGGCGCAGGCGTACTACCGCGCCACCAATCTTTTACTTTTATCCGGGGAAGCCATGCCCAAAGCAAAGGAGGCCGCGCTCAAAGCGTTGCTGTTAGATGACACCATCCCGGAGGCTCACATCGCGCTGGCGGTGGTCAAGTATCGTTTTGACTTTGATTGGCAGGGCGCGGAAGAACATTTCCAAAGAGCGATTGCATTGAACTCCGCTAACGCAACCGCCCATGAGGAGTACGGCTGTTATTATTTGGTGGCGTTAGGACGATTCGAGGAAGCGCTCAAGGAGTTGCGCCTCGGCCTGCAATTAGACCCCTATTCTCACGTCATCAATTTTAAACTTGGATTCACCTATTTTTGGATGCGGGATTATGCGCGCGCTGTGGAACAAGCGAAGCATATGCTGGAGCTTTATCCTAACTCCGCGTTAGCCTACTTGTCGCTCGGAGCGGGCTATATGATGCAAGGAGAATTTACAGAAGCCAGGAAACAGTTCTCGGAAGGTTTGCGCCTGGGGTTTTCTTCTGATCAAGTCATGTATTATGAGGGGGTCTCATACGCGTATGAAGGGAATCGCACAAAGGCGCTTAGCTTAATGGGTAAACTAACCACACGATTGCAGGACCGGCCAGACCTTGCGTTTCACATCGCCGCAATCCATGCTGTTTTGGCAGAAAAGGACGAGGCCTTTCATTGGTTAAAAAAGGCGTACGCAGCAAGAAGTGAGCAACTGATGCTGCTTGGCGTTGATGCAAATTTCGACAATTTGCGTTCCGATGCGCGCTTTGCGGCG
>JBHHXN010000259.1:0-5804 GCA_046757025.1 bacterium
GGCATTTATTACTTGAATTGCGTTTTGAGTAAAACCAACTGATTTAACAATTAATGATTCAGCATAATAGATTAGCAGGCCGATTCTTAATTATTATTGCAACAATATGTCATTGCGAGTTCCGCGTTTTGTGCGGGACGAAGCAATCTCCTAACTTTCTGAAAATAAGGAGATTGCTTCGTCGTCCCTACGGCTATCCAGTTAACTCAGCTTGAACTTATAAAAGCTCTTTTCGATTGATATAAACCTTAATCGTCATGCCCGCGAAGGCGGGCATCCAGAGGTTTCGACCGCCTCAAATCTTTGTTTCTAAATGGATTCCCGCTTTCGCGGGAATGACTGACTATAGCATTCTTTTAAATACTGAATTCAGTAATAACCCCGTTTCTGAGCAAACTGGATAGCCGTACGTCGTCCCGATATTCATTATTGTAATATTTAATGAAAAATCGGGACTCCTCGCAATGACTGTAATGGTATTAGGGAATCGCTTTACTAGGGTAAATTTTATCAAAACCCTCTAACTCGAACAGAATTTGTCATTCCCGATTAAAGATTGTGGGAAGGACAGTCATTTGACCAAATTTTTAAATTTACAGTAGTTATTTGATTAAATCTAATCCCATATATTTTTGCAGGACTTCGGGTACGATGACCGATCCATCCTCATGTTGATAATTTTCTAGAATGGCAACCACCGTTCGCGGCAGTGCCAGCCCAGAACCGTTCAACGTATGCACCAATTCGAGCTTGCCGGTGGCCTCTCGGCGAAAGCGAATGTTGCCGCGCCGGGCCTGAAAATCCTCAAAATTGCTGCAGGAGGAGACCTCCAGCCATTTTCCTACGCCCGCTGCCCAGACCTCGATGTCGTAGCATTTGGCTGCGGCAAAGCTGAGGTCCGCGGTACACAGCTCGATGACGCGATAGGGCAGTTTCAGCAGCTGCAGCACTTCTTCCGCGTCGGCGAGCAGCGATTCCAGCTCATCGTACGAGCTTTCGGGTTTGACAAATTTCACCATCTCCACTTTGTCAAATTGGTGAATACGAATCAGACCGCGGGTGTCGCGGCCGTAGGAGCCGGCCTCCCGGCGAAAACAGGGCGTGTAGGCGGTGTATTTCACGGGCAGGTCTTTTTCTTTTAAATGGCTGTCACGGTGCAAATTGGTCACCGGCACTTCCGCCGTGGGAATCAAAAAGAAATCATCCTGATCGACGAAATACATGTCCTCCTCCAGCTTGGGTATTTGGCCGGTGGTGAACATGGAAGCGCGGTTTACGATGAACGGCGGCGACATTTCTTGGTAGCCGTGCTTTTCGATGTGCAGGTCGAGCATGAAATTGATCAGCGCCCGCTGCAATTTCGCACCCATCCCCTGATAGTTGATGAAATTGGAACCGGTCACTTTCGAGCCCTGGCTGAAGTCGATCAGGCCGAGCTGTTCGGCGATTTCCCAGTGCGGCTTGCGCGTAAAATCCGTTGCCGGCGGACTGCCCCATTTTTTGATTTCCACATTGTCGTTTTCGCTGGCGCCAACCGGCGCCGTGGCATGCGGAATATTGGGTATCCAGCTTTGAATTTCCTGAATTTCGCTTTCCAGCTTTTTGATCTTTTCATCCAGCACTTTGATTTGCTCGCCGACCTTTTGCATGCTGGCAATTTCGACTTGCGCATCCTGGCCCTGCCGTTTCAACTGCGCGATTTGCTGCGAGGAGAGGTTGCGCTGCCGTTTTTGCGCTTCCACTTCCTGCAGAGCCTGCCGGCGTTGACTGTCCAGCTCCACCAATTTGTCCACGTCCACTTTCTCGCGTTTGTTTTTGACGGCTGTTTTCACCAGCTCGAGATTTTCACGGATAAACTTGAGGTCTAACATTTATTTTGTTCCTGTTATCAACGGTTTCATTTTACAAATATATTAAATTTGTGCCTGAACCAAAAGACACTTTGTTGTCATTCTCAGCTTTCGACGACCTCTGCGCTTGTTTTGTCTAAAAGAAACGTTTTGGGCTTCTGTCTTTGCAAGCGATTCCGCTATGCGGGAGAAGCGAAGCAATCTCATAAAAAGGGTAGAGAGATTCTTCGTCGCGGAGTTTATCCCTTCGTGAGGCTCAGGGCAGGCACTGAGCATCTTCGAATGACTACTCAAAATGACATTTAAAAAGCAACTATTTGGACAGCGTTGAACCCACATTATTCTTGTTTTTACAATAGTTTTGTTTTAAAGATAAGTAACTATTTAGTACAGGGCTGTCATTCCTGCGAATGCAGGAATCTCCTTGGACATCCATTTAAACTAGTAGAGCGATTCTTAATTAATGTTGCATCAATTTGTCATCGCGAGCGTAGCGAAGCAATCTCCTAACTTGCTGAAAATCAGGAGATTGCTTCGTCCAGCACAAAACGCGGGACTCGCAATGACAAGAATGATAATTTGAAATCGAACAGTAGTATGTTTCCATAGTTCCACTACCTGAACATATTTTTACTTGATTGAAAGATAAAAATTCTTTTCTCACTTATTTACATTGAATCGGGAGACTCCTGCATTCGCAGGAGTGACACCTGAATAGTAACAAATATAAAATAATGAGATTAAAATAAAAACAAAATTGTGTTTTACTTATGAACTTTACAGTTTTATATTGTTTTGTATAAGCACCCTCTCGGGCCTGTCATTCTGTAAGAATCTTTTTAGTTCTAAAACAAAGTCATTCGTACAACCAAAAAATTCCAATTCGGATTCATGGTTGCAATGAGGGCTTGTTTCTTTTCCCGGGTCATATTCTTAATTTCTTTTTCTCTGGCTATGGCTTGATTGATATCTGAGAAAAATTCATAATAGATAAGCTAATAACAAAAGTATTTGCCTGCAAAAGATTTTGGTTTGCCCTTATTGAGATAATGTTGTCGTAATCGAATTCTGAGATCATTTGTTACACGCACATAGAGAACGGTTATTCCCGGATTCGTCGTTATATAAACATAATAGTTTCCTTTGACCATGAAACCCTTTCTTGAAAAGAAAAAAGATGCTTACAGAATGACAAAATAACATTTACTTTCAAATTATTACCGATATTGCAAATCGGTTTCCTGGTAAACCGGATATCTAAATAGCCAAATCATCAATTTAAAACAAAATTAATTGTGAATTGTAATGATTCGAAAAGTACTCGGATTTATCATTTAAATACTCACATCCCCTTCCCTCTGAGCATCACATAAATGGTGCTCAGCAAAATTTTCAGGTCCATGCGCAGGGACATGTTTTCCAGATAAAACAGATCATACTGCAGTTTGGTTTTGACGTTTTCGATGGAAGTGTCGTATTCGCCTTTAATCTGCGCCCAGCCCGTGATGCCGGGCTGCACTTTCAGGCGGCGGGCGTAAAACGGAATTTTGTGTTTTAATTGTTCCACGAAATGCGGTCGTTCGGGGCGTGGCCCGATGAGGCTCATTTCTCCTTTCAGCACGTTGATGAATTGCGGCACTTCGTCCAGCCGCGGTTTGCGAATCAAACGTCCTATGCGGGTGATGCGCGGGTCTTCGGGTTCTGCCCATTTGGGACCGCTCTGCGATTCGGCGTTTTTGACCATGGAGCGAAATTTATACATGGTGAATTCTTTGCCGTTTTTACCGACCCGTTTTTGTTTATAAAAAATCGGTCCAGGAGATTCTATTTTGATGGCGACGGCCAGGATGATCCATAATGGCAAAAACGCCACCAGAATAATTAATGAGATGAAGATGTCCATGAAGCGTTTGATCTTTTGTTCCCAGGGCGGCATGAAGTGCGGCAGGATATCGATGAGCGGAAAACCGTAGATCTGGTTGATTCTAGCCTGTCCCAGCACAATTTCATACAGGTCCGGCACAATCTTAAAATTGACTGTCAGACCGTTGCATTCGTTGATCAAATCCATCACCAGCTTTTGCGAGCCGCCATCCAGACTGAAAATCACCTCCTGCGCTTTGACATTTTGAATGACCGTGTTGATATTTTCGATTGTGTCCAACAGAGGAACGTTTTTGTAAGCATTGATTTTTTTTCCAGTCGATTTCTGTGCGCCCACAAATCCAACAACCTGGTAGCCTAGGGCCGGATACTTCAGCAGCTCATCGTACAATTGCCAGCTTTTTTTCCCCCAGCCTACGATAAGGGTTCGGCGCATGCCAATTCCTGAGATGAGCAGCTTTCGCTGAACCGTGCGAAAGATCCCCCGATTGACTCCTACAAATAGGATTAGCAATATCCAGAAATTGAGGATGAACATGCGGCTCAGAGTAGGCGGATGCGAGAGATCGCTTTCCGGCTCAAAGGTAACCAGGAAGATGATAAAGATACCGATGGTGATGGTTTTGACCAGCGTGATGATTTCGTCGATTCGCGACTGGGCGTACCAGGAGCGGTAGAGGCCAAAAAAGGTGAAAATCACAAACCAGTACAAAAACACAATGAACGAGATGAGGAAATTGATATCGGAAAAGAATCCCAGCTCCTGGCGTAAATGTGCCCAGACAAAAAAGGCCAGGGAGATGCTGAGAAAATCGGTGAGAATCAGAAGTTGTTTTTCAATGGTTTTGTTCATAGCTATTTCATCTTTGCACTGGGTTCCAGGCGGGTTTTTGCGATTTGATCAGGTAGCGATAAAACCCAATCAGCAGGGCTAAATTCACTAGAAAAAAATAAAACAAGATGGCGAAAATGTTTTTATAGAGGCCCAACTTATTCAAAATGGCGCCGAGCAAAGCGGCTCCCAAAAACGCAATTTGAATTAAAAGTGCGGCGTTGTACAATGGCTCGCCAATTAAAAATAGATTGGAGACGAAAATCCCGATGGCCAGAAACGGAATAAACCAGCGAATGATTTTATGCGACCACAGACCAAATGCCACAAATCCCTGTTTCGGGTGCAGCAGTTTTTTGATCTCAATCAACGCGTTAAAATTCGCAGCGCCGATTCTGATTTTGCGTTTAAACTCATCCCACACGCTCAGGCTGGAAAATTCGCTGCCCACGGCTTCGAAATCAAAGATTACGCGGTACCCTTTTTCGACCACTTTTAACGGAATGAGAAAATCGTCCATGATCACTTTCTCTTCAGGCAGCTTTTCATACAGCTCTTTTCGAATGGCGTAAATGGCGCCGTTGGCGCCTAACACGGTTTTCACGTGCCCTTCCAGGAATTTGAGCCGGGTTTCGTAGCTCCAGTACAATTTCTCGCCCTGCGCGCCGATATCCCCGCTTTCCTGGTGTTGCAGAACGAGCTTGCCGCAAACCCCGCCAATGGTGGCGTCTTCAAAATGGCGCGCGAGTTTTTTGACGGCTTCCGGTTCGTACAGGGTGTTGGCGTCGGAAAAAACCAAAATTTCGCCCTGCGCTTGCTGCACCAGATCGTTGAGCACCGCGGATTTTCCGCGCCGCTGTTTAAAGGATATTAGTTTGATCTGGCTGTTTTTCTGCGCCTGGATGATGCGTTCGGTGGCGTCGGTGGAGCCGTCCGAGCCCAGCAAAATTTCCAGGCGATCGGCCGGATAGTCCAGTTCTTTACAGTTTTTGATTTTCTCCGCGATGACATTTTGCTCATTAAACGCAGAAATGATCAGGGAAACTTTTGGCATAAAAGAATTGGATGCCGGCTTCTGGTTTTTTTTGAATTGATAAGCGATCCACATCACCACAAAATAGCCCAGATAGGAATAGCTTACCAGACCCACACAGGTCCAAAAGATCAGCTTAAGCATCGATTAGTATTTATAAGTTTTAGATAACACCTTAATCCAAGAGTAGCCAGTTGAATAATCT
>JBHHXN010000260.1:0-5801 GCA_046757025.1 bacterium
CCTGCATTGACACAGTCAATGTACTCCAAAAACTGTTTTGCAGAAGTCTGAGGTCATTTCATTAACAAAAGTTTTTTGGTGGCAACCATCGAGCTCCCGTCTCGCTGCAATGATAATTGATACAAATACATGCCACTCGCCACCCCCCTGGCATTCCATTCCCTCGAGTACTCACCAGGAGATAGCTCCTCTGCGAGCAAGGTTGCCACCTCTTCTCCAACAAGATTGAAAACTTTCAGGGTCACAAATCCTCGTTGCTGCGTGGCGAACGTAATCGTCGTCGTGGGATTGAATGGATTGGGGTAGTTCTGGTGGAGAAGAAACTTTTCCGGCGTGGCTGCGTTTCGGTCGTCCACACTCGTCGAGCCGCTGATAATATCGGCTAACTCTTTGCGGGCTGCCTCCCAATCATCCGGATCCGTTGACCAACTGATGTCGGTGAGCACCCAGGTAGGATCGCTGGGATCGGCGGCCCCATATTCCCAGAGCACCTTGGGCACCGTGGCGTCTACAATCTGTTGAACACGTCCCGGGTCAATTTCTGCGGCCAGGGTCAGGTAATCCAGGTCTTGAATCCCACGTCGCCAATGTTTCAGGCGCAGACTGGCAAAAGGACCTTTGACGCCGTAAGAATCACCCGGGTAAGACAGGTCCGTGCCAGGGTAAAACAGCACACCGTCGCCATTGAGATAGTTTCCGCCCGATTGCCCCAGCACACTGTCAAAGCCACCAAACCCTCCAAACGTGTGGGCGGTTTGAAAGACATTGGTTTGGCCGGTGTTACCCTGAAAGTTATTATAGTAAGTAGATTCCCAATAGAACCAACGATCGATTTTCTTTTTGTACTGTCCCCAGGCGAGGACACGCAGGGCCACGCCGTCATCTTCGGTGGCGAAGGAACCTGAAGCTGGACGATTACTGTTATAAAAGAAAACACGCTTATCAGCCTTATTAGCATGACTATCGACCGCATTTTGCCATTCGCTGGTGATGCCGACATTGAACCAGGAAGCTGGGATATCGAGAGCAGGGGTGTTGGTCAGAGCAGCAGGAAGGGCCAAGGTTGCCATGGACAGCAAGCGTCGCCCGGGTCCCGGATTGTTGTTGATCCACTGCGCCCATTGTTGAATCAGCGGAAAGTCGTCGGATTCGTCGATGAGGTAGATAAAGTACTCCGTATCGGGCGCATTGGCATCGAACCAGTTGACCCAGGCATCCGTGTGGCTGCGCATGCCCGCTTCGCCTTCCTCTTGCCACCACCAATCTCCATACGTACCGATAGAGTAGACATTGTTACCGGCGCCCACACCCGGGCCATCATAACCGTTGGCCGCTGTAAACAAGCTGCCGTCAAGTCGAGGTAGCCACTGAGGATGGGGCTGGTCCAGGGGATTGCCATCGTTATCCCAGGCCATACTGCGCGCGTTGCCATCGATGAGTGAGATACGGTGACGGTGGGCCAGGAGAAAATGGCGATCCCGTATCAGTCTGGAGTTGGCATCATTTGCGCTCCCTTCGTCCGGGTATTCCTCACCAAGATAGCGTTGATTGATGTCTTCATATCCCAGAAATAGCATGGTTTTGGCGTTGGGCACATCCGGTAGAGTGAAGTTGCGCACCGAGAGTTCTACCGGAATCTCGTGGGTTGTGCTGCCGTTCTCCCGGATTGTAACGGTTCCCTGGTAGAGCCCGGACGGTGCGGTTTTTGGGATGTAAATGTCCACCCAGATGCTCTGGTTCTGACCTGCGGCAATGTCGAAACTCGCCACCAGTTCCAGAGGCACGGCGATATCGGGGTAAAACTTGTTGTGATCCGGGCGGTCTTGCCAGGTGCCTGTGCCCACGCCTTCGCCGGTCCAGGGACGGCGAAATCTTTCCGGGATGTGGCGCTCGTCGTAGTTATAACCGGCAAAGAATAGGTCGGTACTCAGTCCCTTGATTTCCAGATATCGGATATAGAAAAGTTCTATGCTTCGATTGACCCAGTTAAACACGCCATCTCCACTGGTGGGCGCGGAGCTGATGGTAGCGCCACCCGCTCCACTCAGTGTCTGGAAAGAAACCGTGACGTTGCTTGCAGCCGTGTTAGCCGCCTCCAGGATTAGGTTGAATCCCACAACTTCATTTTTAGCGCCAAAGAGTTTTACCTTGCTTCCGTCCCACACGCTGTTGAGCACACTGCCTGGGTTGCTGCTCGCGCGCAGTTCGTCCCTGGTCACCTTGTCGCCGCCTTCGTTGGCCCAAACGGCGGTAATGTTGCCCGTCTGAGCCTGGACAACACTTATCGGAATAATCCAGCATATCAGGCCGAGGATGAGTCCACAATAGAATTTCAGAGAATACCAAATAAGCTGAAAATCACAAAAACGGAAAGTAACCAGCAACCATAATCTTCTTATCATGATAGACTCCTTTCTCTTGTATGCATTCAACTCGTAATCATCTTTGTTACGCCCCGGTAGTGAAAATTACATAAAAATTTCAGCGACCCATTTCGTCATTGCCATTCAAGTTTAATGTTATTACATTTCCCGAGATGAGTAAGTTAAAATTGTGCATTTTCTTCACTTTCATCGTAATTAGTGAGGCAACAGTTGGTGCCGGGCACAAAAAGAGAAAGTTCGGCAGAAGAGGATAAATTCTGGATTCAGAAATACCGGACCTCCGGGGATGTCGATTATTTTGGCAAGCTCTATGCAAAGTACAAACAGCGGATTTTCCTGAGCTGCTTGAAAAGAGTTAACGACGAAGAAGAGGCAAAGGATCTGACCAGTGAGGCTTTTATAAAAGCCTTTGATCATGTTGACGATTTCAAGGAAGATGCGCCTTTCTTTCCCTGGTTGTATCGGATTGCCACCAATTTGTGCATCGATCATTTGCGCAAGCAGAGCCGCTTCAGATATCATCTGCTCGATGAAAGCCGGGTGGCGAAAAATCCAGACGAAGAGCGTCAGGTTGAAAATCAAAAAGAATTGAGAAGCAAAATTCCTGTGGCGTTACGGAAGCTCAAACAGGCACAAAGAAGATGTTTTTGCTTGTTTTATATCAACAATCTTTCATACAACGAGATCGCTGAAATCACGGGCTATTCCTATAATCAGGTAAGATCCCACATTCAAAATGGACGCCGGAGATTCAAAATCATCCTGGAGCAATTATGACTGAAGAAAAAGAAAACAATAGCGAATTCGGGGCCAAATATCATAAGCTGCTGCAAAGCCTGCGGCCCAAATCGCACAATGAATGCCCAGAATCTGAGCAGTTGTTGCGATATTTCAAAAAGGAGCTCGACGGTGAGCAGCAACGATTGCTTGAAGAACATATAGATTTGTGCCCCGTCTGTATAGAGGTTTTGCACAGGCTGGAGGACACCGCAAATATCGCTGACGAAGAAGTGGAACTCCCAGAAAACTGGAGGGGAATTGAAACAAAGCTGGATGAGCGAGTGTACTCCCATTTGGATTCATTTAGGGAAAGCGAACGTCACCATGTTACAGAGGCTTCAAACCACTTGAGCCTTTTCGGTAAACTAAAAGCCATCTCAAATGATAGATTTCTCCAAATTCTGAAGACTCCGAGATTGGCCTATGCTGGTGCAGTCATTGCGCTTTGCATAGGCTTCTTGTACGGCTACGCCTTTACGCTCCGACCTGAGTACTTTGCCATTGCTCAAATTCAACCCGAAAAGAGAAGTATTCTGCGGAGTAAGGCAATTCAATCGGAAAGCTTGCGCAAAGGCGTGGAATTCTTTTACCAGGAGAAGTATGAGAGGGCCATTGTAGATTTAAGCGCCTATCTGGAAGGGGAGCCAAATCATTATCAGGCCAATTACCATCTCGGACTTGCATACGTTTTAGATGCAGAAATCTGGCTTTTGGGGCTTCCTTATGATTTTGACACAAGTAAGGTTAGGCAAGGGATCAGCTATTTTGAAAAAGCACTATCGCTGGCCAGGGATAACGCCTTTTATCAGGAAGATTGCTTCTGGTATTTAGGGAAGGCTTATTTGATGATGGGAGATTTGGACAAAGCTCGAGAGCAGTTTGAACAACTATTACAACTCTCCCAGCCCAATCTTATGAGAAAAGATGAAGCCAGGAAAATCGTTCTAAAAATAAATGAATTATCTCGGAATTTATAACTGGATGCTGGATGCTCGATAGTAACTTCTATTTCACATTATCAGATTCTAGCATTACCCCTTAATTAAATCACACCTATTTGCGAATTCGCCGCCCTGGGTCTTAAAATTTGTTTGACTTTTCTTTGAAAAAATAGTAGAATATAAAAAATTATATTAATCCTAAATGAAATGAAAGTCGGAAAGAAAAAACATTTAGGTAAAGAGGAAAAGCAGCGGATTTTATCAAATCTGACTAGCTTGTTAAGCCGTGAATCCTTTGTGGTGTTTGCTTATGTCCATGGTTCTTTTCTGAGTTCGAAGGGCTTTCATGATCTCGATGTGGCCGTTTATGTGGAGGACGATACTCTTGAAGCAAACATGCACTCTTTCCAATACGATCTTACTCTTGCATCTCAAATTGACTTAGCTTTGCCCGGCATTACCATTGATCTTCGTCTACTGAATACGGCGCCACTGAACTTTCGATACAGAGTAGTAAATATTGGACGTCTGCTTTTGTCCAAAGATGAAAGGAAACACATCGCTTTTGTGGCTAAAACCAGGGATTTCTTTTTCGATTTTGAGCCGCATCGTCGTTTGCTCTACGAAACTATTGTACTGGGAAGAAGACATGGTCAAAAAACAAAATGAGGTTTTGGTACGCCTATTTTCGGAATTAACACAGGCTGTGGGCAAGCTCAAAGGTCTTGCCCAAACATCTAAGGAGGAATTTCTTGCTGCTTTTGAGAAGGTTGACAGTGCAAAGTACAATTTCATTGTGGCGATTGAGGCGGCTATTGACATATGCAACCATGTCATTGCGGATCAGAACTTAGGAACACCTGAAGAGTATAGTGATGTTTTTCGCGTCATGGGTGATGCGCGGGTTTTTGACAAGGAGTTCGTAGAAAGACTAGTTGATATGGTCAAATTCCGAAATCTATTGGTGCACGTGTACTGGAAAGTGGACGAAGAACGGCTATACCGAATATTGCAGAAAGATCTTAGCGATTTTGAAAAATTTACCGCTGGAGTCAGAACGTATCTGGAAAAAGAAAACGACTAATACGATAATCAAAAAGAAGTGGATGGCCCGGGAAGAATCTAAGCAGAGGGTCCTTAATAGTAAGTTCGGAAATCATATCGCTAAAATCATCCTCTTTGGGAGTGTTCTCAGGGAAAAGGCTGACAAGGATAGCGATATTGATGTTATGATTTTTTCTGCAAATAAAACAGATGAGGTAGAAAGCTTCTTAAATGATACTGATTCAATAGTTTCACATCATTCAATTACAACTCCCCTCCAATCTCCAATCAACACGAACGCACCCCAGTAAAAGGGGTCTCGCTTCCAGTCTTCAGAGCGGCTCAACGCTAGTTTGGCTTTCTGTAAAGCCCGATTCTTCGGCAGACCCATTCTCAAATTGTGGTAAAAATGCTTCATCAATTCAGCAGTAGATTCATCATTCACCGGCCAAAGGCTTGCCACCAGGCTGGGCACACCAGCATAGAGAAACGCGCGGCTCATTCCCATCAAGCCCTCGCCACGGCTCAACCTGCCCAATCCTGTATTACATCCGCTCAATACCGCCAGGTCGGCGTTGAGATCCAGGTTGTAGACCTCGTAAGTTTGCAGATAACCGTCTTCACTGCCCTGGCCGGTTTGGGCAAAGATAAT
>JBHHXN010000261.1:0-5777 GCA_046757025.1 bacterium
AACTGCGCCTGATCCAGAATCACGCGGATTTTTCGCTTCAAGCCGCCGGTCAGCTCCACTTCCGAAACGTCGGTGATCTTTTTGATTTCATCGCTGAGCTCGGCGCTCACCCGCCGAAGCTGAAACTCATCGTAAACATCGCTCCACAGGGTTAAAGTCAGGATGGGCACGTCGTCGATGGATTTGGCTTTGATGAGCGGAAACTGGTTGCCCGCCGGCATTTTGTCCATGTTTTTCATCAGTACCGTCCACAGTTTGACCAGGCTCTCCTCGGTGTCTTCGCCCACAAAATAGCGCACGGTGATCAAAGCAAAATCCGGCATAGAGGTTGAATAGACGTACTCGACCCCCTGAATTTCGTGGATGATTTTTTCCAGCGGTTTGGCGATGCGCTCCTCTACTTCTTTGGCGCTGCCGCCGGGATAGGGCACGAAAATGTCCATCAGCGGCACCACGATTTGCGGCTCTTCTTCTCTGGGCGTTAAAAAGGTCGCGAAGACACCGATGAGCAGTGCTGTCAGCATCAACAGCGGCGTGAGCTTCGAATCGATAAACGCATGCGCCACGCGTCCAGCTATACCTACTTTCATTGACTCACCTCCACAAGTTGTCCGTCCAGCAACGGCTGGCGGTTTTCGATGACCACCTTTTCCCCGGTGTTCAAGCCGGAAAGCACCTCGATATGGTAGCCGGTTTTTACGCCGGTACGAATCCAGCGCAGTCGGACTTTGTTGTCTGAACCCACCACGTGAACGCCTTGCAATTGGCCTCTTCTAAAAACCGCCGTTTGTGGAATCAGAATGGTTTCCCCGCTTGTGGCGCCCACCGCAATGCGCGCAAACATGCCGGATTTCATGCGGCCGTCTGCATTGTCCATCAAAATGTGAATGTCGAACTGCCGGCTCATGCGGTCTGCTGCGGGTACGATTTTGTCAATGACGTTGGCGTGGCTGGCGCCGTTGGTACTGCTACCGGAAGCCTGCACAGTCACCTTAACTGGCATGCCCACTCGCAGTTTCTGCACATCGCTTTCCGGCACTTTCGCCACCACTTTCACCTGTGTCACATTTTCGATTTCCATAATGGGCTGTCCGGGATTGGCCAGGTCGCCCGCTTGCATCATTTTTCGGGCAACCACACCGGCAAATGGTGCCGTGAGCGCAGTATATTTTAGTAGCTCATCCACTTCTTTTTTCATCTCCAGCGCGGTGATTTTTTGCGCTTCGGCGCTGGCAAAAGCGGCGCGCATGTCGTCCAGCTCTTTCTGGGTGGCGGCTTTTTGAACGAATAAATGCTGCAGGCGTTTTAAATTGGTTTGCGCATTTTTAAAGTGCGTTTCGGCTGCGGCAATGGCGGCCCTGGCCTGCGAGCTTTTGGCCTCCAGGTCCTGGCTGCGCAGTTTGACCAGCAGGGCGCCTTTGGCCACCGACTCGCCTTCTTCAAAATAAATCTGCTCAACCCAGCCCATGATTTTGGTGGAAAGCCGTACCCGCTCCAAAGGCTCGATGGAACCCACGTACGTTTGCTGGCCGCTCAGGGGGACTAGTTCGGCTTCGGCAACCTTCACTACCACAGGTGCTTGTGAAGCTTGCTGCCGGTCGTTTTCCTGGCCGCAGCTAAGTGCCGATATAAATGTCATGACTATTAAAAGGTGAACTGCGATTTTAATCATTATTGACTCCTTTATCTATCTGATTTATTTTAAACAAGTTGCTAAAATGAGATTAAAAAAATTTTGTAAGGCTGCTGGTCACCCCCCTCTTAATCTCCCCTAAAGGGGAGAAATTCTTTTATCCCCCTTGAGGCGGATGACAGGGGGTGTCCGTGTTTGAACTGGCTTATCAACAACTTTCATGGTATTTTAATGGAATCATCCAATCTAATTGCCTCGGGTACCCGATAGCACATTTTCATCAAAACTTTTCATCTCAACGTGAATTGAATCTTCCAAATCACTCCTCCCCCATCGCAAACTGCAGCTCACTCACGGCCACTGAGTAGTCGCGCTGCGCTGTTAAAAAACGTAAGCGGGCGTTTGTCAGGGCGACTTCTTTGTCGAGCAGGCCCGAGGTTTTTTCCAGACCCTGCTGGAAGCGCTCTTCGGCAATGCGCAGACTTTCCTGGGCCATGTTCACCGCCGATTGCGCCACCTGCACGCGTTCGGCAGCGGATTTAAGGGCGCGCTGAGCTCTGCGCACTTCCAGCCGCGCCCGCTCTTCCCCCCGACGCAGCTGCACTTGAACGGTTTGCGTTTTAGCCGCTGCCTGTTTGCTGCGCCCCAGTTTGCCCAATCCCTCAAACAGTTTCCACTGCAATTGCAGACCCACAGCCCAGTTGGAGGCGCGGTTTTTGAAGGCGTCGGCTGCGTTCCACTCGAGCGCGGCAAAAGCGTTCAAGCGCGGCAGCCAGTTGCTGCGCTGCATCCACAACTGGCGGCTGGCGGCCTGCGATTGCAGCCGCAGCGCCCTGAGGTCCGAGCGCTGGGAAAGGCGCGCCGGCGTTTCCTCACCGAACTGAATGGTTGTCGGCTGGTTCAGACTATCTGTGGGGACGATCTCCGCGTCGTCGGAGATACCCAGAACGAATTTCAATCCGTCGCTGGCGTTGGCGATCTGGTGCTCGGCGTTGATGCGCTGCTCCTGTAACTCCGCCAGTCGCACCTGCGCAGCTAAATAATCCGCTTGATTGATCATGCCCTGCTCAAAAGCCGCTCGGGCGTCATCCCGGTGGGCCCGCGCCGAAGTTACCGCCTGTTCCACGGCTTTGAGATGCTTCCGGCTCAGGATCAGACCGTAGTAGGCTTTTTTCACCTGCAGCGCCGCGGCTTCTTTCGCACGCTGCAGCGCCTGTTCTCGCGCTTTGACCCCGGCTCGGGCAGCGGACTTGCCGTAAACCGCGTCTAAATTGATCAGCGGCTGCTGCACTTGAAACACGGTGGTGAAGTTGTCAAACGCGTTCGGATCGTTTAGCGCCGTCAGATCGAAATCGCTTTGTGCGAACACCCCCTGTTTCAATTTCAAACCGAATACCGTCACCGGGTCGTTGGATTTGACGTAATTTTCTGAGATGGTCACGGACGGCAGAAATCCCTGCCAGCTTTCCAGGTTTTGTCCCCTGGCCTGCTCGACCTCGCTTCTGGCGATGAGTACCTGGTAATTTTGCTCTTGTGCCAGTTTCAGCGCTTCTGGCAACGACAGATGCCGCACCTGGCCGTTTTGTCCGAAACTCAAAGTTTGCCCGGATATCAGCAAAACAGCGATCATAAATTTATAATTCATCATAAAACCCTCAAAATTAAAGAATGGAAGGTGTCTCTTTATCGCTTCGTTTAGGTGTTTGATGCAAGAATTTCAAAAAGGATTCCAGTAAATGTAACAAAGGCAGGCGTTTTTAGCAATCTTTCTTATGGGGATAATGAAGTGGGCTGGAAAATAGAGCGGGAGGAGGCAATCTCAAAAGAGATGCCGTCTTTGGGAGCTAATCTTGGAATAGCTTTTCCATTCTATTTGAAAGAGCACGCGCACCAGCATGTCATTCTGTAGGAATCTTTTTCGCAAAATGTAAAATTCTTTTTCATATAGCCAATATTGTGTTTACTGAAAAGATCCCGTAGTTGCGGAATGACATTCGGGGCTGTCCATGAAAGTTCCGCGAAATGTGTCGATGAAAGGCCAGCATCAAACATTTATAAATATTTTTTTTCTATAAATTCAAGCACAATTTTAACAAATCCACTTTTGACATTTGTCAGGAATGGAGCGAAAAGAGGTGAAAGGGTAGCACAAATTTTATTATTTCGTTGGACGATAAAATACAGATGCTAAAAGACCACAAATACCGATCTTTGTTACTGTCAGCAAAAACCAGAGCACTGCTTTCATCGATGGAATGATGCCAGGCAAAATCCAGTCTGAGATGTCAGGATCCACATGAGTGATCGTTGCAAAGGGAAAGAAACCAAAAACCACCGGGCAGCTGAAGAATACGCCCATCAGTAGCCCATATTGAAGCCCTTTAAGCAAACTGTATTCTTGAGATATTCTGGTATAGATGAAAACGAATAAACATGACCACACTAAATCGCCGATGGTCAAACCGAGTTCCCACACACCTCCAAAAAGTAGCACATTGTTTAAACTTGTTATCAACTCAAATATCACAAAAATAATCATACTGGCAAAAATGAATCTTTTTCTATTCACATTTCCTCCAGATGTTTGTTGAACCTTTCACGAATCCAATTAGAAGAGTCCTTGAAAAATCACAATGGATTTCAAATATGCTTAACACACTTTTGAAGTTTATTAGTTTGATTTATTGCGTATTATGTTTTCTGCAATGAATTTTGCCGCAAATCGAGCAGCGACTTCATGAGCTTGCGTTGTCCAATGGCCATCGCCTGTATAATAATAATCGCTAATTTTGCCCGACGCAACAGAGGGATTAAACAACTCAATGGGATTCGGTGCGATTGGGATGCCCCTTTGATCACAAATCGCCGATAACCGGTCGTAAGGATTGAGATTATTCTGGATGACGTCAAGCATATTGGGAATATATTGAATGGCAAATAAAGCTCTAATTTCCCTGGCGGATTCTTTTAATTCAACTAAAATTGAATCGGTCAGTGTCCAGGCGCTCTCCATCACCTGCGGATCGCTCTCGAGGTGAATAGCCCGGCTAAATTTAGCCAGAAAAATGGCGCCCAATCGGGTTTCAACATACCGAAATAAATTTGAGTGCCGTTTCAGCCACCTTCTGATCTGACGCAACCTATCCAGCTTTGAATTGTCATCATCAGTAAGTTGAGTTTTGGAGGAATGTGATTTGAATTGGTGGAATTCATTTAGATTTTCGATCAGATCATGGCCGCTGGCCACATGGTCGGTGAGATACATGCCGGTTAAAATAATATCTGGGGCAGGGTGCGAAACTCGCTTCAAAATGGCAAGCTGGCTTAACTGTCCGGTACCCGGAACCGCCAAGGTGTTTACCACAACTTTTTGCTTGGTAAATGTGCTCAGGTATTTGGCGAGGTGGGACGCAAAAGACTGGTTAAATTCCACCCCCCAGCCAAACATGAAGGAATCGCCCAACAAAATCACCTGCAGCGGCTCTCCGTGGTTATCCCCTCCAAATTCCACGTTTTCCCGCAAACCCTGACTGTTCAGCCGGATAGAGACGTCAAATTCTCCCGAAACCATGCGGCCATCAAAATAAGGTATCAGGCCGGCTGCGGGATTACCGGGTTCGACTTGCATGGAAACGATCTCACCATCTTTATTCACCACATGCGTTTGTACGGATTTTAAAAATATTCTTGAAACGATTTCCATGAATAATAAAAATAGCACCGATGAAAGAATAATTAGACCAAAGTTGAGAAAGACTTTTTTCATTTTACTTATCATTAAGAGCATAAATCCTTGAAAGAAAGTCTGGAACGAAAACCCAATTTCTCACATACGGTTTGTTTCGCACCCAAAGAATTCCAATATTTTGTGATCAGTAAAAGGACATGTGTGCATGTTTATTAAATCTGTCCCAGGCTTTTGAGTAAAGCCATTTTCCAGGCGTTTTTTGTTGATTATGCGTTTTAATCTGCTCTAACCACCTGATTTCAGCTTCATCTGCCTGTTTAAAACTATCGTTCACCAGCTTGCGGCGAATGTATAATGTCGAACCGGCATTTTGCAGAGCGCTTTCAAAAAATTCCTTTTCAAGCTCGTCTCGTTCTGCCTGGTAAATTTGAATGCAATTTTCATAATCCCGTAAAG
>JBHHXN010000262.1:0-5673 GCA_046757025.1 bacterium
CAGTTCGAGAAAAACATTTTAAAAACAATTAATTTCACAACTGCGAAACTTGAGTGATTAAGTGAATAACATTTCTCAATTCAATTAACGATGGAAATTCCACCATTCTAAATCGAGAAAGCTCATGGTGTGCAATCCATTTTTGAACAATTCCCAACAGCCACCAATAGCTGAGTGCCGTCCTGAAAAAAGTTGACAAAATTAGTCCACGTAAATTTTCTTCTTCTAAAATACCGCCTGGCTCACTTGTTGATTAAAAACATTCTGGAGGAAGAAGAGTCCAATGAAAGTGAGCACTCCCGACACCACGGGCGTGGTCACCCAGCCTACAAAAACTTCACCGAGCACCGAATATTTGATGCTCTTTGCCCCTTTGACAATACCGATACCGATGATGGCGCCAATGACGGCTTGCGTACTGGACACGGGCACCAGGGGAATGGCCGGCAGTCCCAGTGAGGAAGTCCAGGCAGACAGACCCTGCGAAGAAAACAGAAACAGCACCAGCGCATTGGACAAAACCACCACCAGTGCCGCTTCCGGTGAAAGTCTGAAAATGTTCGACCCCACGGTTTCCATGACTTTTTGTGAATAGGTGTAAACGCCGACAGCAATGGCGAGGCCGCCCAGAAAAAACAACTGCTGGGTGCTGCTGACCGTCATCCAGCCCAGCAAATGGATGTCGCTGAATGGCGAAACCGACACGAACACCCCCATAACGTTGGCGATGTTGTTGGCGCCGAGGCTATAAGCTCCAAATGCACCTACGACGATTAGGCCCAGCCTGGTATAAAGATCTAATTTCAAAAGATGAATTTTCGCGCGATTGAAAAAGGCTTTAAAAACCATCAGCAGTAAAATCGCGAAAACCGCTGCCAGCAGCGGACAAAGAATCCAGGTGACGACGATTTTCGAGAGCACCTGTTGGTCGGTTTTTGCGTGGCTGTAAATATTCCAGCCGATGATGGCGCCGACAATGGCCTGGGAGGTGGAAACGGGCAGTTTCAATCGCGACATCCAGAAGACCGTGAAAGCGGCAGCGCCTGCCACCATAAACGCACCGGCCGGGGTGTTCACTGCACCCAGTGCGCCCAGAGTGTTGGTAGCGCCAGCGCCGCTGATAACCGCCCCGAGGATAATGAAAACGCTGCAGATTAGCGCTGCGGTTCGAAAACGAATCATTTTCGAACCCACGGCCGCGCCAAAGACGTTGGCCGCGTCGTTGGCGCCCAGCGACCAGCCTAAAAACAGTCCGCTCGACAAAAAGATCAAGAACATCGCGAAATCAGATACTCCTCTTGATGGCGTAGATGGAAAGTCGGTCGGCGACCTCTTCGGAACGATCTGCCAAAAAATCCACATGCTGCACAAAGTAAGTGAGATGCATTTTCCGACTTAGTTCCAAGTCCAGTTTAAAAATGTGTCGCTTCAATTCCAGGGCAATTTTGTCGGCTTCTTTTTCATAAAAATACACTTTGTGCAGGTGATCTTTGATGGCTTTGACATTGCGAAAAAAAGCCCGCGCCGAGAGCACGATGGATTCGGCTGCCAGCGCGGATTTTTCGGTGAGCGCTGAGTAATCCTTTGCCAGGTCCGAAGGAATTTCCGGCATTTCAATGGCGAAATAATTGAGCGTGCCTTTGGCCGTGTCGATGACGTTGTCCATGCTTTCCAGCAATCCCAGCACATCGCCGCGATTTTCGGGGATCAAAGAGTGGGTGTAAAGGTGATTTTCAATATTCCGCCGCAGCGTGTCCGCCTGGTTTTCTAAATTGCCGATGGTAGTGATGTTTGCGGTAAGTTTGTCGTGTTCATCCTCTAAATAACTTTGAATGGCCTGCCTGAAAACCAGCGCCCCCTGACTGACCGCGTCCAGAAATTCATCGATCTGGGCTTCCAGCATTTTGGTGGATTTAAATAAAACGGGCATACTTCACTGCCTCCTTTTTGGATTATGGCAAATTTAAGGTAATTGCATCCCAAATGCAAGCAGCCATTTGGGGTTTTTCGTTGCATTTAGGATGCTGGAGTGGTATATTATCGTAAAATAAGTGAATACAAACCTCTCATTCAAACAAGCATCGTTGAATTTCTTTAATCTACTGAAGGATTCCTGCTTACCACATTTGGGGATGACACACAAAGAGCAGATTTACAATAGTACAATTATTTATTTTCATTCTATTTTGATAAAAATTTATGATTAAACCAAATTTTGCAAATTACATGGGTTATAGAGCCATTCCTTACATATTAAAAAGTTTTCTGCACATACAGTACCTGAAATATATTTTTTACAATGGGAGTTCTATGTTAAAACGTTTATCATGTCCCCGTCGATCTTTGTGTTATTTTTAATAGTACGATATTTTAGAATTCCAGCACACCACTATCGGGTTCAGAGACGAAATTTTTAATTGATAGCCACTCCTGATTCGCCAGTACTCCGAATTTCACAAACAAGTCCTGTGTCAATTTTGAGCTTCCCTGAAGATGAACCCCGAATTAGTAGAGAAGGAAATTGCGTTTTACCATCTATTTATTTGCAGTCAAAGTATGCATGTTGGCATTCTTCGGCCAACTGCTCCAGGCTCAGGAATCGAATTTCCAATTCGAACAGCTCACCATTGAGCACGGCCTGCCGAGTAATTCGGTTAATGCCATACAGCAGGACAGCCAGGGCTTTCTGTGGTTTGGCACCTTAGACGGTCTGGCCCGGTACGATGGCACCGGCTTCAAAGTATTCACCCACGACCCCTCGGATTCTACTACTATCTCTCACAATCGTATCCTGACTATCATGGAAGATGCTTCGCACACGCTCTGGATCGGCACGCGCGATGGTCTGAACCGATTTGATCGTCACACGGAAAAGTTCATCCGCTACCTGCCCGATCGCGAGGACGCTACTAAAATGAATTATCCAGTTGTATACACGATTTTTGAAGATCACTCCGGTAAGCTCTGGATCGGTAACTTTAGTAGGGATGGCGGGCTTTTTAGATTTGATCGACAGACAGAAACATTTACCGGCTATTTTCACGATCCCAATGACCCAAACAGCCTCAGTCACAACTCGATTCGCTGGATTCTGCAGGACGATGCGGGCAGGTTGTGGATTTGCATACAAAGTTTTGGTCTGACCCGATTCGATCCACAAACCGAAATGTTTACCCGCTACGCGCATGATCCTGAGGATCCACACAGCATCGGTGATGATAGAGTCTGGCATGGCATAAAAGACAAAGCGGGCAATCTCTGGTTTGCAACCTTTGGCGGCGGCATGTGCCGTTACGACCCTGAGATAGACGGTTTTATCCGCTATCAACACGATCCCCGAAATCACAACAGCCTTTACAGCAATTACATTCATACCCTGTTTCTGGATAGCCAGGGCATGATCTGGATCAGTAACGCCGTGCTAAGCCGGTTTGATCCTGTAACCGAAACGTTCACGCATTTCCGATTCTCCAACAAGCAACGCAATTGGCGCAGCTTCTATGTGCCATTTGCCATTGTTGAAGATAATGCTCATAATCTGTGGGTCGGCACCCGCGGTAGCGGCGCTTTTAAAATCGATCTCAAACCGAAGAGATTTTCACATTACAAGCACGATCCCGAAAATTCCAACAGCCTCAGCGCTAATAATGTCAGTTTGATCTATGAAGATCAAAATGGAATTCTATGGGTGGCGACGCGCGAAAACGGACTGGATCGCTTCGACCCCAAAACCGAAACCTTTGCGCATTTCAAACACGATCCGAATGTTTCGTCGAGTTTAAGCAATAACATGGTTACGGCGATTCATATGGATCGGTCCGGTACGCTCTGGGTAGGAACGCAGGTGGGATTGAATCGGCTTAATCCACACATGAACGGCTTTACTCGATACCGGCAAGATCCGGACAAGCCACAGACTCTGAGCCATGATGGCGTGGAAACCATCTATGAGGATCGCTCCGGCACGTTATGGGTAGGCACTGCCGCCGGCGGCGTCAACAAACTTAACCGTGAAAATGAAATGTTTTTTCACTTTAAGCCCAAACCCGATGCCAGCCTTGCTGAAAATCCTCTCTATAACCGTATCTATAGGATTCATGAGGATCGATTTGGCAATTTTTGGGTGGATGGCTTTTTACGATTGTATCTCTTTGATCGACAATCAGGAGTATTTACCGCTTTTAAGGAATCGGCAGACGAGTGGCCTATTTTTGGGGGGACTTTTTTCGAGGATCGCAGTGGCAACATCTGGGGAGGAGAGCGCGGTTTAAACAAAGCGGATATCACCACGAGACGGTTCAGGCGTCACAAGTTGATTGGAAGTGATAATCACATCATTGACGATCATGTTGACTCCATTTACGAAGATTCGCATGGTCTGCTGTGGTGCGGTTCGGCCATGCTGCACCTGTTTGATCCGGAGAAGGGTGAATTTGTCGCCAGCCTTTCCGAAAAGGACGGTCTTTTGAGCAGCCGCGTTCTCAAAATTCTCCCGGACGATCAGAGCCGACTCTGGTTGTTAACCCCAAAAGGGATCTCGATATTTGATGAAAACAAGTCGATAGGAGAACAATTTACCAATCTTGGCGTTGAGGAGGGCATTGTCAATTTCACTTACACCGGCCGCGCTTTTATCAAAACCAAAAACGGCGAGATCTACTGGGGCGGCAGCAACGGCCTCTACCGCTTTTATCCGGATGTGACAAATACCAATCCCAATCTCCCTCCTGTTCGACTCACTGAATTCCGAATCTTTAACCAGGTTGCTGAATTGGACACGGCCATTTCCGAAATCAGGACTGTTCATCTTGAGCATGATCAAAATTTTTTCTCGTTGAGCTTTGCGGCCCTTGACTTCACCAATTCTAAACAAAACCGCTATGCTTATAAATTAGAAGGCTTCGATTCCAACTGGATCGATACCGGCAACAGCCACGCGGCTAACTACACCAATGTACCCCCGGGCGAATACACATTTCGCGTAAAAGGTTCCAACAACGACGGCGTCTGGAACGAACAGGGCGCCAGGCTTCAAATCATCATTCGGCCGCCTTGGTGGCGCACTTGGTGGGCCTACACGCTTTATATACTGGTTGGCGTCATCGCGTTTGTCGTCGTCCGGCGTTTCGAACTCAATCGGCAGCGCCTGAAAGAGGAAGTGCAATTGGAGCACCAGCATGCCGAAAATCTGGCCGAAGTCGATCGCATGAAATCGCGCTTTTTTGCCAACATCTCCCACGAGTTCCGCACCCCGCTCACCCTCATTCGCGGGCCGGTCAAACAACTGCTGCAGGGAACCTTCAAGGGCAATCTCAAAGAGCAGTACCGCATGATCCTGCGCAACAGCCACCGCCTGCTGAGGCTGATCAACCAGTTGCTGGACCTGTCCAAATTGGAGGCAGACGGCATGCCCTTAAAAGCCCGGCCGGAAAATATCGTGGCGTTGACGAAAGGACTGACCATGTCGTTTGAGTCACTGGCAAAACGCAAAGGCATCGATTTGTCTTTTGTGGTCGATAACAAGATAGCAGCGTCGAAATCGAAGCGCGCCGAGGCGGAGATCACGACTTATGTCGACCGCGATATGTACGAGAAGATCATCACCAACCTGCTTTCCAATGCGTTTAAATTTACACGCAAGGGAGGGAAGGTTTCGGTGACCGTGGGTCTGGA
>JBHHXN010000263.1:0-5663 GCA_046757025.1 bacterium
CACATCGCCTGAAAAATTGCGCACGGCAAAACTGTATTCGCCAATTCCAGCCACAGCCGCAGTGACATCGTATTCAACCACACTGCCCGCGCTCACGGCGCCGGCGGTGTTTATAGCCGCCGTATTAATTTCAGGCGCGTTGGTCCAGTCCAAACCGGCTTCTTTCCAGGCGGCGCCGTTTTTATAATTATTCGAAACCAGATACACCGAACCGCCGTCGTCGCTGCCATCGGTTACAAACAATCGCAGGGTAGCTCGGGTCACGCTTCCGCTTACGCCCGTGACATTAAATTTAAAATAGGCAATTTGCAGCGCAGATTTGGTTTTGCGAACCCGTAGATCAATAGAATTACCGTAATTGTTCGTCTGATTTTTCGACCAGGCAAACGCATCATCCGTTGGATTCACGGTGAGAGTTCCCGCAGCGCCTCCAGTCGTCACCACGAAGTCACTGGCACTCACGCCCGTGCCCGCCGGCGTGGTCACACTGATTTTTCCTGTGGTCGCGCCATCCGGCACAGTCGCCAAAATTTGGGTGTCGGAGGCAACTGAAAATGTCGTGGCCGCTACCGTGTTGAATTTTACCTTGGTGGCGTCGGTAAAATGGCTGCCGGTGATGGTCACTTCAGTAGCGACGGCGCCGCTCGTGGGTGCAAATCCCGAGACGATTGGCGCAGGCGGTTGAGCCGTAGTCACGGTGAAATCTTGCGCGCTTACCGCCGTACCATCGGGCGTGGTCACGCTGATTTTGCCGGTTTGCGCTGCCGAAGGCACCGCGACTCGGATGCTGGTATTTGAATCCACAATAAATCCCGGTGCGTTGACGCCACCGAAAAGAACGCTGGTAGCGCCGGTAAAATTCATACCGGTAATTGTAACCTGAGTACCCACTTCGCCAGTGGTGGGCGTAAACGAGGTGATTTGCGGCGCCGATGGTGAAGGCGTACCAGTGACAATCACCAGCTCCGGAGCATGAGCGCTCTCCTTTGAGTAATATTTCACCACATCTGAAGAATTATTTTTTATGGCCAGGCTGAAAATACTATTGGACAAAATCGCCGCAATCACGTCAAATTCCACCACATTTCCGACAACGACTGCTCCCAAATTACTCAGCGCGGGTGTGGTAACTTTCGGAGCGTTGTTCCATATAATGCCCGATTCCACCCACGGTGTGCTGGACTGGTCATAATTATTTGAAACTGTATGAATGGAACCGCCGTCCGAACCGCTATCCAATACGGTTAAGCGCAGCTTGGCACTCAGGACAGGAGCATTTAATCCGGTCAGGTCGAATTTAAAATAGGCCAGCAGATCCGCCGAGGCGGTTTTGCGCACGCGCAGGTCGCGGCTGGAGCCGCGATTGGTGGTGGGCCGGCTGGAGCGGACATAGGCATCGTGGATTGGATTGAATGTCAAAGTACTGACGCCACCGGGGAGCACAGTAAAATCATCGACGCTGATGCCGGCTCCGGCCGCGTTTGAAATTTGAATCTTACCGGTTGTGGCCGCACTTGGTACCGAAGCGATTATTTCAGTGTCGGAATGAACATGATAATCACTGGCGGAAACCCCATTAAACTGAACATCGTGCACGCCGGTAAAATTGCTACCCGTGATGGTGACTGCCGTGCCTACGACCCCGCTGGTGGGCGTAAAACTGGTGATAACCGGCAGCAGGCCTGGTGCGGTTTCCACCACGAAATCGGTGGCGCTGACCGCGGTGCCCGCCGGCGTGGTGATGCGTATTCTTCCCGTTGTGGCGCCGGCCGGTACTTCCGCATGAATTTGCGTATCGCTGTGCACATGAATCGTTTGTGCAGGCACGTGATTAAAGCTCACCTCCGTGGTACCGGTAAAATGCTCCCCGACGATATCCACTTCACTGCCAACCGGTCCGCTCGAGGGACCAAACGAAATGATTTGCGGTGGCAGAGGCGCGGGGGGCTGTGCATCTAAAGTGATGATCAATTGCGGTGCGGTGGATGTTTCTCTGGAGGTATAGGATACCATATCTGAGGAAGTGGTTTTTACTGCAAAACTGTATGTCCCGTTACCGGCAACCGCCGAGGTCACATCAAACTCAACCCACTGCTGGAGATTCGCAGCTCCCGCAGACTGCAGAGGCACACCGGCTAGGTCCGGCGCATTCGGCCAGAGCAAACCGCTTTCCTCCCAGGCGGTGTTGGTGGTTTTGTAATCATTGGATACTAAATAAACCTCGCCGCCGTCGCTGCCGGCGTCCGACACAAAAAGACGCAATTTTGAGCTGGTGACATTTGCCGATATCCCCGTGACCTGAAATTTGAAATACGCAATCTGCAAGGCGGAGCTTGACTTTCTCACACGCAGATTGATGGATGCGCCATAATTGTTAGAAGGCTTTTTTGACCAGACAAACGCGTCATGAATTGGATTAAAAGTCCGATTCACAGGTTGCGGAGATTCAAACGGGGTTTTTATTACACGCAACTCTGCCACGGAAATGTAGCTGTTGCTGCCTCCGGGTGTTCCAAAGATTCGAATCGCATCCCCGCTCTCGGGTGAAAAAAGCAATGTATGTTGATTATAGTTGATACCATTGTTATTTTGATAAGGCGGCACATCGTTCAGAAAAAACACCTCTTTCCAGACGCCGGCATTGCGAATTTGCACTTGCAAGGATTCAAACCAGCCGCCGTCAGCGAAGTGCATGCCTTCCTGAAAGATCAATTTGCCGAATCGTTCCAAATGTGGAAATTCATAGCCTATCCAATCTTCGGTTCTCCCCCCGCTGCCGGTGGAAGTGCTGTACTGTTGCTGCGGATCGCTGCTGCCAACGGCCGGATAGACGCCATCGCGAATAACCTCGATGTTGGGATTTCCCGTACCCGTAGGACTGGTAATGAGGGCAATCGGCGTACCTTCTGTTGTGATATCTGTCTCCCCCACAACTTTCATGACCACGTAACTTTTGGATTCACCCACCAGTCCGCTGGAATCTGTGACCTGCAGTTTCACCACCAGGTAAATCAGATCCCAGGGATCGCCATGTTCACCAGGGATGAAATGACCGGTTTTCCCGAACAAATCGAGTGCAGCGGGATGAACGTGGTCGTTATGATGCAAATCAACCACCCAATGAAATTGCAGATTGCTTTCGGGCTCATCGGCATCCACTGCCGTACCTTCCAAATGAATTTCTTCCGTTGCAAACAAACTCACGCCATTTACGGGAGAAATAATACTGGGCACCGGCGGCACGCTGCCCACAATGATTTGCAGAAAGAAGTCGGACTGAGCGCCTTTATTGTCTTTCACGGTTAATTTGATATTGAAATTCCCACCGGTGGTGTAGGTATAAATTGGATTTGCTTGAGTTGAAGTGTCGCCGTTGCCAAAATCCCATTTAAATGTGAGCGGATCGCCATCGGGGTCATGCGAGTCGCTGCCTTTGAAATGCACAGTTAAGGGTGTGTGCCCCCAGGTGGTATCCATGCTGGCGACGGCGATAGGCGCCTGATTGGCAGCTTGGCCGGTGTAGGCGATCTGCATCACCTGTCCCTGGGTGATATCCACAAAGTACATATCGCCGGTGACCGGATGCGATTGCAAATCCACAATGCCACGTTCGGCATTGCCTCCTGACCACTCCGCAAACGTCTTAATCCCAACAAATTTGTCGTTTGCATTTACTTCCAATACCCGAATCCAGGCTTTTTGATAATCTGCATAAAAATAGCCCCGCCAATTCTGAGGATACTGGTTTCCCGTGTAAAACGCCCCGCCGGTGACTGAATTGCCCAGTATGCCCGTGGGCTTTGATTTAGCTGGATCCGTGTGGTGCCAGTGTATGAGCGGGAGTGTGTGGTCAGCGGGATTTTCCGGGCTGCCAAAGGTTCGGCAACCGCCACGGGGAGGATTTTTCCTTTGAAATTGCGAGACGCTGCGGGGGCCTTCAAAACAGGGCCAGCCAAAATTCTGACCGCCGCCAACTTTTGTGACACTCACCTCTTCATACTGCCCCCAGCCAACATCGCCAATATAAACCGAACCCGGATCGCCGCCGGCCGGGTTGGCGCTGCCATTCGGCCGAACGCTGAATCGAAACGGGTTCCGCAAGCCATACGCCCAGACTTTTGACTGATTATCAAAGGGATCGCCAGTGTAGTAGGGATTGGAAGGCAAACCCAGACCGGTGTCTTTATCGATGCGCAATATTTTACCCGCCAGGCTGCCCAGGTATTGCGCTCGAAAAGCGCCGATATCTTCCTTAGGATCAAATTTTCCCGGGCCAAAACATTCGGGGTATTCTCCGCCGGCGTCGGCGCTGCCCGGTCGCGTCGCGTCACCTGAACCCACCAACAAACTGCCGTCACTGCCAAAACGTATGGTGCCAATCACATGTTGATTGCCACAAGCCGGGAAACCATCGCCCCAGGTTTTGCCGATCAACACCTGTCGGGTGGACAAATCTGCCTGGTTGAGATTGGAGCTTTTGGCGCGATAACGAGTCAAACGTGAAAAGGAAGTTTTATCATCATCTAAACCACCCGTAGGGTCAACCACATAAAGCAAATACACCCAGCGATTGTTTTCAAAATCGGGATCCACTGCAATGCCCAGCAAGCCATTGGATTCATTGCTCAAAACCTCGCCTTCCAAGTTGATAAATGGCGTGGATATTTTATTGTTGTTATGAATCACATAAACTTTACCCCGTTTTTCAGTGACGTAAATGCGATTCCCCGGGGCAAATGCGATTCCAACCGGCAGATTGAATTTTTTACCCGAAGCGGCATTTCTCAGAACAAAATCCCGCGGTAAGTTTTGAGAGAAAACCGGCCTAACCGACAGGCTCAATAAAGCGAGAGCTAAACAAATCTCTTTAATCTTCATTATTACTCCCCTTTTTTACGACGTATTGATTCTGGATTTCTCAGAGATGATCTCTGACTTTGATATTGATAATTGAACATATTGATGCGTATTTACAATTGATTTAAAATAATTCCCAGTTTTGAGTTTCAAGTATTTTTATTTAGAATTTTTGTTATTTTGTTTTAATCAAGTTCTTGTCAGGCACCTCTCTAAATCTCCCATCAAGTGAAGACTTGCCTTGCCCACGAGGAGAGAATGACACCTCGTCCCCAAGAGGGTGACAATAGGAGGTGTCTGTCTTCCAAGCCACGATAGTCTCATAATATTTTTATGTGGTGATTGTACAATTTAATAATGCGTGTTTAGAACTTACTTTACAATGATTCCCAGTTTAGATATTCATATATTTCAAATGTTTTTGGTTAGTATTACCAGTTAATTCTTTGTTTTTTTTTGCAAAAGTATTTAACCTGAATTATTCATACAAAAGAGAGCGACCCTGTTGGGTGTTCAGCCTTTAGGCTGCCCAGCACGCTGAAGCGTGAACACCAACCGTGCTCTTCAAAACTCAATTTTTCAATTTTGAGCGTAAAATCCTGGTTTTTGAATAATCCAAGTTAACAGAATTAAGATTAACTAGTGTCTGAACGAAAATGACCCGATCTTCGCGAAGGCCTCCTGTCTGAGGGCGAATTTCTGCCTGGCTCGGCGGGGCCTGTCCTGAGCTTTTTTGAAGGAACGCCTTCGCCAAGAGGTTATGAAATCGCACATTTCTCGAGTTTTCGTTCAGACACTAACTATAA
>JBHHXN010000264.1:0-5575 GCA_046757025.1 bacterium
TTTGCGAATTTCGCTTTTCGGTTTGCGGCTTTTCGCTGCATTAGGAATAATGCAAGTTTATTAACAAATTTAATTCAAAAATAAATTCTCGTACAATCATGAATCTAAACAAACTGATTTTGGCACTGGTTTTGGCTGCCGTTAACAGTCAATGGTTCATTGCAACCAGTGCAACCTCTTCTCCAAAAACAAACCAATTTTTGACTTTCTTCCACGCTGAGGGCCGGGATATCGTTGCGGATGCCACGGGTGAAAAATGGTTTTTTCGAGGCGTCAATTTAAACGGTTTGGAATTCGGCAGTTTTTCGGATTCGGTCAATTACCCGGGCGAGCTCAACAAAGACTATTTTGCGCCCGATCTAAGCGATGTAACCGAAACGGCCTTCAATGCCATTCGTATTCCGTTTGAGTGGGCGAGGCTGGCGCCGGGCTGGCAGCCGAACCAACCGCTGCCGGACACGCTGAATCAAACTTACCGAGCGATTCTGGACACGCTGATTCAACAAGCCCGCTCAGCGCAAAAATACCTCATTCTGGATATGCACGATTTTTTAATCTACTGGTCTGGGGCGGGAAGCAAAGTGTGTGTGGATAGCAGCGAGCCGCACCAGCGCTTGCTTGCCCGCACCTGGCAATTGCTGGCAAAGCGTTACCGCGACGAACCGGCCATCTTCGCTTACGATATCCAAAACGAGCCGGTTCGTCAAGAACCTGATGAAATCTGCAGCTCGTGCAACTGGCATGAAATCGCGCAGACCGTGGTGGACGCCATTCGCGAGGTGGATCAAAACCACCTCATCCTGATCGAAGGCGCCAACTTCTCACTCTCGAGCGACTGGCTGGTAGAAAATCCTCAACCTTTCGTCACCGATCGCATTGAGCCGGCGCGTATCGTTTATTCACCGCATGTATTTTTTGATTTCAATAACGATTCCCGCTACGATCAAGCGGGGGAAGAAATGGGGCCGCGTATCGAGCAATGGGTGTATTATGTGCGTGACCGGCTGCTGCCGGTCCTCGACTGGTCGAAACAATTCAACGTCCCGATTTTTTTAGGCGAAACCAACGTCATCTGCACCAAAGTCTGGGCGGACGTATTGGAATTCGCTTTTCGAGAATATTTTGATCCATTTTATTTTTCGACGCTGGCCTGGAATTACAGCGATCCGGCATACTGTCCGCAGCCAACCTGCCCTCTGAATTTAAAAGCCTGCGAAGCACAGCATCAGTTACACGTTTTTAAAAACCATCCTGCTTTTAATTATTTAGAAATGAGCGATTTAATCGAGTACTTTCCCCAGGACTCGAAAATTTTTGACGACATTCGTGTCAATCCCTGGCATGTGGGAGTCGGATCTTTTGGCGAAGTTCAAATCGATTTTGCCACAACCACGCCGCTGCAAAGTGGCCGCGCGGCTGTGGCGGTGCTTTTCCAGAAGCCCAATTTCGCCGGTGTGAAATTTATTCATGAACACGGACTAAACACCGAGCACTATAACTTTCTGTCTTTTTGGATTTATTTGACTGGGGACGGTCAACAAAACTTCAAACTCTTCACCACGGCTCCGCTGTCAGACTGTGACGGTGGTACGGCACCGGTTTATCCTGCCACATTTGCAGCCCAAGTGGAGCTGAAAGATTTTCTGCCCGACTCCACCACAGGCAAATGGCAGCGTGTGGTAATTCCGCTTTCGAATAATCTGGTGAATCCTGAAAACTCCATCATCAACAGTATGACGTTTCAAAATATCAATCTGAGTCAGGATGTTTTTTATCTGGACAATATCGTTTTAACGTCCGACACCGCCCTCACTTCAGTAATCACTTCGCCGTTCGAAACACCAACCTTGTTCACTTTAGACCAAAACTTTCCCAATCCCTTCAATCCGAGCACCACCATTCGCTTTAAGCTCACTGCTTCCACTCATGTCACGCTGAAAATATTCAATTTGCTCGGCGAAGAAATTGTCACGCTCATCGATTCTTTCATGCAAAATGGGGAACATGATTTTGTGTGGCATCCTCAAAATCTCGCCAGCGGTTTATATTTCTATAAAATGCAAACGGGCACCCAATCACAAACCCACAAATTAATTTTTTTTCGATAGAAGGGCCTCTCAAACATCGCTGGTTATGAGAAACCACGGCTGGCGCATGAATGACTCGTATATCGGCCGCAGTCGCTCCACGTTGTAATATTTATGTACATCCACCATCTTTTTGCTTTTGGTGACCACATCGATGGGCACGGTGTCGTAACAACCGTTGCGCAAGCTGATCAACCGGCCGTAAGTTCCAGAAAGCACCAGATCCAGCGCCAGGTTACCGAAAGCCATGGGTACGATGGAATCGAGGGCGTCCGGATCGCCGCAACGCACAAGATACCCCAAACGCTGATTCACAATGTTTATGCGCTTGCCTTGATTATAGTTTGGAGACAATTCCTTTAATTTCTTAGCGACTTTGTCGCCAATCCCACCCAGCTTTTTATGGCCATACTGATCTTTTTCCTGGCTTTCAAATTGCATGGAGTCATCCTGGCGCATTTGTGCACCTTCTGAAACCAAAACCACTGCATAGTTACTGGGATCGCGATTTCGATCTTGTACAAGCAGCTTGGTTAATTGATCGATATCAAACGGATGCTCTGGAATCACACAACGGTCGGCAGCGCCGGCCATAGTGGGCAGCATGGCGGTAAATCCCGCGTAACGCCCGAAAACTTCGATAACCAGCAGACGCTCATGGGAGCCGGCAGTGGTGCGCAGCTTGTGAGTCAATTCAATGGTTCGCGTCACACAGGTGCTGAAACCGATGCAGTAATCGGTGCCGGGAACATCGTTGTCCATGGTTTTCGGGATGGCCACCACCTTAACGCCCTCTTTGTGCAGGCGATGCGCATAACTCAGGGTATCGTCCCCACCGATGGGGATGAGATAATCAACCCCGAGAAACTCCAGATTTTTCAGGACATCCTCTGTGACGTCGTTGATTTCATGCTGATATTTATCGCGAAGATGCGCGGGTACAATGCTTTTGGGAAGGTGGCTTGGGCGCGTTCGGGAAGTATGAATAAAGGTCCCGCCGGTGCGCCCGGCGCGATCGACAATTTCTTCCGTCAACACTTGCACGTGCTCGCTGTTATCTACGCCTTTTTCAGGCACCATATCAACCAGGCCGGCCCAACCACGCCGAATACCCAGCACGCAATATCCTTCTCTTAAAGCACGGAAGGTGACTGCTCGAATCGCCGGATTGAGCCCCGGTACATCTCCACCGCCAGTCAGAATGCCAACCGTACCCTTATAATTTGCCATTTCTTGTACCCTCCTTCAATTGATGAGGTTGCGAATTAATCTAAAAAAAACCTACATACCGTATTGCATCAAATGTTAAAAATAATTAAATTTACTTATTATAACAACAAAAATATTTTGTCCCATGTAAAAAACCTCACTCATGGTGGGGGGTCGTTTGATGTCGCGCCCAAAATTACAGAGTGTAGGAAAAACCAAACCCATGGGTCTTTGTCATCCCCCAGCGAAGCGAATTCGTGTCAATCTAAGAAAAAACCTTTCTCGGGGCTGTCCAAAAAGTCGCGTTTCTTCATCCTGAGTCCTTCGACGAGCTCAGGATTGACTGCTTCGAAGGGTGTTGTAAGTTGATTAAAACAGACATGCTTTCCCGAATTTACTTCGGGAGTCAGCATGAGGTTGTGTGTATTTGGGGACTTTGTGGACTGCCCCAACAAACTTTCTCAGGAAATTTTGTTTCGGCTATTAAAGGAGTCATTCGATCACTGTAAAAAACGCATGGCATCTTTAACTTTAACCCGGTCTCCCGGATTGAGACGGTTTAGAGAGAAACAGATGCTGGTGATTTTAATCTTCATTCTGTTCGGGGATTCTTTTAAATTCGGCCAGATTCTCGGATTGAATAAATACAATTGGATGCAGGGACACTTTGCAGATACCGGGCTGCCAGCCCAGTTCACTACAACTATTTATTATCTCACTGGTCACACACGGACTGGAAGAATTGTTGCCATCGCTGTGCCGCCTCTTCTCTTTACTATTTATGAATTCACTCAAGCTCAGTGGGCTGACACCGTGGATATCGCCTGTTATTTTATCGGTTCGCTGGCAGCGATGGTCAGTATTTGCATCTATAAACAAATCGCCAAATCCTAAACCGCTCTGTTTTGCTCAATTCGCGCTTAAATTACTGCAGCGACATCATCGTGCTGATTCAAAATTCAAATCCGCAGACAGAATGAGAATATTTTTCTCTTGCATTTTTTGAAAATCATGCTATTTTAAAACTTGGAATTAATGAATCATTCTGGGAAAGTCAAACCCCTGAAAGGACAATTATGCAAATGTCAATCGAATACTGTGTTCAGTGAAACTACTTACCCAAAGCCTCCAGTTTGAAGGCAGAGATAGAAAGCAAACTTCCAAACATAAGTGTCCGTCTTATTGAGGGCGCAGGAGGGGTGTTTGAAGTGGAAAAAGACGGCAAATTGATTTTTTCAAAAAAACAAACCGGCCGTTTTCCGGAGCACGAAGAAATCCTTAACCAATTATCATGAAAAATTTCCTGTGGGGGAATCTCGCGCTGTTTTTACTACTTGCCTGTAATTCAGTGAAAGCGCCGGACACCATGCACCGTCTGAAAAAGGAACTGCTCACAAAAATCGCGGCTTTTCCTGAAGCCACGGTTGCGGTAGCTTACAAAAATCTGTCCACCGGCGCCGTCCTTCTAATTCATGAAAAAGAAATAATGCACGCCGCCAGCACCATGAAGGTGCCGGTGATGATAGAGGTATTTAAACAGGCAGAAAATAGCCACTTCTCTCTAAAAGATTCCCTTTTAGTAAAAAACGAATTTAAAAGTATCATGGATGACAGTCATTACTCCATGGACATCGACGAAGATTCCGATGAGTCCATTTATCCCCTGATCGGCAAAAAAATGTCCGTTCTGGATTTAACCTTTCAGATGATCACGGTGAGTAGCAATCTGGCCACAAACATACTCATCGATCTGGTAGGCGCCGAAAACGTTATGACCACACTGAAAGAAATTGGCGCAAACGAGATGCAGGTGCTACGGGGAGTGGAGGACATCAAAGCCTACCGGGCCGGCAAGAACAACGTCACCACCGCCTACGATTTGATGTTGGTGATGGAAGCCGTTGCCGCCCCAAAGGTCGTCTCTCTCGAAGCCGGCAAACAGATGCTGCAAATCCTCAAAGCACAAAAGTTCAACGACAAAATACCGGCGCTTTTACCACCTCAGGTGGAGGTCGCCCACAAAACCGGCTGGATCACGAAAATCGACCACGATGCGGCCATCGTTTATCCCGAAATCGCCCCGCCCTTTATTTTGGTCGTTCTCACAAAAGGGATTGCCGACCGCAAACAATCCAACCGGCTAATCAGCGAGATCTCCAGAATGATTTTTTACGATCATTTACAGTCCCATTCTTGATCAAAATCACTTCCTTTTACTTTCTAGTAGTGCGATTCCTTATTATCATGGCAGTCATTGCGAGGAGTGTAACGACGAAGCA
>JBHHXN010000265.1:0-5548 GCA_046757025.1 bacterium
TTGTTTATTCACACTTTAGGGTGCTGTATCTACGGTTATCCAATTAGCTCAGAAACGGGGTTATTACTGAATTCAGTATTTAAAAGAAGAATGCTATAGTCAGTCATTCCCGCGAAAGCGGGAATCCATTTAGAAACAAAGATTTGAGGCGGTCGAAACCTCTGGATGCCCGCCTTCGCGGGCATGACGATTAAGGTTTATATCAATCGAAAAGAGCTTTTATAAGTTCAAGCTGAGTTAACTGGATAACCGTATGCTGTATCACCTTCTCCCCTAATAGCTAAAGCTCGAACACCTGAATCCCTATCGCGAAGAATCGCTCAACTCAGGGATCGGCTTGTTTTTCTGTCAAAAGATTCTCTAACTGCTCAAGGCGAAATCATGGGTCACATCACAAGTAAATCGCTTTACCGTAAACTGGGTAAAAAGATCGACGGTCTCCAGGTCAAAGCCCCCTGGAACGAGGCCTTTTACGAAATTTTGAAAGAGCTTTACACGCCGGCGGAAGCGGAAATTCTCATCGCCATGCCGTACGGTTTGTCCACCTTTAAACGCATCGCCAAAATAACCAAATGTGAGGAGAAGCGATTGCGCGGTGTCCTCGACAGTTTATGCACAAAAGGTCTGGTTTTCGATCTGTGCCTCGATGACACATTCTACTACACGCCCTCACCCCTGGTGATCGGAATATTTGAGATGACCATGATGCGGGTGGGTGAGAATTTGAATTCGAAAAAATGGGCCAAATTATTCCATGAATATATGCAAGGCGATGACCGTTTTTATGCTGCGAATTTTAAGCACGGAGAAAAAACCTCGGTGATCAGAGCGCTGCCCCACGAGGAAGCCGTCGACGATTCGCCTTTCGTTGAAATCTTAGATTATGAAAAAGCCTCGTCCATTGTAGAAGCCTCAGATCGCTGGGCCATCGGTTTGTGCTCTTGCCGACATGAAAAACATCACCTCGGAGAAAAAACCTGTGACGTACCGCTGCGAAAATGTTCCTCTTTCGGCACCGCCGCGGACTATCTGATTCGACATAACATGGCCGAGGAAGTCTCAAAAGAAAAGATGTTAGAAAACCTGGAACATTCCAGAGAGCACAGACTGGTTCTGAGCGCCGACAATGTGCAGAAGAATGTGACTTTTATTTGTCACTGCTGCAAATGCTGCTGTAATGTGCTTTTAGGCGTCAGCAGACACGGCTACCCAAACACACTGGTGACTTCCAGTTTCATATCTGAGATCGACGAAAGCAAATGTACAGGCTGCGAAAAATGCGCCAAAGACTGTCCCATATCTGCCATTGAAATGGTCGCCATTCAAAATCCAAAAACCAAAAAGTTAAAAAATCCAAAAGTGGACAAATCGATCTGTCTGGGCTGCGGTGTCTGTGCTTTGCGGTGTCACAAAGATGCGGTAAAATTGGTCAAGCGGTCGCAGCGTGTTCTTCATCCTGAAACCACCTTTGAGCGGGTCATCCTGCAATCCCTCGAGAGAGGCACCCTGCAAAATCAAATCTTTGACAACCCACAAAGTGTTTCGCAGAAAGTCCTGCGGGGCATCGTCGGTGGATTTCTTAAACTGCCGCCGGTCAAAAAAACGCTGATGAGCGACGCCCTGCGCTCCTCCTTTCTTACTGCCATGAAAAAAGGTACCGAATCGCAAAGGAAAGGCTGGCTGTTGGAAATGTAATGATCGGGATGGTTTGAACGAATGTTATATTGAATCTACCTGAAAACAAAACAGAGTCCTTCTTGAAAGAAAGATAGAAAACAACTATAATTTTATTTAAAAAGAATGCGTGGTTTCACGGATACTTCATCTTAACAAAGAAAAAAAATCCATGAACAGAAGTGCAATTCGAATCATCTCATTAAAATTCCTCATTTTTTTTCAAATCATCTATTCAAAACAATTATATAATATAGGGAAACAGCCATACCCTCCAATGCTGAAGGGGATTGAGAGGGAACCCATCACAATCAAAATCCATGGTTGTTTGTGTTTTTGATTGACATTTTTATCAGAACTGCTATCTTTTAGATTGTCTGCTCTTTTCATATTATTCTAATTCCGAATACGGCGAAGCCGCAACCAAATTATTACCAACGGCAGGCACAGCGCTGCAAAGCCTATTGAAATCAAAAACTCTGCGAACCTCTGCTTCCTTCGCACCTCAGCGTTAATGGCTTTCACGCTGTACAGATATTTGGCAACTCGAGTCCGCTCAGAAATTTTGTTAAAAAAACAGACACTTTAAACGAGTGCGTGGTGGTGCGGTTTAAGAGAAATAATTGAACAGAAGTCGTCACATCGCTTCACCATTTTTTTGAAAAACGTTTTTCAACCTGAGGAGGAAAATCAAATGAAAAACATTCAGAGCGTTTTCAGAACAGTTCTGCTGTTTCTTTTCAGTTTTGTGTGTTTTTTAGAACCGGTAGAATTAACCGCCCAACCGGCAGCGCTAAATTCCAAATTAATCAGCAAGATGAAGTTTCGCTGCATCGGGCCGGCCGTGACGGGCGGCCGCATCCACGACGTGGAAGCCCTGCCGCAGGATCCCAGCACTCTCTACGTGGCGACCGCATCCGGCGGACTGTGGAAGTCCACCAACAAAGGCACCACGTGGAAGCCTATCTTCGACGACCAGCCGGTCAGCACGTTCGGAGATGTGGCCATTGCGCCATCGAATCCGGACATCATCTGGGCGGGTACCGGCGAAGAGAACAACCGCCAGAGCACTTCCTGGGGTAACGGCGTCTATCGCTCCATCGACGGCGGTGAGAGCTGGACGCACACCGGCCTGGTGGAAACCCGGCACATCGGCCGCATTCGCGTGCATCCCCAGAATCCAGATGTGGCGTACGTGGCGGCGCTGGGCAATCTCTGGAAAGCCAGTAAAGAGCGCGGCGTGTTCAAAACCAGCGACGGCGGCCAGAACTGGCAGCAGGTGCTGTACGTGGATTCGCTGACCGGCGTGGTGGATCTGACCATGGACCCCGCGGAACCGAACACCCTGTATGCTGCGGCCTATCAGCGCCTGCGGCGTACCTGGGGTTTCAATGGCGGCGGCCCCGGCAGCGGCATCTACAAAACCACCGACGGTGGTAAGTCCTGGCAGCTTCTAAGCGAAGGACTGCCAAAAGGCGATAAAGGCCGTATCGGACTGGCGCTCGCCACAAGCAATCCGAACGTGCTTTATGCGACCATCGAACACGCCAAAGAGGGCGGCGTTTACCGCAGTGAAGATAAAGGCGCCACCTGGAAAAAAGTCAACCAACTCAATCCCCGCCCCATGTACTACAGCGAAATCGTGGTGGACCCCAGCGATGAAAATCGTGTGTACGTTCTGGGGGTCGAATTTTACATGAGTGAAGACAGCGGCAAGACTTTCCGCCAAATGCCCACGCGTCCCACCTACGACGTGGGCGTGCACAGCGACCACCACACTTTGTGGATCGACCCTGGTAATCCCGAGCATTTCTACCTCGCCGGCGACGCCGGTCTGCACGAAAGCTGGGACCGCGGCGAAACCTACCGCCACATCAACAATTTTCCCATCGGCCAGTTTTACGCCATCGGATTTGACATGCGGGAACCGTACCGCATTTATGGCGGCATGCAGGACAACCACTCCTGGGTGGGCCCCAGCGCCACCCGCCGCTGGATCGGCATCATCAACGACGACTGGCAGCAGATCGGCTTTGGCGACGGCATGTACCACCAGCCCGACCCCAGCGATTTCCGCACCGTTTACACCAACGCCCAAAACGGCAACCTCACACGGCTGGACGCCCTCACCGGCGATCGACTGGACATTCTCCCCTACCCGCCGGCGGACGAAAAACCGTACCGCTTCGACTGGGTGACGCCCAGTTTGCTGTCGCAGCACGATCCCCAAACCATTTATTTTGGCGGCAACCGACTGTTCATTTCCCACGTCCGCGGTTTGACCTGGGAACGCACCGAAGACCTCACCCGTCAGATCGAGCGCGACTCCTTGTATTTGATGGGCGTGCAGGGCAAGGACATAAAGCTCTCCAAAAACGACGGTACTTCAAGCTACGGCGAGATCGTCACCATTTCGGAATCGCCGCTGGACGCGAAGATACTTTGGGTGGGCACCGACGATGGCAACATTCAGGTTTCCCAGGATGGCGGCAAGAGCTGGCAGGAAGTGTCAGCCAACCTCCAGGGCGTGCGCAACGGCATTTATGTCAGCCGGGTGCTGGCTTCGGTGCTGTCGCCGGCAACCGCCTACGTGACCCTGGACGCCCACCGCGACGGCGACTGGAAACCGTACGTGTTCAAAACCACCGACTTTGGCCGAAGCTGGAAGTTACTGACCACCGGCCTGCCCGAAGACGGCTCCGTCAACGTCATCGTGGAGCACCCGGACAATCCCAATCTGCTGTTTCTGGGCACAGAGCACGCGCTGTTTGTCTCCACCACCGGCGGACAGCAGTGGGCCAAATTCGAGGCAAATCTTCCCACCACCCTTTACGACGATTTAAAAATTCATCCCCGCGACCACGATCTCATCGTCGGTACGCACGGCCGCAGCATTTGGATTTTGGACGATTTATCGCCGCTGGTGGAGTGGTCAGCCGACCTCCAGAATGCTCCGGCACATCTTTTTTCAATTCAACCCGCGACCATGTTTCACTACTGGAAGACCACCTCCTATCGCAGTCAGGAGGCGTTTAACGGCGAGAATCCGGTGTCCGGCGCCCTCATCAGTTATCATTTGCAGGCCGCCACGGATTCCGTGCAGTTGGTGGTGCAAAACAGTCACGGCGAAGTGGTTCGCCGTTTACGGGGCCCGGGAGCAGCCGGGGTCATTCATCGCCTGCACTGGGACTTGCGTCACGAGCCGCCGCCTTTCGAAGAGGACGACGAACCGAAAGAAGGACTGGTGAAATCGAAAAACATTCTGCCAAAACTGCCGCGCTCTGTGGACCCGCAGGGGCCGTTTGTTTCGCCGGGAAATTACACGGTGATCTTAAACGCCGGCAAACACACCGCCCGTCGTACCGTGCGCGTGCAGGGCGATCCAGAGATGCCGGTGAGCACAGCACAGTGGCAAGAGCGAGAGGCGTTTCTGCTGGAGCTGCTGGCGCTGCAAAAGCAGGTTTGGAACTATGCCAAAAAAAGTAAAGCCATAAATGAGTTTTACACCAAACGCCGCGACTCTTTGAAAACCATCCAGGGCCTGCCAGAAGAGCAGCTCGACGGAGTGAGCGCCCGCGCCGATACCGCCAAAGCGCGGGCCAGCCGTTTGAATCGATTGCGCCGACAAATTTACGGACTGGCCAGCGACCTCAACGGCCGCGGCGTGCGCCAGGGCTCGGTCTATCCGCCTACTGCCATGCACAGCACGCGCAAGTCACAGCTCCAGGACAAGCTTGAAAAAGAGCTCGCGGGGCTGCGAGAGATGGAATCCTGGGAAGCGATCACTCAGAAGCGGTAAGCGGTTTGAATTGCTTGGATTCATTTCAGGGATTTACCGAGAAACGTGATTTTCTTGCAATTTTCAGGTTACCTG
>JBHHXN010000266.1:0-5412 GCA_046757025.1 bacterium
ATACTATAAAGTTGTATTTAGTCATTTGTCTGAATGGTCAAATTCGGAATCACTTCGTTATCTCACTTTTCGACTTGTTCGGCGATGGCTTGCACGATGCGCTTTCTTCTATGGGCACGGTCGATCATTTTCGGAGCCTCTCTTGACTGAAACAGCCAGTCGAAAAAACGCTGGCACGCGTGGCGCGTGGAGCTGGGATCCCGGCAATCGGACAAAAACACCACCTGAATGAAATAAACGATGTCGATGGCGTAAATGCCGAACGGCGCGTTGATGACCACGATATCGGGCTGGCCCAGCAGGTTCACCGCCTGGGTTTCGGTGACATTTTTTTGACAACCGATAAAATGCACCGGCCCTGCGATATCTTCCGCTAACAGCTCTGCGTGCGTATGGTCTTTTAAAAAAGGTCTGCCAACCAGCTCACGTGCCGCTGCCACGGACATGGAAGCCGGCACCGCATGCGTCAAAGCCAGCACCTTTTGTCGGTTAATTTCAAATAGGATGGCGTCCGTCGAAGCCGTGTTCTCTGAGCCATCTCGTTTCAGAATGTTGTCCCGGAGGACTCCCTCTATCTGAGTTTTGCGACTCACGAAATCCAGCCGCGACCAGTCCAGCGCTTCGCCCAGATGGTATTTGCCTTTTTTCGCTTCGCGCTTACCCAGCTGAACCATCTCGATTACGGTTTCGTTGAGAGTCTCCCGCACCACTTGCGGCAATTCATCGGCACTGGTGATTTCTTTGTCAAACAGCAACTGCGCTTTGACGTATTTTTGAAAATTTTGATGAATGGCCTCGGATTTTTCATCTTCGGTCTGCTCAAGATTCATATTTATCAAGCGCACTTTCGCCGGCGCTGTGGAAAGCGCACGCTGCAGCTCCGCGTGACAGATTCCCACATCGCCTTTTTGCTGTGCCCAGCCGGCGTCGCCGTTGTAAAGCGTGATCAAAATATCGCACTCTTCCACCTGCGCTAAACAGTGCTCCCACAGATCATCTGCAGCGTCTTTTGGCGGGGAATCTTCATTGATCCATACCTCAAATAATGGCGCATCCGTCAGGGTCATGGATTCAATCTCATCTTTGAGCCGAAGTCGAACATCCGAGTAGGTAGCTGGTTTGCCTTCCAATTCTATTTCATCGTTGCATCGACTTGAAATCATCACTTTGATCGCTTTTGGCATAGCGTCCCTCCTTAGTTTCGTTTAATTAGAATTCTGCAAAATAGGGTATTCAACCTTTAGGTTGTACCAGGCTGAGGCCTGAACACCCCTCTGGAATTTGATTTTGCAAAAGCCTATCTGTGAATAAAATATCCCATCACTTTTTCAAAATCATTTGAAACGCTTGCAGGCGGCCATCGTTCGGAGCCGGCTCTATGTCCAGAATATGCGCCAGGAGGTTATAAATGTGGATATTTTCGATGGCGTCCACTTTCAGGTTTGAGCGAAAGGCCGGTCCGCGCGCGATAAAGATACCGCCCATGGATGGCAGACTTTTGTCATAACCATGATCACCGCCTTTCAGCTTACTTGGCTTGTTCCTGAGGGCTTGATGCGTGGTGATGGTCCAGCCTTCATCTGCGACGCCGATGAGGGCCGGAATGCGAGGATGGTTTCGATAATGCAATCTTGCGGGTATAGTTTCCTTGCGGTAAACCTGCAAATGCGGGTGCGCATGCAGCAAGCGATTATAAACCGTTTCCAGCATGCCGGGTTTGGGATTTAAAGCCAGCACCGGCGACCAATCGATCACCTGCACCGTTGCCAGATCGATATAATCCTCCAGAAAGATCGCCCTCTCAGGGCTGACTTCGGCCATGCCGTGGTCTGAAACGAGGATTAGGTTGACTTTGTTTAGCAAGGCGCGCGCTTCCAGTCCCTGAAGCAGCCGGCCAAGCAAGCTGTCGACGTAGGCTATCGCCTGCGCAATTTCTGGAGAGTTCGGACCGTAGTCATGCCCGACATCATCTAAAACGCTAAAATAAGCCATGAGCAGCGCGGGACGATGGGGTTTCGGCAGATCCAGCCAATTTAAAAGCTGATCAATCCGGGCCTCATTGGGTATGCGACCGTCATAGGGATACCAGTAAGTCGGCTGCCGTCCTTGGATTTTCGCCTCGGTGCCAAGCCAGAAAAAAGCTGCAGTGGTCAAGCCCGCTTTTTCTGCCGTGACCCAGATGGGCTCGCCACCCCACCAGCGAGGATCCTGCACCGCCATGCGATCGCTTATTTTAAACTTCGCGTCCATTTCAGAATCATACATATTGTTGGCGACGATGCCGTGATTTTCAGGATAAAGGCCGGTGACGATGGTGTAGTGATTAGGGAAAGTTTTTATGGGAAAGCAAGGAATGAGTGCTTGTGCCCGCACACCACTTTTGATCACAAAATCAAAATTAGGAGTATCGGTTATTTCGGGATAGTCCCAGCGCATGCCGTCAAATGAAATCAATATGACGATGGACTGCTCATCTGTACTTTGCTGCTGAAAGTCTCTTTCCGAACAGTCAACATTCAAACATAAAGCAAATATCTGAATCGCAAGCGTAAACGCCACCACTGCCATTTTTCGCCAAATCATCTCACGCATTAGATTTCACGCTCCATATTCTTTCCACGATTTTGTTTTTGATGTTTTCGGGATCAGAGTTCCGAGCATCTAATCGCCATCTTCAATCCTCTATTCTCAATCTCCCTTCCTCTAACTTCAAACCTGAAACCGGACACTTCAAACCAGTTCCTTTCTACATGGACTGGCAGAAAGTCTGGCTCCCAAATCATGGTGTGTAAATCATATAACTATTTTCGTCCAGTATTTGGTATTGCAGATTGGAAGCGGTGCAGACCATTTCCAGCACGGCAGGCAGGTTTTGCATTTTCATGCGACCGCTGAATGTCAGTCCGATCAGGTCATCGTCTAATTTCAGGTGTACATCAAACTGACGGCCAATTTCTGCGAACACTTCAGACAGCGGTGAGCTCTTATAAGTAAATTTGCCGTCAGTCCAGCTTATTCTTTGCTCCGTATCAAATGCAAATGGCTGGCCGGGTGCACCAGTTCGTGGTACTAGGGTGGCCAAACCGGGCGCCAATAAAACCGCGGCGTTTTTGACAGTGTGATTTTTCACGCGAACCTGGCCGGTCACACAAGCCACTTCCACGTTTTGGCCCCGAGCTTTGACATTAAAACGCGTACCCAACGTTTCCACTACGACAAAATCTGCTCGCACCACGAACGGAGCCTTTGCCGGTACCACGTCGAACAAACTTCGCCAGTCAAAAGCACCTGGCGTATTTTGTGCCCACGTTTCTCCGAGTACTTCAGGGAAGACTCCGCATTTAAAACCACCTCGGAACCGTCCGGCAGCGAGATCGTCGTGTGAGTGCCCCGGGGGGAATTTATCTCCACCGACTTCTGAGTAGCCCACAAAAAATAACCGCCTGCGATAACGATGACCGCCGCCGCGGCTGCAGCCATTCTGTAAAAAACGGTTCTGGTTGAAGTTTGCCCATCGAGCTCCGTCGCCAGATTCGCCTTTTCGCGGATTCGCTGCCAGCGTGCTTCTTTGAGCCAACCGGGCTTCAAACTGAGGTTTTCATATCTTCGCCAGACCTGCCGCAGCTCTTCAAAAAAGGATTTCTCCTCGTGGTGGATTTCAAGCCATTCGGTAAACTCGCAGCTTTCCTGATCGGACAGTTGTCCGGCTATCCAGCGTGCGAGTAAGCGGTCCTCACGAAATTTGTCTCTTTCGATCATGTTTTGTACCTGGTCCGATTAGGTACTTCTCAAATAGAGGCGTGCGCCCAAAAGCACATTCATTAAATATACACTTATTGGTAAAAATACCCTGATCAAAATCAAGCACTTCCCTTGCGTGTCAAATTTGAAGTTTGAGGAACGAGCAGCAACGGATTTCCGTTCAAATGAAGCAGAATTTTTTCAAATGACCCTCAGATTAACGCAAAAATGCGAAGCAGGAGTTCCACTGCCAGTCTGAAAATAAAGATGACTTGCTCAAATTTTTCTCAATTATTTCAATCTTGTCTAGGTTTTAATTCGAACTATTATTTTTTCGACATCTCTTCGGTCAAGCTGCGGTGAATGGTTTCAATCCAGCGATCAGTGGATATGAAGCGCCAATCGTAGGATTTCCATTTTTCGGGCAAGCCATTGGCTTTGATTTCTGCCAGGCTGGTGCCTTCGTCCATACGTTCCTTGACGATTTCCGTGGTTTCGACCAGCATACGATGAAATGCTTTCAAATCCTCCAGGTTCGACAACTCCCCATGCCCGGGAATTATTTTCACATCCTCGGGAAGGACTTTGATGATATTTTCAACATTTTGAATATAGCCTTTTAAATTGCCGCCGCTGTCGAGGTCCACAAAAGGAAACAGGCCCGAGAAAAAATGATCGCCCATGTGCACGACGTTGGAGCCCTTGAAGAAGATGACGGCGTCGCCATCGGTGTGGCCATGAGGGTAGTGCAAAGCCTGAATATCCTCACCGTTGAAATGCACGGTCAGAGAATTATCAAATGTGATGATGGGCCAGGCCGCTTCGGGTTTGGCCGGCATCACGCGTTCGCCGCGTTTTTGCTCGGTCATCAACCGCTGGCGCACGTTGGTGTGCGAGATAATGGTGGCGTCGGCGCTGAAAACTTCGTTGCCACCGGTGTGATCGCCGTGCCAGTGGGTGTTTAAAAGAAAACGCGGCACGTCCCCGCCGACCTCCTGAATGGCGGTTTTTATTTTATCCGCAAGCGGCGCAAACTGGTCGTCTACCATCAGCACGCCGTCCTTGCCCACCGAAACGCCGATATTGCCGCCGCTGCCTTTCAACATGTAAATACTGCCGGCGACTTTGGTAGCTTTGACCTCCACTTTGGAGAAGTCCTGCTGCACCAGAGCAAAACCCGCCGTCAAGGCAAACAGGACCAGAAAAATCAATGTATATAGTTTTTTCATTATATCCCTCCAATTAAATTAAATGAACGAATTAACAATTTATAAAAATGTCATCACATTCCAGAATCATAATTTCATCATGAATTGAGAAGTAATTTTCAACCAAACTATCTTGCAATTTTTCAGCCGATCCGAATCGCACCAGAAGCAGCACATGGATTGTTGTCGAAAAATCGAGATGGCAAAATTGAAAATAACAGAATGGTTATTTAAATCAGGAATCTATTATTAACCTGAATAATTCATAGCCACGAAGTCACAAAGACACAAAGTATTGTAAATATTGAGTAAAAGAGAATTCAAAAGATTGCCTCAGAAAACTCAGTTTTCAATTCATGCTTGTTGTAGGTTATTATTCTTGGTGACTTAGTGCCTTTGTGGCGAAAGTTTTATAGTATTAACACTGAACTTTTGCATTTTTTTGCCAAGAAAAATAAAAATC
>JBHHXN010000267.1:0-5386 GCA_046757025.1 bacterium
TAAGAACGAGCTGGCGCCAGCAGGAAGGCGGAGATGACGCCTCCTTAGCAATTACCCTGTATGGAGATGATACCAGCACCCTTGCAGAACTTGCAAAAGAAGTTGAACGAAGATTGCGGACTATTGAGGAAATCATCAGTATCGAAACTGACCGGGAAAGAGGCAGCAATGAAATTCATTTAGAGATAAACAGAGAGCAGGCAAAAAAATACGGGATTTCGCCTCCAGCAATTTCAGGCACTGTGCAGTACGCATTGCGCGGTTTCCCGCTGCCAAAATATCAGACTGAAGAAAAAGAAATCGATGTACAAATCCAATTGCGCGAAGAGGACCGCCGCAATTTATCCCAATTAAAAAATATTACTTTTTTCACTGCATCAGGGAAAGAAATTCCGTTAAGCGCCGTTGCGAGTTTCAAAGTCAGAAAAGGTCTGGGCGAAATCAACCGGGAAGACGGCAAAACCTATTTGACAGTCAAGGCATTTACCACCGAGGACGATATGGGCAAGCTCTACCGCAAGGTTGATCAAGTCATGCAGGGATTTGAAATGCCTTACGGCTACACCTGGACCAAAGGGCAAAATTTCAGGCGCATGCAAGAGAGCGACGAAAGTATGAAATTTGCCATGATCTTATCTATAACTTTCGTCTTTTTGCTCATGGGATTTCTTTTTGAATCATTTGTGCTGCCTCTTTCAGTTATTATGTCCATCCCGTTTTCATTTCTGGGTGCGGCCTGGATCCTGTTCCTGACTGGCACTCCAATGGATATTATGAGCCAGATCGGTTTTGTGATTCTGGTTGGAATCGTGGTCAATAATGCCATCGTTCTGGTGGATTTGATCAACCGGCTGCGCAAGGAAGGCTACAGCCGCCACGATGCGATCATAGAGGGGGGTAAACAACGCTTCCGCCCGATTTTAATGACCGCGTTTACGACAATCGGAGGCCTCATTCCCATGGCAATCGGAAACGCCTCCATGATCGGCATTCCGTACGCCCCGATGGGGAGAACTATCATTGGTGGACTTCTTACCTCTACACTGCTTTCGCTCATTGCCGTACCCTGGGCCTATACCCTGTTCGATGATATGCGAGAGTACTTCAAAAAACTCACAGCGCTGTATATTTTCAAGCCAAAAGCCGGGGATGCTGAGCTGGCAAAGGCTGAGTAATCATAACGCAGCAAGCCGCAAAAATGCAAAAATCAAAGAGAAAAATGACAAATCAAAACCTGTTCCCGACAGGTTAGGAATTCAAAAGAGAATCAAGGAAGTTTTCCTGCACCTTCTAAATCGAGTGTTTACTCATGAGAACAAGCGCTCAATCTCTTCAGCTTTGTTTTCAGGCGTTACATGGGAGACTATCAGGTAACACAACAGCGAAGAGAGTACGGCCGGAAATACCTGGTGAATGTTCTCACTGACAGACAAGTACTTCCACAACAGCAGCACTAAGAGCCCCACCGCGAAGGATGCTAAGACTGCCCCCTCGCTCCCTCGGCGCCAGTACAGGCCAAGGATAACCGCCGGAAAGAAACACGCGGCATAGAGGGCCCCCGAAAGAGCGGTAAGCGTTACGATACCACCTGGGGGATTCAACGCTATTAGCATGGTAATAAAGGCGAAGAAGGCCACGTAGAAACGCGTTGCGCGGACAGCCGACTTCTCTGTGGCTGCCGGCCGTCTAAGGACTCCCATGATGTCTCGTTCGGCAGTGGATCCCATGACCAGGAGAACGCTATCCAGAGAGGACATAGCAGCCGCGACCATCGCCAGCATGAGAAAGGCGCTGACGCCGTCTGAGAAGACTCCCCCGCTGGTGAGGAGTTGGGGAACAACCAGGTCGCTGTCAGAGATTCCATCCGGGAAGATACGTCTGGCAAAGATGCCGATGGGCGCTAGCAAAGTGTACACGAGTGCAAAACTCAAAGTGGAGACCCAAAGTCCTGTTTTTTCAGCGTGCCGCCCTCCCAGGGCGTAGAATCGCGAGAGCTGGCGAGGCTCCACGACAAATTTTATAGTGCCGGCAAAGAGAACGCCCAGCAAGAACGGGAAGGCGACGCCGCCATTCCAGGAGAACAGCCTTGCTCCACCCGGTTGTTCCCGCACGCTCAAGAAAGAAGTCATTCCCCCGGCTGTCTCTACCGTTCCGGAAAAGAGCAGGATCGCGGCGAAGATCATGACCACTGCCTGGACTACGTCCGTTTTCACCACCGAGATAAATCCGCCGACCACGGTGTAAAGCATCACGATAAAAAAAACGATGACGATGGAGAGCTTGTAAGGAATCTCCAGAAAGGCCTCAAGGAGATTCCCGATCCCCTTGAATACCGCGGTCATGTAGAAGAAGCTGGCGACCACCACAATAATTGCGGCAAACACGCGAGCTATGTTGCTCCCAAAACGAAGGCCGATAAAGTCTGGAATGGTGAGAGAGTCCAGAGATTCAGCAAAACGCCTGAGCCTGGGAGCCACAACCATCCACGAAAATAATGACAATCCCACTACGAACGGGACGATGAGTAGCCAGGGAATTCCCCAATTATAGGCCTGGCCGGAGAATCCAACGAAACTGTTCGTGCTAGAATACGTTGCGAAAAACGAGAGACCAACAACCACCCCTCCCATGGTTCGTCCACCGACGTAGTAGTCCGCGACTCCCTGAGTCTTCCGATTTCCCTTCCAGGCATGATAGGCCAACATGATGGTGTAGAGAGCCAGCAGTAGGTGAACCATCCAATACTTAGCTATCAGTCCGGTCATTTCACCAGGTTCTGTATAGGTGAGAGCTAGATAAAAGATTGACTCGACGAACTCTGTATTTCCTGAACCGAAACACAATATAAGCAATTTTATCTGAAAAATTGTTCGGCTTAAATGCCCAGCAAGCGAGCCGCATTTTTACCCAAAATACCTGCTTTTTCCTCTGAGGTGATATTCAATTGTCCTATGCTTGCAAGCATCTTTTCTAGACTCCCGATTTGATGCGGATAATCGCTTCCAGCCAATAGATGCTCGGCACCGGCAAAATCGATCGCGAACTGTAAGGCTTTAACATCGAAGTTTACCGTATCATAATAAAAATTCTTCAGGTATTCACTCGGCGGTTTTTTTATATTTTTTCTGCATTGTTCAAACGCCTCATATCCTCTATCAAACCGCTCGGCTAGATATGGAACAGCGCCGCCCAGATGCCCCAAAACCCACTTGATATTCGGAAACTTTTCGACGGCTCCACTGAAAACCAGACTGGCAGCGGCTAACGTTGTATCTGCCAGAAAACCTACCAAAGGCATAAGCATGTATTCCGTCATCGTTTCTACCCCGATAGGATACGTGGGATGTATGAAAATTACAAGGTGCAATTCGTTTGCTTTTTCATAAAGCGGCCAGAAGCGCCGATCGCTCAATGCGACCCCGTTGGCGTTACTAAATAATGTCGCGCCTTTCAACTCCAGTTTGGAAATGGCGTATTCAAGCTCGCTAACAGATGCATCGGGATCATTCAGAGGGAGCGTGGCCAAGGCTATAAAGGAATCACTGTGTTCTTTTTGGATATTGGCAAAAATGTCGTTTACCTTTCGACTTAATTCAACCGACCGTTCCGGTGTCTCTATTAGCGTTCCCGGCGCTGTGAAGGAAATTACCTGTCTGTCAATCCCAGCTTTTTCCAGGACTGTTTTTCTATAGTCCATCAATCTGTGACCGGGAACAAGAATATTATAATCGCCGGGAGAATGAAGGATTGGATTGTCGTCCGCATCAAAGGTCACCTGATAAGCGCTGGGACCTTTTTGAATTTCCTCGACATACTCCGGAGGATACACATGATTGTGAAAATCGATAATTGCCATGATTTAGTCCTTTTTCGTTTTTTTAACCCAAAAGTAAAATACAGGCAAACCAGCTACCACAAGTGAAAGTCCCAGCAAACTTTCACCCGGATCAGATATGATTTGATTGATGACTATGGCGAAGGAAAAAACTGTAAATAGTGCCGGTACGATAGGATAACCCCAAATATGATAGTCGCGTACAACGTTCGGCCTGCGTCGAAGAATGAACAATCCTATTGCCATGAGACCGAAAAAGATCCATTCTGTGTAAATAACCCGCGTAAATAGCTCGCGGTAAGTTCCGGTGGCAACCAAAACCGAAGACCAGAACGCCTGGATGGCAATCGCCCTTGCTGGAGTGCGGTGTCGAGGATGAATTTCACCTACCCATCGAAACAGCAGGCCATCCTGGGCCATGGAATAATACACCCGCGGTCCGGATAAAATGATTCCACTGAGAGCTCCAAACGTCGAAAACACCACCAATCCAGACATGAACGCGCCGCCGCCAAATCCGACCAGAACGTCTGCGGCATCAGCGGCAATTTTAGAGGAAGAGGCCACAACATCCAGAGGCAAGACATACATGTAAACCGCATTCATTGCAATATAGCAAAATGTAACGACAATTGTTCCCAGGATCAGCCCTCGCGGTATGGTCTTTCTTGGCGCGATAGTTTCCTCGGAATTATAGGTAACCATGTGCCAGCCGCCAAATGTGAACAGCCCCGCAACCATTGCAAGCAAAAAATTTTTAACGGAAATGGTTGTGTCCGAAAATTGACCCCCTGCAAAATGCTCCGGCAGCCTCGATCCCACCGCAAATCCAAGAATAATAATTAAAAAGATTGCTAACATTTTTCCGAGAGTCACGCTTGTTTGTAATAAGCTCCCGGGTTTTACGCCGAGATAATTTACCGCAGACAAAAGTAAAATACATCCAATTGCAACGGTTTTTATACCAATATTGCTCAATGGATAGAAATATGCGACATATCGCGCAAAGATTACCGAGCCCGCTGCAATGATGCCCGAATGCATCACCCAGAACATTGCCCAACCCCACAGAAACCCCAAAGCTGGTGAAAAGGCTTCTTTCAGATAAATATAGACGCCGCCTGATTGAGTAAAGATAGATGCCAATTCAGCACAAACCAGAGCTCCGAAAAGCGTTAATATCCCTGAAGCCAGCCAGACCAGGATAATCCCGGACACTGAAGGCACCAGGCGTGTAACGACGGATGGCTGAACAAAAATTGAAGAGCCAATTATCGTTCCTACGACCAATGCTGTTGCCTGTGGAAGGCCGATGGCGCGGCGTAATCCTAGCGTAGTTTTTGTGGTCATTAAATCTTTTTTTCGCTCAGATTCTGAAGAGGTGTCATTTCCTTAACGAATAGCCGGGTATATGAAAAATCGTCCTAATTGCATGGGCGAAGATACCAACTGATACCTGGGGACGTTCCGGAGAAGCGAGTAGAGGCTCTAGAAAAACAAACCAATAAAAGTTTAGAAATTACCGCACAAGAATCAAGCAAAAAGTTCTAA
>JBHHXN010000268.1:0-5334 GCA_046757025.1 bacterium
GTCGTTCCAGAGGCGTCATGCTGGCATAATATTCCCCGATTTTCTTCAAATCTGCGCCGGCGCAAAATGCGTCTTCACCAGCCCCGGTAAGTATTGCCACCCAGCTTTCGGGATCATCGCGAAACGCCTGAAAATGCCGCGCCAGCTCGTCACTGGTCTCGATATCCAGCGCGTTTTTCACTTGCGGGCGATTGATGGTGAAAATGGTGATCCGGCCACGCTGCTCACGTAATATGCTCATGACTTATTCCCTTTAGAATACTTCCCGCTGTTCCAGGTGCGCCTCGATTTCTTCCCGCGTCCGCCACACCGGACGGAGCTCTTTTTTCGAAAACAGCTCGAGTTGATCGCCGACATGCGGCGAGTGCGGTTGTGTGGCGTTGCCATAACTCAACAGAACTCTGGCGCGTACAGGATCGGAAAATTCAACTATAGAAACGTAGCTGTCGCCATGTACTTGCCGGAATTTTCCATCCGTATCGGGCATAAAACGCAGCACGCGAAAAACACCTAGTTCGCCGCTAGCGCCGTTAGCCGGAAGGTCTTTGCCGGCATAGCGAAGCCGGAACACCTCTCCCCAGGGCACATCCACAACCCCGTAGGCTTTTTTGAGCATTGCCGCAGCTTTCTCCAGGGCAGCAACCGCCGATTCCGGATCGGCCAATCCGTCGGGAGTCGTCCGAGGGGCATCCTCACGCCACGGAACGGCAAAAACTGATGCGTCGGCCTCCCGGTACCAGGCAGCAAACAAAACAGCGCCGTGGCTATCGGTGTCCGCTTGACGATCCCAGGCTTCCAACACGTCAGCCGCCTGCTTCGCCAACGAGCCCCCGAACTTTCGCGCAGCAGGAATAAGATCATCCAGCAGCCTGTCAGCCAATTCCATTCTGGTGGAAAGTTTATATTGAACCAGTTCATCAAACGTGATCTCATCGTCTTCGGTGAGCATGCTGGCTGAGCGTTGCGGCCGGAAGCCCATCCCGCGGGGAGCCATATACGATGGAAAGTCATCGGCATTCAGAACTTGTGGGAAGGTCGAGTACCAGGGCGGGTCATTGGCATTCTGTATCCAGCCGGTCGCCGGATCGACGAAGCGAGGCAGCTCGGAATAGGGATGGGTCTCGGTCCACAATGTCTTTGAGGTGTTGCCAGGAATCATTCCCTGCCAGTAATCCCAGTCGCCAGTGGGACGTTTCGGGACACGGCCGCCAAACAGGTACAGAATATGGCCGTCTCGATCGGCGTAGACCACATTGAACATCGGAATTTGCAGCCGTTTGAGCGCGGCCTCGAACTCGGTTATATTCGACGCAATTTGCATCTGCCACCATTGTTCGAGTAGATGGGGCTGCCCCAACCCGACGAGCCGAACCGCCACCGCTTTTCCGTTCTTTTCTCCAACCACAGGTCCATGAATCGAGCGGCGTACCAGCAAAGGTTGCTCGTGCAGGCCTCCGCCAGCTTGTTTGACTTTAAGCATAACCGTTTCCGTTTCAAATGCCCTGACGCTATCATCCCAGACATACCCGCCCTCCTTCAAGCTCAGTTCATACAAATCCATTCCGTCAATTGTATTCACAGTGTGCGTCCAGCCGAGATGGTCATTGAAAGAAATCGCCAGGGTAGGCAGGCCGACGAGTGTTGCCCCGTAACAGTTGACCCCAGGAGCTGTTAATTGGGCTTCATTAAAAAGAAACAGATCAGACCAGGGCAGGTGCGGATTCTGCACCAACATGGCGTGGCCGTTTGCAGATCGCGCCGGAGCAATTGCCCAGCCATTGGAGCCCAGCGAATGCCATTGTTTCAGGCCCTGCATCATTCCACCAGCAACAAAAGTGAAATGAATCGTGCGTTGGTTGTGCGCCAGCACATCCGCTGCTGTGACCGGTAAAACAACCTCGACCGAATCAGCGATGAGATCGCCGTGGGCGGCGGCATACTCATTTATACCCCTAACAAAGGCGTCGAGGTAAGCTCGGAAATCCGGCGATTGCGCTTCATACCATTCCAGGCTGCGCGCCGGAACGCCCATGGTGTGGACATGGCGATCGGATTCGAGGTAGGAACTTCCCCAGTACTCCGCCGCCCGTCCGCGTGCCTGGCCGTATAACCGCAGAAGCAAATTGCCGTGATTGTGCATCTGTGCCCAGCCGTAGGCATAAAACAGATCCTCGGTCGTTTTTCCATAAATATGCGGGACGCCCCAGGTATCCCAGAGGATTTCAGTTTTATCCGGTGTTGGCTGAACGCAGCCAGCCAGAAGGATTGCCAACGCCAGGCTGAAAAAAACCATCAACAACCGGCGAATTTGCATTCTCTCATTTACGCCATTCATTCTAACTTTCATGCTTTTTCTCTTCAAAAACCGTCCCGAACAGGTGATCGAAAATAGGATAAGTGATATTGAAATTGTACTTATTCATCAATTTTTGATTGTGGTGCACGGTGTGATGATTTCGCAAGACGCCCATAAACGGCAGCCGTCCCACCCAGGAATCTTCACTGAGATGATAGCAAAGGTGCAGCAAATCGTAATTTAAATAATAGGCCATCGCCGAAGCCACGAACAGGAACGCGACATTGGGCGAAACAAGGAAATAGAGCAGCAACCCCACCGGAACGGCAAACAAGCCGAAGAAAAAAATCAGCATGAGTGGCGAGAACAAAATCGCTTTGTAGTCGTGCGTGCTCTCGCAGGTGGTGGCCTGCTCGGTAAAGAACTGGTGATGCTCGACAGTGTGGCGCTGATAGATCATCGCAAGAAGGCGGGTTTTCTTGTGCATCGGGCCCTTGTGTCCGATGTATTCCACCAGGTTGGCGTACAAAAACGTAGCCGGTATGGTTAGCAACTCCCAGGCGCTGACGTTATCCAGCATGGCCAGCGCACACACAATAATGAGCAGAGACATAATAATGAGAAGGCTCAAATGTAAGGGTCCGGAGTAGCGAGGCGATAGATGCTCCTGGCGAAATTTTTTTCTGAAATCCTCCACCTTTTTAGAAATCATGATTGACTCCTCAATTTCTGACAAGTTTCTTATTCCCAACGGATAGAAGAACCCAACGGATTTCTCAGGCGCTTAGTAAGTGCACTTCGACAAAATTTTACTCCGTTAATCTGCTTCTACTCCGGTTTAAAATAGATAATATCCAAAATAGAGCCTTTCCGCTGTTCGCGCCAGACGGCAGCCACCGGCTGTCCTTCCTTAAGATGTGCTTGTGTATGGTCTCCAAGACAGTGCACGAACAGCGAATCGGCGCCTTCAAGACGAATCAGTGCGATGAGGGGTGCACCGCTCCTCATGTTTCCAGTCCATCCCACCAACGTGCCGGTGGCAGGGAGAGCAATCCATGTATCGATTTTTATCTTACATTCGCTGCAAAAGGAGCGGGCCGGTACCCACACCTTCTGGCAGCGCTCGCACCGGGTGCCGTAAATGCGTCTTTCATCGCGCAAGGCCTTGAAGAACCGGCTCGCTGTCGCGCCGACAGCATATTGAAACGGCAATTTAACCGTCGAGATTATATGATGATCTGTGGCCATAGACGCATGCTTTTTGTATTTCAATAAATCATTCTAAAAGGCAAAACTATTTCGGGCAAAATGATTTTCTGTTGGGCGCTAAACTCTGAAATTCTTGCTCTTTAGGCAAAGTTTTTTAAAGTCAAAATAATAACAAATTATTTTGACTTTAATCATTTTGCCATTAAATTATTTTGCCTTGGTACTTATGATCGCCTAACCACTTGAAGTGCCGGATGTCGCCAATATTGCCTTGCAATTCATCGCGAAAAACGATCTGCACCCGGTCGCCAATCTCAACCTGCGCAGGGTCATCAGCCTCGATAAAGTGATTCAGAGTGGTATCGGCGCCGTCCAATCGAATGAGCCCCAAAACAAAAGGGGTTTTACGCGGCTGCCCGGTTTCGGAATTGAGAATCTTGTAATGGCAAACGGTCTTAGCTACCAGAGTACCAGTGTGACCCAACGCTACCCACTCATTCATTTCCCCCCAGCAGTTGCCGCACAGCGGGCGGGGCGGCAGGTACACGCGTTTGCAACTGGGACAGCGGATGCCGCACAGTGTCTTTTCTCGCCGCAGCCGTTCGAAGAAAGTCGCCATGATCTGACCCGGCTCCACCCGCCAGGTGAGGTCCATGGTGATCTCTGAATAGAGATATTCGTTAGACACTGAGTTCGGTTTCGTGCTCATTCGAAGCTCAAACACTCAAAAATTTCCACCGGATCGAAAAATTCCATTGGCTGCAATCGTTTACGGTTTCTCTCCCGAAAAAATCAGCACATCACTCCAGGCATAAACCCCGTAGCCAGTAACCAGAGCCAGATTAGCCCCGTCAACCTGGTAATCACCGGCTTTTTGATGCAACTGTTTGGCGGCTTCGGCCACGCGAATCACGCCGGTTGCGCCCACCGGATTGGCGCACAGAACGCCGCCCGAGGGATTAACCGGCAGGATGCTGCCGAGTTGGGTCGCGCCGCTTTCGATCAGTGTGCCCGCCTGGCCATCTTCACAAAAGCCCAGCGCCTCGTACCAGGCGAGTTCGGCGTATGAAACCGGCTCGTAGATTTCTGCCACATCCAGTTCCCGCAGGGGCTCCTGGATGCCTGCCTTTCTGTAAACCTCCGCAGCCGCGTCGCGCAAGGTGCGCATCTTCAGCAATCGCTGATGCAGGTCGCCGAAATAGGGTTGGTCATGTCTAGATGCCGTAGCTACGAACCAAGCAGGGTTTTTATAACGTTCAACCAGGTCGCCAGCAGCAATCACCAGCGCCGCCGCGCCATCGGATTGCGGACACATATCCAGCAGATGTATCGGCTCGGCCAGCATGGGTGAGGCGAGCACCTTTTCCACAGTAATGTCCGGGTCTTTAAGATGCGCATGCGGATTTAAGGCGCCGTTGCGCCGCGCTTTCACCGCAACCAGTGCCGCCTGTTCCGGAGTCACGTTACGGCCAGCGACGTATTGCGAGATCGAAAGCGCAAAGTTACCGATAGCGCCTGACGCGATGTGTCGGTCCCAGGCCGGGTCCGTGAGGGACATGCCGGTCTGCGTGGAGCCTTCGGAGTGTTTTTCCCACCCGACGACCAACACCGTGTCGAAGACGCCCGATGCTGCCTGTAGCAGGCCGGCGATGGCACCCGATGTCCCAGAAGTGCCACCGGTGGCCACTTTCATGACGGGTTTGCCGGCACCGCCAGCGAATTCGCCGCACCATACTTCCGGCAGGGCGCGGCCTTCGAACAATTCCATATTGGTCAGCACAATGGCATCGATGTTGTCGAACGACAGGTCCGCGTCCAGCAAAGCTGCG
>JBHHXN010000269.1:0-5306 GCA_046757025.1 bacterium
TTTGGGGAATGATGGTGTCTATTCAGAGTTATTGAATTGTTTTGAAAGAGCAGGTATCGAACTAAGACCAGAAATTGATGCGTATTTTTCCAAATTCAAATAGATGCATATAACGACCGCTCGCACAGCAACGGTGGGACTCTGGCGATCTAGGTTAGTTTTGTGCATTTTCAAAGTCTTTTCTTTGCGGCAAGTTTCGTGCGTTGAAGTCCCGCCGCGCATGAACCGGAGTGTTATCCTAACTCGAAAAGCAGATCGATGATATGCTTGAAGAATAGATCCACTTATTAAATTAGCTGCGGATATCCAACGCGGAAGATCATTGGACGATTGAAATTGATCCTTTGTCAGTATTGATGGTTTAAACCAAACCTTCTAACACAATAACGTTGCCAAATGAATGATCTCAACGACATCCTCGATTCCTTAAAGAGAACCCCAAGCATCCTGGAAAGTCTTGTTAAGTCAATCCCAGGTGAGATGCTAAAAGTCCGCCGCGTTCCGGGCAAATGGTCGATTCATGAGCACGCGTGTCACATTGTGGATGTGCAGCCAATGCTCATCGAGCGGTGCAAGACATTTCTGCGAGAAGAGCATCCTGAGTTTAGCCCATACATCCCCGGGAAAACCGTTTTAACATCGCACTTGATCGATATGAATTTGGAAACCGCCCTGGAGAAATTTCGCGAGGATCGGAACGACTTACTGGAATTGGTCCAGGACGTGGATGAGTGTTTTTGGCTCAAAGAGGCCGTTCACCCCGAATACACTAAATACACGCCCCAGATTATGTTTCGACATATCCTGATGCACGAACATTTTCACCTTTACAGAATAGAGGAGCTTTGGCTAACCACTGAGGACTTTTTACCGGAAGGAAAGGGAGGAAATGAACCCAAAAAACAATGAGCTTGATCAACTTTGCATTAACACCATCCGCACCCTGGCCATCGACGCGATTCAAAAGGCCAATTCCGGTCATCCGGGCGCGCCAATGGCCCTGGCCCCTGCGGCGTATGTCCTGTGGACGCAGGTTTTGAAGCATAATCCCCGTAACCCAAAGTGGTTTGACCGGGATCGGTTTGTGCTTTCGTGCGGTCACGCCTCGATGCTCATCTACTCAATACTGCATCTGACCGGTTACGATTTATCGCTCGATGAAATAAAAAATTTTCGTCAATGGGGGAGCCTCACTCCCGGGCACCCAGAAGTACACTTGACGCCTGGGGTGGAGACTACAACCGGTCCGCTTGGCCAAGGAATCATGAATGCGGTTGGGATGGCGATGGCAGAGGCGCACCTCGCTGCGGTGTTTAATCGGCCGGGTCACGAAATCGTCAATCACTATACATATGCCTTTTGTAGCGACGGTGATTTAATGGAAGGCGCCTCCCATGAAGCTGCTTCACTCGCCGGTCATTTTGGACTTGGGAAGCTTATTTGTCTCTACGATGACAATCACATCAGCATCGAAGGCTCCACCGAAATCACCTACTCAGATGATGCAAAACGCCGGTTCGAAGGGTACCACTGGCATGTTCAGGATCTGGGAGAGAAGGCGAATGATTTAGAAGCGCTTGAGAAAACTTTTTTAGACGCTCAAAAAGTGAAGGAAAAACCTTCGCTGATTATTGTGCGTTCGCATATCGGCTTTGGCTCTCCCAATAAGCAGGACACTCCGGAAATCCACGGCTCGCCTTTGGGGGAAGATGAGATTAAGCTCACCAAGAGAGCTTACGCCTGGCCGGCAGACAAGAGGTTTCTGGTGCCGGAAGAAGTCTCAAAGCACATGGATCAGTCAAAAAGGGGTGAGGGTTCAGAAAAAGACTGGAGTGACCGATTCACTGCCTATAAAAATGAATTTCCGGAATTAGCTGCAGAATTTGAATCAGCTTTAAAAGGTGAATTGCAGGATGGCTGGGACGCTGATATTCCGCAGTTTCAATCTTCCGATGGTCCGTTAGCGACTCGCTCGGCCTCCGGTAAAATTATCAACGCCTTCGCGGACAAAATTCCCTGGATAATGGGTGGCAGCGCGGATCTGGCGCCTTCAAACAACACCTTGATAAAAAACTCTGGCTACTTTGCCAGAGGACGCTATGAAAATCGCAACATTGCCTGGGGTGTGCGCGAGCATGCCATGTGCGGGTGTTCTTCAGGAATGGTTCTGCACGGCGGGGTGCGCCCGTTTGTCGGAACATTTTTTGTCTTCACCGACTACGCACGGCCATCGATTCGGCTGGCCGCTTTGATGGGCCTGCCGGTTATTTACGTCATGACCCACGACTCCATCGGTCTTGGCGAGGATGGTCCGACACACCAGCCGATAGAACATCTTGCTTCGTTACGGACGATGCCGAACTTCTGCTTGATTCGTCCTGCGGACGCCAACGAGGCGGCTTACGCCTGGCGGGCAGCTTTAAGGCGAAAAGACGGCCCGACGATGTTGGTGCTGACGCGGCAAAAAGTACCGATTTTTGATCGGACTGATGTAGCAAGTCCGGAAGGAGTTTTGAAAGGCGCTTATATTCTCTCGAAAGAAAAAGGCAACTTTCCAGATATTTTGCTCATTGCCAGTGGGTCGGAAGTTCAGCTTGTCTTAGAGGCGCAAGCAAAGCTCTCGGAAAAAGGCATCGATGCGCGTGTGGTAAGTATGCCAAGTTGGGAGCTATTTCAGGAGCAGCCTCAAGAATATCGTGATGAAGTTTTGCCTCCGAAGATTAGAAAACGTCTGGCCGTTGAAGCCGGCTCACCTTTTGGTTGGCCAGATTGGGTTGGAGAGGCCGGCGACGTCATTGGAATTACGAAATTTGGCGCCAGTGCGCCCTGGCAGGATATGTTTAAGCAGTACGGACTTACGGTCGAAAATGTAGTTGACAGAGCAAAGAGACTTGCAGGGAAGTAATTATGAGCAACACCTTAGAGCGACAACGACTTTTTTCTGAACAAGTTGGCTTTGAAGCCGCTGTTGGAACCTTTGAAGAGAGAGTAGCAGCAGCTTTAATCGAACTCAAAAAGAATCAAATCATTAAGCGAATCTGGTCCCACGACCACACGGTCTGGAAATCAGAACCGACCGAGATTACCAATCGATTGGGCTGGCTTGATAGTCCGAAGGTGATGATGAGGAATATCGTCGACATTGAAGCTTTTGTCAAAGAAGTTCAATACGCAGGCTACACTACGGCTTTGCTTTTGGGTATGGGCGGCTCGAGTTTGGCCCCGGAGGTTTTTCGATTTACTTTTGGGGTTAGAGATGGCTATTTGGATTTAGCGGTTTTAGACGGCACAGACCCGGGAGTGGTTTTGCAATTTTCAGAAAAACTGGATCCGGCGAAAACGCTTTTTATCGTTTCAACGAAGTCCGGCGGCACCGTGGAGACCCTGTCCTTATTTAAATATTTTTATAATTGGGTTGCTGATTCTGTTGGGAAAAATCAGGTAGGAAGACATTTTACCGCGATCACAGATGCAGGCAGCTCCCTTGAAAAAATCGCCAAGGAATTGAACTTCCGCACGACCTTTCTCAACGACCCGAACATCGGCGGCCGCTTTTCCGCGCTTTCATTTTTCGGTTTAGTTCCAGCGGCTCTTATTGGAATGGATGTTCGATTGTTTCTGGAGCGCGCCGTTAAAATGGCGGAAAATTGTAGTAGCTCCAACTCAGTAATCGACGCGGACAATTCCGGAGCCTTGTTCGGGACAATTATGGGTGAACTGGCCCTGGCCGGGCGGGATAAACTCACTTTGATCGCCTCACCGCAAATTAAGCACTTTGGTTTATGGGCAGAGCAGCTCATCGCAGAAAGTACAGGTAAAGAAGGTAAAGGAATTTTGCCTGTGGATGGTGAGCAAGTTGGATCGCCTGAGGATTATGCTCCGGACCGGCTTTTTGTTTATATGAGACTCGCCGGCGATTCAACTTATGATGACAAAGTTCAGGCCTTAAGAGACGCCCGGTTTCCGGTGGTTCAGCTCGATCTGAATGACCTTTATGATCTGGGTGGAGAACTGTTTCGGTGGGAATTCGCCACTGTTGTTGCCAGTCATTTTTTGAAAATCAATCCGTTTGATCAGCCCAATGTAGAGTCGGCAAAAGTTCTGGCTCGGCAAATGGTTAGCGAGTACTATGATAGGGGTCAGCTGCCTGAGTTAAAACCCGCCTTCATTACCAACGATATTGATATCTACACCGATATTCATGTCTCTGATCTAAATGAAGCGCTGAGCATCTTTTTTGCTTTTGCAAATACCAGTAGCGGTCAAAGCGCGCCCCGCAGCTATGTGGCGATTCAGGCGTACGTGCAACCAACTCCTGAAACCGAGCAAGCCTTAAAATCTTTACAGCTCAAAATCCGCGATGTTTTCAAACTCGCAACCACAGTTGGTTACGGCCCGCGATTTTTACATTCGACAGGTCAACTGCACAAAGGTGATGCCGGCAACGGGCTTTTCATTCAACTGACCGCTGATTCTCCACAGGATGCAAAAATCCCGGACAATCCCGGCGACGCTAAATCAAGTATGACTTTTGGTGTCCTTAAAATGGCGCAGGCGCTCGGCGATCGGAAGGCGCTCCTGGATGCAGGCCGAAAAGTCATTCGTTTTCATTTTCGCAAAAACGTGATTGAGGGTATCAGGCATATCGAACAGGCGATTTCATGACGTTTGAGTACTGGTTTGTTTTCCCAAGCTCTGTACTTTTCGCTACAATTGCTATGGCTTCTGGAGTGGCAGGGGCAGCCTTTTTTTCACTTTTCTTTATTTTTGCTCTCAACATTTCGACTGACTTACGTAGCCTCTACCGGACATTTTTTTAAATTTGTTCAATACAGCGGCGAAACATTAAACACGATGCTTGTCTGATTGTCTTCACTGTGGCGGGAGTCATCATCGGTGGTCAAATTGGCTCGATTTTCTCTACCTGAATCAAACAGCGAGTTCTGGAATGGGCTGTAGGCATGGTATTTCTTTTATTGGGTAGGTAGGTTGTTGATCGGGCAGGTTTTGTTATGAACCTAAGGTAGGGAACGGTCGCGACCGCTCCCTACGAAGTGCTATTTAAAAAGCGATACGGCTCTCTGTTTTGATTGGAAAACAAAGTAGTCGATAAAGACCATAAAAATCAAAGCGAGCGCTGCCAGACCAAGCAACCCAAAATTCAAATTGATTCCGGCAAAGTAGTTGCTTATGGTAGACAGCAGCTCCGAAAAGACTTTTCCGAACTCACCAAGACCAGTGAATAACTTTCCGATCGAATTTAGGCCGATCAGGTAAACCGTAGCTCCCAGTCCAATTCCCAATCC
>JBHHXN010000270.1:0-5161 GCA_046757025.1 bacterium
AAAATAAATAAAGGACACAGAAACAGAAATCTCACTGAAGTTAGATTTTTATGAATTGTTTTTCTGTGTTAATTCCGATTCAGAGTCTTAAAATTTTACTCTTTGGTTCCGGCTGGTTCGGCTTAGGTGCTTAGCGCCAGAGATGGACAAAGTTTAGCCAGAAGGTCATCAAAGAAATCGTAAATCGCCATGCTCAAATGATAAATAAATTCCAATATCCCATTTCGATAATCCCAAGGATTCATCGACTTTGGTGTTGTAAATTGTGATGTGGGATTTTATTAAAGCGGAAATTTATTGCACAAAATTGGTTCCGGCACGTCCGGGTTAGGAGAGTGAAATGATAGAAATGTTCCAATTGTCGTTCATGCTGCAAGCGTTCATAGCGTGCTCGATCATGGGTCTGTTGCTGGCGTATTTGGGGATTCATGTGGTGGGTCGGGGTATCGTGTTTGTGGATTTGGCCCTGGGTCAGATTTCGTCCCTGGGGGTGGCCGTAGCCGCGTTTATCGGCGCCGCGGTGCTGCCGATATCGATTACTTTTACCCTCCTGGGCGCGGTGCTTCTTTCATTAATACATATCCACGATAAAAGACTCAAACAGGAAGCGATCATCGGAATCATCTATGCGGTGACTTCAGCCATAACCGTGCTACTGATCTCTAAAACCCCGCACGGAGAAGCCGACATTTCCGAGGTGCTTTTCGGCAATATCCTTGCCATTGCAACCAGCGAGTTGATTACCATGGGGGTGATTTTCACCATCCTTGGTATTTTACATCTGATATTCTATCGCAAGGTTTTTGGAGTGACCAGGGCCTTTCAGAAAGGGCAACCGCAAAAAGATCTCTCCTTCCGATTCTGGAATTTTTTCTTTTATTTGTCTATCGGACTGGCTATCGTTTTTGCTGTGCGTGCAGGAGGCGTTATCCCCGTGTTTTCTTATCTGGTCATTCCACCGGTTGCGGCCATTTTAATTACAAGAAGTGAACTGGCAGTGGCCATTCTGGCGCCGGTATTTGCGGTAGTCGTCAGTTTGTTCGGACTGTATTTTTCCTTTACTTTCGATTTTCCAGCCGGATCGTCTATTGTGACGGTTTTCGGAATTTTATTCGCACTTTGCAGTCTGGCAAAATTATTTCTTCTGAAGAAAAAACCTGCTATCGCAACTACAAAGGAAGTTGTGCAAGCGCGAGTTGAGTCTTAATTAATTATATAGGTGTTTTGTGCAGTCTGTCGGTTATGGTGGAGAGTTTTTAGCCAAATTATGGTTCCCCGAATTTTCTTCGGGACTTCCCATAAAGCTTACAATAAAAGTAAGTTTACTGCATACGGTGCGATCAAATTGTTTGAATAAATGAAATTATGAAGTGCGATGTCATTCTGAGCGAAGCGAAGAATCTCCTATAATATCGTAAATTATTTAGAAATAGATTCTTCACTGCTCCCGTTTAGCGAATTCGCATCAACTTGAGGTTCACTGAACATCCTGTAAATCATAAGTTTTGACGGGATTGCAGGATAAAACAGGATTCATAAGATATTCATTTTCAGTGCGTTAAAAGTAATCATATTTTGATTGGGTTTAGCATTTTTTATGCAATCAGTTCAGCGATGTGAAAAATATTTTTATAAATTTTTTAGATTATTTTTGATTATTCTAAATCTAATTGTTTAAAATGAATAAGTGAGTTATTGTCCTGATTAACAGCAAGTTAATCGTGATACAGTTTTAATCTGGTTAATCCTGAAGATCCTGTTATCCTGTCAACTTTTTGACGCCAATTCGTTTAGCGGGATCGTTCATAGACAAGTATGGAACTGTATGTACACTGTCTGGAGGTCGAGGTATGAACTACTCCACCAAAAGTGACAAATTCGTTTAACCTTTAACTTGAAATTCTGCTTGAATTAAATAACAAGTTTTTCTATATTTATAATATTTGTATGCGAGAGAATTAAATGTGGCCCGGTTTAATTCTCCTCACCATGGATCAGTCTGTAAATAACCCGTCTCCAGGTCAATTTTATTTTGATAACCATCTAACAGGCACTTGTTGTACTCATAGATTTGATTAGCATAAAGTCTGAACTAATCAGACATGACCATATTGTAACTGTTAAATTGATATCACTGAATACCACTTACACGGAGATTTAAATGCGACCGAAATTATCCTTTTTAAGTGAAAACCTGATCGAGCAAATTGTTGCGGAAGCGATTCATATCCTCGGCAAATTGGGGGTTGAAATTCACAACCCATCGGTGTTACACATCCTTTCGGACCATGGAGCGCAAGTTGATATGCAAGCCATGAGAGCGGTGCTGACAGAGGAGATAATTCAAAAGGCCCTCAGCTCAGCGCCAAGCTCATTTAAGCTGTTCGATGTTTTTGGCGAAGAAACGCACGATTTTTCCGGCTTTAACGTGTATTTTACGCCCGGTTCGGCTGCGTTAAATATCCTGGATTATGAAACTCAAAAGATGCGCAAACCCACAACCGAAGACTACATTAATTATGTGAAGGTGATGAGTCAGCTCGAGTACATCGCCTCCCAGAGTACGGCCTTAATTCCGGCCGATGTGCACGAGCAAATCTCCGACAGCTACCGCCTTTTTTTGAGTCTGCTGTATGGCACCAAACCGGTCGTCACCGGGACTTTCACTATTGATGCATTTAACATTATGAAGGATTTGCAGGTGGCGGTTCGGGGTAGCGACGCGGCGATGAAGCAGAAACCGCTCACGGTGTTTTCCTGCTGTCCGACTTCGCCCTTAAAATGGAGCGACGTCACTTCGCAGAATGTCGTGGATTGCGCGCAATTCGGTATTCCGGTGGAATTTATTTCTATGCCGCTTTCGGGCTTCATGGCGCCAGTGACTTTGACGGGCACGCTCATTCAGCACACCGCCGAAACTCTGAGCGGGGTGGTGATCAGTCAGCTAACCCAACCCGGAGCGCCCATGCTATATGGCGGTTCGCCGGCCATTTTCGACGTGCGCTACGAAACCACCCCCATGGGCGCCGTGGAAACCATGATGATCGATTGTGCCTACAATGAAATCGGCAAACACCTGGGCCTACCCACCCAGGCGTATATTTCTCTCAGCGACGCCAAACTGCTGGATACGCAGGCGGGCGTGGAGAGCGGAATGGGCGCCACCCTGGCGGCGCTGGCTGGCATCAACAACGTCTCGGGACCCGGTATGCTCGATTTTGAAAGCTGTCAGTCTCTGGAAAAGCTGGTAGTGGACAATGAAATTTGCGGCATGACCTTGCGTTTGATCGAAGGCATCGAACCGAGAGAGGATTTTCCGGCGCTGCCGCTTTTTCAGGAGATGCTGCAAGAACAGCATTTGCTTATTTCCAATCATACGCGTCGATATTTAAAGCAGGAGCATTTTTTCCCGGGGGCGGTCATGGACCGGGCAAATCGCGCCCGCTGGCAGGAGGAGGGCGCTCAAACGCTGGCCGCGCGGGCCCACCAGGAGGTGGAAAAGCACCTGGACAATTACACTCCGACCGAATTAGCCGATGATAAAAAGAAAGAATTGATCAAGCTCATGGAGCACGAAGCCCGCCGTTGTGGACAGAGCACCTTACCCGAGAGACCGCAATGAGTCGAGTAGTACATTTCAACATCCGGGATATTTTACCGGAACAAGAGTTTGTGTTTCAGCATCAGGGCATCTCCCGACATGCCGAGGTCAACCAACGGATTCTGGATCTCTACGATCACGCTGTGAGTTTGTTCATCAACCGAGCCAGGCCGGTGGGTTTGGTGTTTGAGCTCACGCCGGATGAATTTGCAGCCATTTATGCCGGCGAAGGTGAAAATGCCGTGGCAACCCCGCTGGTGAATATTTACCCATTGGCTGAAAACCTGGCGCTTTATGCGTTGACCATTGGTAGCGAAGTCAGCCGCAAAATCGCGGAGCTTTTCCGTAAAAACGATTTTGCCATGGGCGCCATGCTCGATTCCGTGGCTTCCATCGCGGCAGATAAAACCGTGGAAGTTCTGGAGAGTAATTTTTACCGTGATCTTCGAAACCGACAACTGGCCACAGAAGACGATATTGTTTTGAGTTACAGTCCCGGGTACTGTGGCTGGCACATAACGGCTCAGAAAAAACTGTTTCAAAACTTAAAACCCGAGCAAATCGGGATTACGCTCAACGAAAGCTGTTTGATGACGCCGTTAAAATCTGTTTCGGGCGTGCTGGTGGCCGGCAAGAAGGAAATTCATATCTTCGAAAATATTTTTCCCTTTTGCGATGATTGCACCACGCTAACCTGTCGCAAGCGCATGAAAACTTTGGTGGTTGTTTAATTTGGTCAATTAATGTGGTTAAAAGTTGTACACGATAATGTGTAAATTTGTAGATTCAATTGGAAAAAAATTAATATGCGGGTTGTTGCAGATAATAAGCAAAATCTGGCAAGGAGAATGAAATGGACATTTTACAGCAAATTTCAACGTGTTTACAGCAAGGCGATGATGAAAAAGTGTTCGCTTTGACGCAACAGGCCATCGCACAAAATTTGTCCCCTAAGGAAATTCTTGATCGGGGACTCATCTCCGGTATGGACGTCATCGGAGAGCAATTCCGCAACCATAAAATATTTCTACCCGATGTGCTTCTGGCAGCCAAAGCCATGTATGCCGGCATGGATCAGTTGAAACCGCTGCTCATCAAGGAAGGCATTCCGAGTATTGGCAAAATCGTGATCGGCACGGTGCGCGGCGATATGCATGACATCGGAAAAAACCTGGTGGGGATTATGTTGAAAGGAGCTGGCTTTGAGGTTGTCGATCTCGGCAAGGATGTGCCGGCGGAAAAGTTTGTTGAGACCGCACAAACTGCGCAAGCGAAGATCATCGGCATGTCGGCGCTGCTCACCACCACCATGCCGGTGATGAAAAAGGTGGTGGAGCTGCTGCAGGAAAACAGGTTGCACCAGTCCATCAAAATCATTGTGGGCGGGGCGCCGGTTTCGAAAGAGTATGCACAAGATATCGGCGCGGACGCATACGGCTTCGACGCGGCCAAAGCCGTCGAAATTGCCAAGGAGTTAAATGCTTGATTTTTTAAGCCTATCTTTGAATTAACATTTCTCACTTCGTGACGTGATTCATAAACCAACTGTTAATTAAGAGG
>JBHHXN010000271.1:0-5105 GCA_046757025.1 bacterium
GAAAATCCGTGGTTTAATTATTTGGTTGCGGCTTCGCCGCATTAGGAATTAATCAAGTTAAAGTTTAAACTCAAAGCGGGCGAATCTTGATATGACGATACCACACCTTATCGCCGTGATCTTGCAGAACAATGTGACCGCTGCGATAGCGCCCGTAATCAGGGAGTTTACCAAACTTGCTATTGGCTACCAACATTTGCCATTGTGAGTCTCCGATTTCATATTCTACAATCTTGACTCCGTTCAACCAGTGTTCTACGTGATTTCTTTCCACAACAATTTTGACCTCATTGTAAAGCCCGACTTCCCGGGTCACATCTTTTGTTGGAGCGTGCAATGCATAATTAGAACCCGCTGAGGTTAGTGGATTTCGCCCATCTTTGTGACCGGTATTGTCGAGCACCTGCATTTCAGGACCTGTTTGCCACGAAAATTGACGCTTTTCTGAGACACGAAAGAAAATACCGCTGTTACCGCGGGGAGAGATTTTCCACTCAAGCCGAAGCTCGAAATCGTCAAACTCTTCCACAGTCATGATATCTCCTCCTCCCTTGCCCTTAAAATGCAATTCCCCCAGTTTCGTTATCTCCCAGCCTTTTGGCACCTTGTCCTTTCTGAAACCGCGCCAGCCGTTGAAGGTTTTACCGTCGAACAGAAGCTTCCAGCCCGCTGCCTGTTCTTCAGCGGTGAGAAAATTTTTAGCAGGCTCTGATTCCTTTTTCAGCATTTTGCCACCCTGACAATAGGTAAATAGAAAACATAACCCAACTGAAAAAATTAAATTTTTCATGGTAGTATTGATTTTTAAGAATAAAACGTAACTATTCAGCCTTTGGCTATTGGCTATTGGCTTTTAGTTTATTAATGAGAGTGTTGATCATCTTTTGTTCTTTATTTAAGCATTCCATTACCATCATTGTTATTTCCTCTGATACCACTGTTTAATACATGAAAGCTGATATCCTGCTCAGGGGGAACAGTAGCTAATAGCCAAAAGCTAACTGCTAATAGCCTGAATAGTTACGATAAAATATTATTTATGATAAAGCACCTCTGCACCTCTACCCTGTTGAATCAGTGGCACATAGGTTTCAAGGTCCTGCTGAATGGTGTCATCGGTCAAGTCGATAGTCTTTTGACGCTCGGCAGACATATAGGCTGCCATCACCAACCTGGTAATCTCAAATCCATAATCCCATGACAGGGAAGCATCTTTACCGGCAAGAAACGCGCTGGCTGCATCCTCGTTCTCGTCTGTATAGCCATAGAGGTCAGGCTCATTATGCTGCACTGCTAACAGACCACGGGATGCCGTCGATTTCTCCAACGCTGTTTCAGCGTCAGCAACGGCTTCGGCGGCAGCATCTCCAATAAAAATCTGCAGCGAAGAATTAAGGGTATTTACTTCGAATGCATAGCCCGGTCCCATGCCATCCATAAAAAGGCGCAAACCCTGTTTTTCAAACATCCAGGAATCGGTAAATTGCGCTATGGCAATTTGGCCAGTCTCGGGATTTTTATAGGTGACTATTCCGGTTGCAAAATCCTCCGCGGGTGTTTTGGCGTAGTCCACTCCGCGTTCTTTAAGCAGCTTCGCACGCCACTCAGGCAACCCCCACTTGAGAAGCATGCACTCTGCCGATACAGATATTGGTTTCATGAACGTTACCGGTTTTCCTACTGGATTAAGGAGATACCACCCGACTGCAATACTGTGACACCCCATATCGCTGAGAACGCCACCTCCCTGCTTCGTGGGATCCCAGAACCACGACTCATGCGGCCCGCCATGCTCTTCAGCGGATCGGGTCAGGGTCAGAGGTCCCATGGTTTTCTGCTGCGGCGCAAGTTGTTCTAATTGCATACGAACGGGTTTCATGAAAATCTGGTTTTCAAAGTAAGCCGTCTTGAGCTCTGCGCCCTTTGCGAGCTCCACCAAGCGCCTTGCTTCTTTGACGTTGCGGGCCAAAGGTTTTTCACATATCACCCCCATAACTCCGGCTCCGTTTTTAACGGCATCCACAATTTCCTCAACCATCTCCACCCGAACAAAATTCGGTGCATAGATGGCGATGACATCGACATGGTTGGCCATCTCTGTGATGCTGGAATAAATAACTCCGTCGCCCAGTCCATTTTCCTTTACCATCTTCGAAAGCTCCTCAGCCCGTGACTTCGTTCGATTCGTTATCCCGGCAATTTCCACGCTTCTGACCTGCATGAGGGCTCGAGCATGAAAGGTTGCCACAAAACCAGCGCCAACCATTCCTATTTTTAAAGGCTTCACTATAGTTTCTCCTTAGATGAAATGTTCGTGGTCACTTTAACCCAGATCACTTTCCGTCGAAGATTGTTTGTCATTAAATAGAAAAGCAAACATTAGCATGACAGCGGCCGCGAATACTGCGGGAATAGTCCAAAATGTTTGGTACTGTGATAGCGCCTCTGTGCCTTCACCTGTGACCATCTTGTTGAAAAGCCGTCCTATGACCTGAGCTCCGATCAGCATTCCAGCACCATAAGTGATCAAGACCAGAAACCCCTGTGCTTGTGCGCGAATTTCTGGAGTGGCTTTTTTGTCAACATATATTTGACCTGTTACGAAGAAGAAATCATAGCAAATGCCATGCAGAAGTATGCCAGATAGAATCATCCAAACCACTGTATCCGGCGCACCAATTGCAAACAAAACATAACGTAAGACCCAGGCAAACATGCCGATCAGGAGCATCCGCTTCACGCCGAGTCGCACAAAGAAAAACGGCATCAATAACATAAAGACCACTTCAGACATCTGTCCTAAAGTCTGTGTGCCAGCAATTTTAGAAAACCCGGCGGCTTCCAGAAAAATTTGTGTGAAATTGTAATAGGCGGCAAGCGGAATGCAGATCAAGAACGAACTGAGCAGAAAGATATAAAAGGGACGGCTGCCTAACTGTTGCAGGGCATCCAGACCGATAATGCTGCGCACGGACACCTTTTCACCCTTAGCGGGCGGTGGCGTATGTGGCAGAGTAAAGCTATAAAGTCCTAATAAGATGCTGGCAACACCTGTCAGGTAAAGCGGTAGGGGTGTTTTTTCTGGCAAATCGGCCGCAAACTGACCGAGACCGAAACTGATTGCCAGACCCGCCACAATCCAGCCAATCGTTCCAAAAACTCGAATCAACGGAAACTGTTGTTCCTGATCCTCAATATTGTGAAAGGATATTGAGTTGGCGAGTCCGATGGTGGGCATGTAACACAAATTGTAGAGGAGTAGCAACGATATAAACAGGACAGGCGATCCCGTGGCCTGTGGCACAATCAACATAAAAACACCGCCAAACAGGTGCAATAGTCCCAGCACCTTTTCTGTTGCGAAATAACGGTCAGCGACCAGCCCAAGGAAAAATGGTGCCACAATTGCGGCTATTGGGTTAACTGTGTAGGGCCAGTGTGTAAGATCACCCATTCCATGTTCACTCATATATACAGCGATAGAAGTATACCATGCCCCCCACACAAAGAATTCCAAGAACATCATAACGGACAATCGGGCTTTAATCATTTCCTGACTCCTGATTTGTTAGTAATTAGTGTCTGACCGAAAACGACTAACCACTGCTCCGTCAGGCGTCCTCGCCTGACGTAAAAACAGGCACTTAGAACGCAAGCGGGACGCCTGCTTGAGCATTTGGAGGAGTTTCCGGTCAATCACGAATTAGGAACTGCCTTGATTCATAACTAGTCGTTAACATCCGTCGAATCTCAAAATCACGACAGGCGCTTAGTGCTCCAACATCGACAAAATTCTGTCGATATAAGCGCCCAAATTCGAATATCGAAATCCGAAACAATACCGAAATTCAAAATTCAAATCAGTCGGGCGCGCCTGACAGATGTTCAAAACAATCTCGGCTCTTATCGTTTTGGTCATTTCTGCTTTTGTTTTTGGGGTTTAGAATTTCGTGCTTAGGATTTCGGATTTCCTTTTCACAACACTGTCTACGAAAAGGCTTAGCGCCTTAAAAGATTTTTGACAGAATAGGAACTGAAAGTTTATGGTGCTAATGTCATGATTTTCGTAGCTACTTTTCCGTCCACCCCCAAATTATACCGGCAATTTCCGTTTGCAGATTGGGCTTTGAAAGGTCAATTCAAAGTAAATGATTCTAATGAAAGTTGTCAACAAAAAAAGTTAGACTCTTTTGGTGACTTAATTCCCTCCTGTAACGGTTTGTATCAATGTCAGGTGTTTACTTGACAGTCACTTCAGTGCTCAGTTCCGTTAAACCCTCGACAACGATTTCATTGCCATCTTTATCCATTGCACGGATATCAAGGTGATATGTGCCCGCCAAAGCTTCATACGGCACGGTTGTCTGTGCGGTCCAAATATTGTCCCTGGCTTTTTCATCGCCATTTGTACCGTCATCAGTAAGGGTGTAGGTGAATTCAGGATTCTCACGTACCGTGGCGGTGACACTCGCCACTTTATTCTTCGGGCCGGTGAAGACAACTACAATTTTAGCGTCTTCACCGGCAGCTAACTCAGGCGGGTCAACCATGACCTGTTTAACAGATAGTTGAGTCGCGCATCCGGTTATACCTGCAAAAATTGAACAGAATAAATAAAGCAGTACTTTCCTCATTTTTCCCTCCAGATGTAAACAATTTGCGGATTGATTTTGCCGCCGCGTATTGTTAAATCAGCCGGCCTGAAAATCATGTAGAACGAGAATTTAGAAGAGTGTTTCCAAAAAGTCAAGACCGAGATATCGACAACCAGCAAGATTCTTCAATCTAAATTGAGCGATTCTTAGGGGGGGAGGGTTCGGAGTCCAAGCTTCAGCTTGCCTTGGGGAGGCAGGGAACCACGCTAAAGCGTGCACTCCAAACAGTCTTCAGTTTTTTAAGCTAAATTCGGGAATTTAACCACCGAGATACACTGAAAACCACAGGAAACTCCTGAAATTTAATAAAAAGAGTAACTTTGTGCTTAGGATACTTGCAAAAATTGCATCATTCATCTATTTACTGAGCATCAGAGTGTTCTCAAATTCAGTGCCATTCGGTGCTATTCAGTGTTTTTCGGTGTTTTAATTGACTAAGCTAAATGGCTG
>JBHHXN010000272.1:0-5074 GCA_046757025.1 bacterium
ATATCAATCGAAAAGAGCTTTTAAAAGTTCAAGCTGAGCTAACTGGAAGGCCGTAGACGAAGTGTGATAAGTTCTTGTTTTTACATCATGCTTTACTGAATTTACTTCGGAACTCAGCATGAAGATTTCCATCTTTGGTCAGGCGCTAACAACAATTCTGAAGGATTGATATAACGCAAAAATCTCACCCTGTTTTTAAAAAAGGTGCAGAACATGCTTACAAAACGATCCATATGGCAATTTTTTTACACGATTGTATTCCTCATTTTAACAACCGTGCGCGCTTATTCGGGCACCACCGGTAAAATCGCCGGCAAAGTGGTGGACGCGGCCACCAAAGAGCCGCTCATCGGTGTGAATGTCATCATCGTTGGCACCACATCGGGCGGCGCCACGGACCTGGACGGCAACTACTACATTTTAAACATTCCTCCGGGCGCCTACCAGCTCAAAGCCACCTACATCGGCTATTCGCCGTATGTGGTCAACAACGTGAAAGTCTCCATCGATTTGACCACGCGCATCAATTTTGAGCTTCAGGAAGAAGCGGTGGCCATGGCCGAGATTATTGTTAGCGCGGAGAAACCCATCGTACAAAAAGATCTCACTTCTACCACGGCCAAAGTCGGCGGTGAGCAAATCTCCATGCTTCCCATCGAGGATGTGGCCACCGTTGTCAATCTACAGGCTGGCGTGGTGAACGGCCATTTTCGCGGCGGCCGCAGCAACGAAGTGAAATACATGATCGACGGGGTTTCCGTGGTGGATGTCTTTTCCGGCAATCAATCCATTCAAGCGGAAGTCAATGCCATCGAAGAGGTGCAGGTTTTGAGCGGGACCTTTAACGCCGAATACGGCGAAGCGCTGTCCGGCGTGGTAAATCAGGTCACCAAAATACCCGACCGTCACTACTCGGGGGAGCTTTCCGGCTACAGCGGCGACTACATCAGCGATCGCAAATCCCTGTTCAAAAATCTCGATCACCTCGCCCCCACGGATGTGTACAACCTGCAGGGGAGTTTTAGCGGCCCGGTTCCCGGACTGGGCGATCTATTGAAATTTATGCTTTCGGGAAGATATTTCAACGACGAGGGCTACATTTACGGTCAGCGCGTATTCAATCCATCCGACTCTTCCAACTTTTCAGCCAACGACCCAAATGAGTGGCACATCGGCGCCACCGGCGATAAAGAATTCGTTCCCATGAAATTTAACCAGCGGTTGACTTTGCAGGGCAAACTTTCCATCAAAGTCGGCAAATCCCGCGGCATCGTTTTACACGGTTTTTTTCAGAAACGCGACTTTCGCGAGTACAATCATCTGTATCAGCTCAACCCGGATGGCGATTACAAACGCTTTGAACGCGGTCTGCTCGGCAGCATCAGTTACACGCACCTGTTCGGCGGGTCGGCATTTCTGGATCTGCTGGGTTCGGCGTTTATCACCAAATACAATCAGTATGTGTTTGAAAATCCCCTGGATCCCCGTTACGTCAACCCCGACCGCAAACGCGATGTGGGCGGCAGCGCGTTTTATTCGGGAGGCACGGAAAACTGGCATTTTTCGCACAAAACCCAGACCTATACCGCCAAAGCGGACTTAACTACTCAGGTCACAAACGTCCACCAAATCAAATCCGGCATCGAATACAAGCTGCACGATTTGCAGTACAAGGATTTTCAGGTGCGGGTGGATGCCTCTACAGGATTTAAACCGGAACTGCCCGAACCCGGCAGTTTCGATTTCAACACTTATCAGAACAATCCTTATCAATTCGCTGCCTATATTCAAGACAAAATCGAATTAGATTACCTGATCGTCAATTTAGGCGTACGCTTTGACTATTTTGAACCCGATGGTCAGACCTTGAACGATCCGGACGACATCGCGGCGCTGGATGAACTGCATCCGCCCTTTCCCGATTCTTTATTTACCCGGGCCAGCGCCAAGTATCAGTTCAGCCCGAGAGTGGGTCTCTCCTACCCCATTTCTGATCGCGGCGCCATTCACGTATCTTACGGGCATTTCTTTCAGATACCGCCGTTTGAATTTTTGTACAAAAACCCGAATTTTCGGATTCCGCTGACCGGCAATTTCCCTGAGTTTGTGGGAAACACCATCGGCAACGCGGATTTAGATCCCCAGAAAACCGTGGTTTATGAAATCGGTTTACAACAAGAAATTGCGGAAAATCTCGGCATGACCATCACTGGTTACTACAAAGACATTCGCAATTTGTTGAGCAATGAGATTCACATAAAAAACGAGTTCAGAAAATTTGGCAAATACATTAACCGCGATTATGGCGCTGTGCGTGGTTTGACCTTTTCTCTCGAACGCCGCCTCCGCAATGGATTTGGCGCCAACATCGACTACACATACCAGGTAGCGGAAGGCAACGCCTCCGATCCCAACGACGACTTCAACAAAGCCCAAGCCTCACCGCCCATCGCCAGCAACAAGCAGCTCGTGCCTCTGGACTGGGATCGCCGACATTCGCTCAACTTCTCCGTCACCCTGGGGCAGCCGCGCAATTACATCGCCAGTTTCATCGGGCAGCTCGGCTCCGGGTTACCGTACACACCTTCGCTGCAAAACCAGCGCACCGGCCTGGAAAACAGCGACAACCGCCCGGCCTTTTTCAACGTGGATCTTTATTTGACCAAGTACTTGACCTTGAATCAGCATAATTTTTCCATCTTCCTGAAAGTTTTTAACTTGTTCGATACGGCCAACGAGATCGAAGTGTTTGGCGACACCGGCCGCGCCGGGTACACCTTAGAACTTACCCGGGCTCAACAAGCGCCGCGCGGCGTAAACACCCTGAATGAATTTTTTACCCGACCGGACTTTTATTCGGCCCCGAGGCAAATCGTGATAGGGGTGCTGTATTCGTTTTAATAGAAATGATTGCTTTCGCTAAAATGGAGGCTCAAAAGTGTTTCGAGATATTTTGAAGGCACGTAAATTACCTGTTGTTGTTCTGGCGCTGACAGCTATGTTATTAGCTCCACATCTTTCAGCACAACGACTGGTGGACAAGAACAAAGGCGACCACAACCAGACCAAAAAGGGTATGATGGATGGCAACCTGGTGGCCACGGTTTACTACAATTTCGGCGAAGTGGCCGACTGGCTCAACGAGCCCTCCCGCAGCGGCGTCTGGCCTAAGGGCACCAACCACACTTATGTGGATGGCGTAGCGGTCATCGTCCAGGCAGAAACCCAGGCGCCGGACGGCACCATCATTCATCCGTTGGAAACCAATTATTACGAATATACCCGGCACGACAAATCCACAGGCGTAACCTACGGTTGGTGGCCCCTGCCGGGTTACGCCAATCCGTTTCAATCCAGCCCGGCCCAGAGCAACAATCAAACCACGTGGCCCCTCACCTGGCCGGATCGTCCTTCCGATTGGGACGGCATCTGGAACGGATTTTTCGGCAAAGGCGTGCAAAACGCCGATCTCGAGACCTATTTTGTATTCGATGATCACGAGGATCGTGAGTACATTCTCAAACACACTTTTCACCCCGATGCCGACGACCCGGACCGCGGCGGTCTGGGCATGCAGGTGCGGACGCGCGGTTTTCAATGGTCGCAAGTGCTGGCGGAAGACGTCATTTTCTGGCTTTACGAGATCACCAACATGAGCACCACCGATTACGAAAAAACCCTGTTTGCCCAGTACGTCGATTGGGGCATCGGCGGGCACGACAACTCCTCCAACAACGCCGGCGATTTCAACGAGCTGCTGGATATTTCGTACGCCTGGTCCACAGTGCCTTTTGGCAGCCCCGGCAACTGGAGTCCGGTGGGCCTGGCCGCCTATGCTTTCCTGGAAAGCCCAGGCATTTCAGATGATTTTAAAGATAACGACCAGGATGGCCTCACCGACGAACGCCGTAATAACCGCGCCGTCAACTTCATCGATAATCCGTTAAACGACCCTTTTATGGTAAACGTCTTTCAGGACACCACCAATTTTAAAAAATTTTATGGATATGCCTGGAAGCCGCACTGGGACGCCGATGAAAACGGCAACTGGCGTTCGTTTACGGACTTGAACGAAAACGGTGTGTGGGATGAAGGGGAACCCCTGAACGACGACGTCGGCACCGACGGCATCGGCCCCTTCGATGCGGAATATGAAAATCCCGACCCCGACGGCACCGAAGCCAACGGCTACCCGGATCAAGGCGAGCCCAATTTTGGCATTTTAGACAAAGACGAGTCCGATCAGCTCGGCTTGACGGGTTTTCTCATATTTCCAGTGCACACGCCCTACGATCTGGATAACGACGAAGAAAATTGGGGGGCGTTGTCGGCGCTGCCGGCCCCGCACGGGCAATCCCTGGTGGGCGTCAACCTGGCGAATTTCTTTTCCAGCTACTTATTTCATTTATATGGGAGAAATACTTACAGCGCCCTTAGCGGTGAGATTCAGGAGACCGGCGAAACCGAACGGTTTTCCATGGCGCTGATTTTTGGCATCGACCAGGACGACTTGTTCCGCCGAAAACGCACAGTGCAGCAAATTTACAACGCCAATTATCGTTTTGCGAAACCACCGGAAAAACCGATTGTAAAGGCCGTGGCTGGCGACAAAAGGGTGACGTTGTACTGGGACAACCGCGCCGAGCTCACTTTTGATGCCTTTTATCAGAAATTCAATTTCGAAGGCTATCGCATTTACCGCAGCACCGAGCCCAATTTTCTGGAAAACAAAGTCATCACCGACGCCTTTGGCAAAGCGACTTTCCGCAAACCTCTGGCGCAATTCGATCTGGTGGACGGCGTAAAAGGGTTGCATCCCATCGACGTCAACGGGGCGCTGTTCAATCTGGGCAACGATTCCGGCTTGCGGCACTCTTATATCGACACCACCGTACAAAACGGGCAGACGTATTATTACGCGGTAGTGGCTTACGACCAGGGCTTCACCACCACCACCATAGAAGGCGAATTTTTGGGCATTCCACCCTCCGAAACCACCAGCATTCTGAAAGTCAACATCAACGGAGAAATCGAAACCGACATCAATACTGCCGTGGTGACACCGCGGGCGCCG
>JBHHXN010000273.1:0-5048 GCA_046757025.1 bacterium
ACTTTATTATCAATAACTTATAGAGACACTTTTTAAAAACAACCGGACACTAGTGCGTCTTTCTCATAAAAGACCGCAACGCTTGAAAACAAGTAATTGTATGAATGACCGCTTGAAAATATGTATTAATAGATTATTAAGGAGTTATCATGGTGTCCCGAATTTATTTTGGGATTCACTATGAAAAAACATGCTTCAGCCTGAGAGGAGCCGAAGGCAATTTTTTCAACGGGTCATTCCTATTATTTGTTATCAGACCGGAGATTATTTTTTCTGTGAAATCCAAATTATTTTGTACATTATTGTTATAACCGTACTATCGGTTCATTCCGATTACTTTTGCCGATATTTATTCTGTTGCCTGTGTTTCCATTCATCGGTCAATTGAAAATCACAATTGGTGCCCGCAGCAATTGTTAAAGGGAAATGTGCAGTGAATCCGGACAAAAATGAATAATTTTGCCAACAAGATTTATGCTATCGCCAGCGGAAAGGGCGGCGTGGGAAAGACCTCATTAACCGCCTCCATTGGCGCGGCGCTGGCTGCGAAGGGGGAAAAAGTAATCTTGGTGGATGCGGATCTCAGCGGGGCCAATCTGCATTCCTGCATCGGCATTCTGGAACCCAAATACACACTGTTCGATTTTCACTCCCGGCAAATCAACTCTCTCCATAGCGTGCTGCTAACTACGCCCATAAAAAATCTCAAATTGATCAGCGGGGCGTGTGGCACCCTCGGAATGGCCAATCAGAAATATTTTCAAAAACAACGCTTCATTCGTCATTTTAAGAAACTTTCAGCGGATTATATCATTTTAGATCTGGGGTCCGGCGCTTCGTACAATGAAATCGACTTTTCGCTGCTGGCCGATGAAAAAGTGCTGGTCGTCACTCCAGATCCGTTATCCATTTTAGAAGCATTCAATTTCATTAAAGTGAGCTTGCTCCGCTGCATCATGCGGGAATTGCGCGACCATACAGACGCGCTTGATGTTTTGCACCGTATGGAGGTCAACCGGCCAGGCCAGCTCAAATTTACCATGCGGGGATTGCTGCACAACGTTTCGCGTGTGGATGACGAAGCCGGCACGATTTTAAAATCCATCGTGTGTTCTTATCGGCCCAAATTGATTTTGAACATGCTGCGCAAACCCGATGACGTGCATGAAGTCACCGCCATCCAAACCGCGGCCAAAGAGCTGCTTTCGCTGAATGTGGATTACTTTGGTTTTGTGTCTTATGATTCCGCTGTGGGAAACTCTTTGAAAGCGTTTAAGCCGTTTTTGTTGCACGAACCGAAAAGCAAAGCCGCTCAAAACATCTCCACATTGATCGATGAAAATTTTTTGTGTCGTAACGGTCACAAAGAAATGACTCAGGATCACAAGTGGTGGCGAATTCATCAATATTTCTAATCGAACGAAACGCACCTGTCCAATTCCTCCAGTCACTAATTGCTCGCCATTTATTAAAAGAAAATTCCATGAAAAATATTGAGGCTTTCACGTTGATTTTAGTCGCATGCCAACTTTGCTGTTCAGGTGGTGAACTTGCCTGATGAAAGCACATATCAGATTTTACTGATGGTTTGCTTCATCTTCGAATTGGAAGGGCCACAAAGATTTTTTACTGCTTTTTTGGCTGTTTCATAATTGATTGAAATATTCTGAGTCAGGATGCTGTATAATAAATTAACTTTCATTTCATAGGCTTCAACAAAATAATAATACGGAGAGGTGTTCAAGCGCTGACCAACCTGTGTGAAAAATCAGTTTCCAGGCTTTTGTCATTCCCCGCCTTGCTGCGAGCCAGGCAGGAATTCACACTCGGCCAGGAGGCCTTCGGGAAGATAGAGTTTTTTTCGGTCAATCATTAATTAGTTTGTAACATTTCTCACTTCAATAAGATGATAAAACTTTCATATAAACAGGGCTTTACATGTCATTCTGAAAGAATCTTTAAAGTTCTAAGAAATGAGTATTGAAGTCACGCCTGTGCTGAAAATTAAAAAGATTCCTCCTGAATGACAGCTACGGTCGTCTTTTTATGAGTGTAACTGAAGTGAGAAATGTTAGTTAGTTTTTAAGCTGGATTTCGACTTTTTACACAGCCTCGCTGACGATTGAACGCATTATTTTACAGAATTCTATTCAATTCAAAAATGGGAGATTTTAATGCTAAATAAACCATTCAATTTTGCTTCACTTCTGTTCATTTCACTCATTACCGCCGGCCTGGCATGGGTGTGCAGCGACGGGTCCTCGTTCATCAACGGTCCGGTGAACGTGACCAACGGCTACGCAATTTCCATCGATGGCGTAAACTTTTCCACCGACCGCACCGATTTGCTCACTTTCACTTCCGATACCACCGTCGTTAACTTAAATGTCACAAACTACCAAAAAGGTCGGGTGCAGGTTGTGGTGCAGGACACCCTTGGTTCCACCCTTTTTTCGGAGCAAGCCAGCGCCAACAGAACCGTGTCAGACACGCTGAAGGGTGTGCTCCCCGAAAGCGTCTCCATCACTTTGACGAATTTTTCAGGCAGTTTTTCAATTGAAATCAGAGAACGATGAGTTGAAGCCAGCCTTTTCTGGTGATTCGGTTGCAATTTAACATCTGGATTTGTTTGTGGGGCGTAATTCAGAAATTTCTTGCTTATTTATGAACATTTCTTTATATTCGCTGCAATCAAAAAATAGTATATTATTATCCGATTATCGTTAAATACAAGTACAATCCTGCACTCATCTTTCATCCAATAAAATATGACAAATCAGGCAACCTACGAAAACATCTGGCTGCACCGACTGGCGAAATTGGTCGTTGCAGCCACGTTTGTTTTAATTTTCATCGGCGGATTGGTAACCAGCACCGGCTCGGGTCTGGCGGTGCCCGACTGGCCAAACACTTACGGCCATTTCATGTTTTCGTTTCCAATCTCAAAAATGGTCGGCGGCATTCTGTACGAGCACGGTCACCGCATGGTGGCGACGGTGGTGGGATTGTTAATGACCGTATTGGCGGTTTGGGTTTGGATTAAAGAGCCCAGGCGCTGGGTGAAAATGTTCGGTGTGAGCGCTCTGCTGGCGGTTATTTTGCAAGGTGTTCTCGGCGGCATTACGGTGCTTTACCTGCTACCCACAGCCATTTCGGTCATGCACGGTAGTCTGGCACAAAGTTTTTTTTGCCTGACCATCTGTTTGGCGATGTTCACTTCTCGTGAGTGGAATGCCCCGCCTGCCAAGTTTCAGGACACCAGCCAACCCGGCATTTTTAATCTTACTTTGCTCACAACCGGCCTGGTGTTCATGCAGCTCATTCTGGGTGCGGTCATGCGGCATACCGGCGCGGGACTGGCCATTCCCGACTTTCCGTTAGCTTTTGGTGAAATCGTGCCCCCCATTCAAACGCAGGGTGTGGCAATCCATTTTCTGCACCGAATTGGCGCCCTGCTGGTGAGTTTGAGTGTGGTGTGGACGGTTTTCGAAATTTTTCGTCATCATAGCGGGCAGGCGAAATTGACGCGTCCCGCGGTCTTGCTGGTCACGGCACTGGTCGTGCAAATCACGCTGGCCGCGCTGACCATCTGGACGAAAAAGGCCGTCATTCCCACCACGCTGCATGTGGCCACGGGCGCTTTCATTCTTGGGAACAGCTTGTTTTTGAGTCTGCGCGCTTTTCTTTTGCTAACACCTTTGGCGGAGGAAGCAATAGCGCCAACTGCTCATCCAAACCACCGCCACGCATTAGAAAATTAAATGAGGTCCTAATTTACGTGAAAGCCATTTTATTGGACTATTGGGAATTAACCAAGCCCGGCGTTACCTTCATGGTGCTCATCAGCACGTTTGGCGGATTTTATCTCGGTGCCAGTGAATCCATCCAGGTTGTTTTACTGTTGAACACGTTACTCGGCACTTGGCTGGTGGCGGCCGGCACCAATGCCTTCAACCAGCTCATCGAAAGTCAGTTAGACACCCGCATGAAACGTACGCATAAACGGCCTCTGCCGGCCGGACGACTGCAACCCAAACCGGTTCAGCTCTTTGCTGCGGTGATTTCGGTTGCCGGTTTGATGATTTTAGCGCTGGCTGTCAACCTTTTAACCGCTGCGTTAGCCGCATTGACTCTTTGCATTTACATCGCTGTGTACACGCCGATGAAGCGAAAAACTTCGCTTTCTACTATCTTGGGCGCGGTTCCGGGTGCGCTGCCGGCTATGGGCGGTTGGGCCGCTGTGCGCGGGGAGGTTTCGGTGGAAGCCTGGGTGCTGTTCGCCATCCTGTTTTTCTGGCAGATGCCGCACTTTTTAGCCATCGCCTGGTTGTACCGTGAAGATTATGCCCGCGGCGGTTTTTTGGTGCTGCCTGTTCTCGATAAAGGTGGATTTCACACCGGCTTGTATGTTATTTCCAACTGTTTGGCCCTGCTGACAGTGAGCTTGCTGCCGACTTTAATGGGCATGACCGGCGGAGTCTATTTTGTCGGGGCGCTCATAATGGGCATCGGGTTTCTGATTTCTGGATTTCGTTTGACCTTGAAGACCTCAAACCGTTACGCCAAGCAACTGCTGCACGCTTCTATCATCTACCTGCCGATTTTAATCGCTCTCATGGCCCTGGACAAATCGCGGTTTTAGAAATCATACGCCGTTCCAAATAGTCCTTACCCTCTGCAACTGAAAATCCTTTCGGATACCTTTCCCTTTTCCTGAATTTGGAAAGAAGTTTAACTGCAACCAATTCGTTAACAGGCACTTTCTCGTTTTCCGGTGCAAATATTAAGAGGATTCCCTTTTGCTCACAATACTCACGATTCACCCTGACCACTCTGCATCATGGCCTGCTCCGAAATATCTTAACCTGAAAAATTCACAACTTCGTTGTCATTCAGGAGGAATCCTTTTAATTAACAGCAGTTTACTTTAATAAAAAGACTCCTCCTGAGTGACCGCCGGATTCATGACCAATGACCTTAAACCATGAATTTGTAGTATTAACACTGAACTTTTGCATTTTTTTGCCAAGAAAAATAAAAATCGAAAA
>JBHHXN010000274.1:0-4998 GCA_046757025.1 bacterium
ATTTAGCCATTTTCTTGTAAAAAAATGCAAAAGTTCAGAAGTAATACTATAACGCATTAAGTATTTTCACCTTCCTTTGGTGACGAATCGGAATTCTTATCGATTTGCAGCTCTTCTGTAAACAGTTTGCGTTTTCTTTTTTCTTCTTGCTTTTTTTTCTTCGCTAATTCTTTTTTCCGTTTTTCAAATTGGTAATTCGTTCTGGCCATTTTTGTATCCTTTTTGACTAGCGATTATTGGTTGTCCGTAGCGAAGCGATAACAATCCTTCGGATGAGAGCGATACCGTGCGCCCGGGTACGGCCTCACGATCCGGTTCTGGTGCGCTGAATTTTCACGGCACTGATCTGAATCGTCGGCTGGATGTTGGTGTAGTTTGGGAGGTCTTCCATGATCGCGCCCGCATGCGGCTCGAAAGCTTCTTGAAAGGCTTTTACTGATTTAAAATAGAGATGCCCCATTGCCACAAATGCCGGAGGCACGTCCGGTGAGGCTCCGCCCAACCCCTCTTCTACCGCAACGCGTCTGCAAGCGGTCCCCAGTTTTTTCTGCACCATGGGAATGTGGCGATTGCAGTAATAGTCCATGTCGAACTTACTGCTCTCGGAATGTGGATAAAGTAGGCTCACTTTGATCATGTTTTTTTCTCCTTTTGATTCTGTTTAGTGGACTCGCGGATGGCGGCAAGGATCGTCTTTCCGGCCGGCTGAGCGATACGACTTTTCCGTGAGTTCGATTGGTATAAAAAAGCGGCCTCTCCTTTTGCCGACAGAGTCACTATTTTTAAGTGTGGATGTTCCTCCAGTAAACGGCGGCAAATTCTTGGCTCCCCCTCCAAATCGAGCGGTGTGACGATGATAGCATCTACGGGCGTGGCTCTTGCGGCAATCAATAACTCGATGGGGTCAAGCACTTCGCCCACGACTTGCATATCCGGTTGACACTCAACCAGGTTTTTAATTACCTCAGACAGCATCTTTGGCCGGCTCGCTAAAAGCACTTTTATTATTTGCATGGTACGTTTCATTGATAAACAATATCCGCAATTTAAAGGAGAGATACAATAGACCCATGGGTTCAAAGAGGGTCTATGGAAAGTACTAGTTTACTAAGGAAGCCTGGAAGGTTTGAGAAAGGAAAGTACCAGTACTGGCAGACCGAAGGTTACTCATGCTTCTTGTTCAGCAGGTTTCTTTCGTGGGCATATTGTACGGCTTCAAGGCGGGTTTGCAGTTGCAGTTTATCGAGAATATTATGGACGTGATTTTTCACCGTCTGCGTTGCAATGAAAAGCCGCTGGGCAATTTCTTTGTTGGACAAGCCTTCGGCAATTAAGTTAATAATTTCCAGCTCGCGGCCGGTCAGTTTGGTAGGACTTTTCGCTATTTCCGGCATGCGTTCACTGGCTAACTCTGCAATGCGAGTGAACAGCGAAGCCGTCATCTCTGGCGAACAGAACGATTCACCGCGGTGTACCGATCGAATCGTTTCGACCAGGTGCTCAAATGATGCTTCTTTTAAAACGTAACCGGCGGCCCCGGCTTCGATACACGCCATGATTTCATCAGTCAAATCGACCATGCCGAGGATGATCACTTTGACTTCCGGCAAATCCCGGTGCAGCGCTTGCGTCACCTCGATTCCGTCTTTATCCGGCATGCCAATGTCAATGAGCGCTACCTCCGGAGTTAAATCTTTAATTTGTTCGAGAGCTTTGCTGCCGCTTGCCGCCGCACCGACGACCACGATGTCTTGTTGTTGTGCCAGCATGGAAGCGAGACCTTCACGAAGCAAGCGATTATCGTCCGCAATAAACATGCGAATTGGCTGATTCATACTAAATTACCTTAATCAAAGTGATTCGCAGTACCCCGCATATTTTTTCATGACGGCGATGACATACCTTAAATGGTCTTCGATGAATAATCGAGGCATAACAACTGCATGGATGACCGTCTACCGAAACGATAAGTCGTTTTTGAATGGCAAGTATTTACTAAAGAGTTTGTTCGTTGAAATAAACTTCATTGCCACATCGGGGTAATCCGATGGTGCACACCCGGTATGGAATTGAAATCAATGAGTTTAAGCCAAATATTGGCGAAATCTTGCACCCTAAAGGTACAATAACGATTAGCAAAAAGCAAGGACAAAGCAGTGTGCGGCGAATGCCCACCTGGCATGTGGAAGTGGGAAGAAACGTTCGTGCGTTATCCGCGTCCCGCAAGGTGAGTCAGGCACGGCGCTGAGGTGTTGATTTTGAGCATGTTGAACAGAATGGTTCTGATTTTGTTTTGGGTTGTGGGAAATTGGGAGGAAACTCCACCATTTATTGGTTTTGCGGCTTTTTTTGTTTTGCAGTCGGTTCCCTAGTAAATATTTCGCCTCCCCATTCTTCATCCAATGAAATTCGAAACCTGTTATACAGCTTGTTTTTGCTACTGTTGGTTTTTTATAACTCGTGCATAACCGGCTGAGCCGTTTAATGCGCTTTACATTGATAAAATAAATTGATTGCTAAATGTTTTCTTAGAATTTTGACTTTTTCTTCATTTGAAAAGTGTCGTCTCGTACTCATGTATGTAGGCCTCCTCTGGTTTTTGGGTTGAACTTAAAATAAGGCCTAATTATTCAAATTACGACTGAAGCGCAACACTTCAACCTTGACAGGGTTGAAGGCCAGAAAAAAATTATCAGAATTTAATATAAAATCGGTTGCAATATTAAAACAATTTTTTAAATTAAATGCAGTCATCATCGCAGATTGGCTTTTTGCAAGCACCTCCACTTGAATCGCTCTATCAATACACCAAACTGCCTGTGTGCCGTAAAAACAGTCTCCCTTTAATCTGTCACGAATTCTTTGATGAGGATCAAAGAATTTTCGATAAATAAATACATCAAATTAAAATAGGATTTAGTCGAAAAAGCCTTGCGACTATCTTTACAGTTACAATCGCAGAAAGGTTCGGCTGTACCGGTAAATTACCAGTACCCGTTATCCGCAGCCATATACAAAATACTCCAGAAAGCCTCGCCGGATTACGCGGCTTTCTTGCACGATCAGGGTTATTCGGCGCCCAGCGGACGGCTGATGAAACTGTTCACGTTCTCCCGGCTCTGGATACCGAATGTCCGCATCGCAGGCCATAAATTACTGGTGGGAAACGCAGGCTGCCGCTTACAAATCGGCAGTCCCATGCAGGACGAGTTCGTACAAAACTTCGTGCTGGGTTTGTTCGAATCCAGCGAAATCGTTATCGGCGGCCAGGGCTTACGGGCGGTGTTTCAGGTGGAACAGGTGGAAGCCCTGGCTTTGCCGATATTTCAAAACCAAATGCGGTTTAAGTGCTTGTCGCCTATCACCGCCAGCACCGCGGTGGAGCAAAACGGCCGACTTAAGATTTACTACTACCGTCCGCATGACGGGCAGCTCTCCGAAGCCCTTCGCCAAAATTTACTGGAAAAACACGCCGTCATCCACGGCAAACCGCCAGCCGACTCGAGCCTGACCTTTCGTCTGGAGGCGCAAGATCGCCCGAAATCAAAGCTCATCGCCATCAAAGCAGGCACGCCGGCCGAAACCCGCATCAAAGCCTTCGAGAGCTATTTTACCCTGCAGGGCAGCCCGGAACTGATGCAGGTGGCGTGGGAGTGCGGGCTGGGCGAGCACAATTCGCAGGGGTTTGGCATGGTGGGGAAAGTTTGAAGTTTCGAGTTTCGAGTTTCGAGTTTCGAGTTTCGAGTTTGAAGTTGCATGTTTCAAGTTAACGGTGGATTAGGGATGTGGATATTTTCAATCTCGTTCCCAAATTTTATGAGGGAACGATTTGGGAATCGTGGACGACATAGGCTTTTTCTTTATGGTCTCTGCCCTGATTTGTACTACAAGCTGGCAAGACCGTGTTTTTTTAGCAAAGTTTATGTCCAGGTTTTGCTTATTAAATAAAACAGGATATGCCTTTAACGCGCAGGCGTTGAAGTCGCAGAGCAAGAAGATGAAATAACAATTTGGTCGTTTTGGATTATCATGCAACTTTTCGTTTATTGAATATCCAAAATTCTCTGCGAATCCAGGCGCCCTCTGCACCTCTGCGTTGGGTTATTTTGGTTACGGCTAAAAGTTGCGCTGAGTGCTCTGTGTGTCCATGTTCTTTAATCTGAATTTTTTTTAACATGTTATGACCAATCAAATCGAACTATTTAGCGCCGCCATCGTGCACAAGCAAAAAGCGCTGGACGCGTTAGAAACGCTGTCGCTGCCGCAGGCTAAAACCGAGCTGGAAATCGCTCACGACATCGACCCCTATCTGGCGGACGTCGTGACTTTGATACAAGCCGTTGACTGTCTGCTCGAGCTGGAAGTCGGCGCTAACACCAAAGCGACGGGGCTGGCCAAAGCCTGGCATCGGGTTCAAACCGCCGGCGAGCCGCTGCCGCCCACGCTGCATCGGATTGTGGAAACCCGCCTCTGTGACCGCATCCTGCAGTTGCTGCCCGCGGACTATGCGGATTTTGTGGATGCGCAAGCACAAACGCTGCACATCGGCTATTGCTGCCTGGTTTGCAAACGCTTTGAGGAAGCGCATAAAAAGCTGCTGGATTATTTAACCGGCCGGCCCGAAGAAACGCATCCCCGGCTGTGGGGCTACTTCGGCGACACGGCCTACCGACTGCGCCGCCGCCAGGAATGCAACGGCGGCTACACCCGGGCGCTGTTCATGGACGCCCAGACCGTGGACTTAGAGCGCCTGCAGCACCCTGACCTGCTGCGGATTTACAAAGAATTGCGCAGCCAGCACCCGGAAGAAACCGCCCGCGCCCTGCTGCCGATTCATGCCTGGCTGGAAAACGTGCTGCACATTCCCAGGGGCAGCGCCTTTCTGCAGCGGGTAATTCAGGAGCAGCGCTTCGATCACAGCGCCGAACTTTTGCTCCATCCGGCCGAGCGCTACCACCAGTTTGCCCTCTGCCTGTTCATCGACCAGGCCGGCCTGCA
>JBHHXN010000275.1:0-4937 GCA_046757025.1 bacterium
ACCCTTGAAAGGCGATTTCACTCGCACAACCTTTAAAAAAGAAAAGCACTACAGCAGCGTGCGCATGCAACAGGGCCGGGTGCAGCTGGATGCAGACTGGAACGAACAGGTGGATATTCAGACGCACCGCCACGAGACCGAGGGCACCGATACCATTGGCGCTTGCGGGGTACCCAAGGATAATCCCGGTTTTGAACTGATTCCCGACGGCAAAACGATCAAGATAGCCAAAGGACGCCTGTATGTGGATGGCATGCTGTGCGAAAATGAGAAAGACGTCACCTATGAGCAGCAACCCGAGTTTCATGGCCAACCATTACCAACGGTTGTCGGCCCCTATGTGTTCTATTTAGACGTTTGGCAGCGTCATCTCACATCTGTTGAAGAGCCGGGCACTCGAGAAGTTGCCTTGAATGGCGTCGATACGACCACCCGAACAAAAACCGTTTGGCAGGTCAAGTTTATGGAGCTGCCTGGACGTCAGGAGCTCATTAATTTTTGCGGTCGTGACTTCCCCGATTGGACTGACCTGGTCAAAAGCCGCAGCGCCCGGCTGGCTGTCCGCGTGCGGTTTGACGCTAGAGCCGTGAGAGATCCTTGCGTACTGTCCCCCAGGTCCGGGTTTCGCGGTGCGGAGAACCAGCTTTACCGGGTGGAAATCCATACTCCCGGCGCAATCGGGACTGCGAAATTCAAATGGGCTCGCGATAACGCACGGGTGGTTCACGCCATTGAAAATCTGGTTGACAATAAATCTATTACCATTTGCGAACCCGCTCGGGACGAATTGTTGCGATTCGCGCCCGGCGACTGGGTAGAGGTCATCGACGATACTCACGAGTTGAACACGGGAGCCGGTGCCATCGTGCGCCTGACCAATGTCGAGGCGAATGGTACGAAGCTCATTTTCGATCGCCACACCGCCACCGAACCTATCACCAACCTTAGCTTCCCAAAGAAGCAACACCCCCGCGTCCGCCGCTGGAACCAAAGGGGTAAAGCGGAATTGAAAACTGCCTCGCGCTGGATTCCCCTCGAAGATGGCATTGAAGTCAAATTCGGAGACGGGGATGAGTATCAAACGGGCGACTACTGGGTGATTCCGGCCCGTACCATCACCGGTAACGTCGATTGGCCGTTAGATGGAAACGATAAACCGGCTCTTCAGCAGCGTTTTGGCATCGAGCATCATTTTTGCAGGATAGCTATTTTAAGTTTAGATGCAAATGGCAATTGGAATCTCAATCACGACTGCCGTCAGCTTTTTTCACCACTGGCCGAACAACGCAATTTGTTTTATGTCAGCGGTGATGGACAGGAGTCGCTTGCTGGCCTGAGACTACTGCAGCCGTTGGTCGTTGGTGTTACCAATGGGCAGCTTAAGAGCAAGGGTGCGCAAGTAAAATTTAAAATCACGGTTGGCAACGGAAAGATTTCGCTGAAGGAAGACAGGGAGGGTGTCAATACCCCATTGATCGCCATCACCGATTCCGAAGGTTTAGCCAGATGTTACTTTGATTTAGATGAAGATGAAGATGTTATCAGTCAGCAGGTTGAAGCAAGACTCTTAGATGCAGCAGGGGAGGAAAGCCATCTTCCTCTTCTCTTCAATGCCAACGTGAGTCGTGCTATCCGGGTTGCTATCTATGATGTGCCTGATTGCGGTGATCAAGATGCGCCGACTGTTCGCTCCTTGTTTGAAGATTTGGTAGCCGGTTGGCCGGATGTGGATGGTGACGGTCAGGTGACCATAAAGGACATATTTGACGCTTTGTTGTGTCATCTGGAAGCGTATAAATTACCGTTTCTTGACCAAAGCCAGCCGCGCAGGTTTCCAGACGATGTTAAAACGATTGGACGCGCCCTGGAGACTGTGATTCCGCCAGGCACAATCATGGCTTTTGCAAATACAGAAGCTCCGGTTGGTTGGTTAGAATGCGACGGCAGAGAAATTACTGAAGCAGGTTTTCCCGAACTCTACGATAAGATTAAAGATAGATTTGCACCGGGAGACCCTGTTACCGTTCCTGATCTCAGGGGCGTATTCGTTCGAGGTTGGGATCATGATAGGGGCGAGGATCCCGGCAGAACTTTTGGGGACTTACAAGAAGACCAGATTCAAACCCATAAACACAATGAAGTGCCGCCGACAGGCCATAATCATTCTCTCGGCACTGTTTTAATTCCAGGCGAAGTTGATGGCGATAGAGATGGTAGTCCAAAATTCGCTGCAACTGGTGCGGCTGCCAGAACTGACTCAGAGGCCGTGCAACTTGGTGAACCGGCAGCGATCATTGCGGGTCAAGACATCAAAACTGGTGCTGAAACACGGCCCAAAACGTCGCGCTTTTATATTGTGTTAAATATTAATAATCGAAGCATTTTTTTATAGTTTTGGAGTGATTCTGTGAATAAGTGTGTTTATAGATTAATGGCTGCTTATTTCTTACTGTTGAGTCAATATTTGGTAGCCCAGGAAAAGCTACCCTCAGAATCATTTGAAGCAGAGATGTTCCCGCCGTCAGACTGGAAAAAGGTTACTAGATTTGGTGGAGAAGGGTGGATGCGTGCAGCGGTGGGGTCAGCTGTACCCGGTTTTGGAACCGGCGACACATTTGATGCACCGCCGGGTGGCGGCCGTTTTGTGGCATTTACGAGCTGGAAAACCGGCGACGCTGATGGTAATCCTGAAACGGGCCAGGCAACCGAACAGTGGTTGATAACCCCCCGAATAACCGATGTACAAGATGGGGACACACTCAGGTTTTATTTGCGCTATTTTTCTAAATTTGGTGATAGTCTGGATGTGCTTATCTCTACTAACGGCGACAGTATCGACGCGTTTAACATTGTCATCGACACACTCAGCTTCGTAGGGGAAGGCAATAATGCGTGGGTTAAGTATGCTTATGAACTGATAAATTTTGTAGAAGCGGGTTCTGATATTTTTATTGCCTTTCGCGAACACGTTGCCAATAGTTCGGAGGAGGGCGATGCGTTATTTTTGGATTTGGTAGAAGTCACCTCTCTTGTGACCGGTGTTGATGAAAAATCAAATTTACCAGTACAATTTGCGCTTCTACAAAATCACCCCAATCCGTTCAATCCATCGACCACAATCGTATTTTCATTACCGAAAGATTCAGAGGTAACATTAGAGATATTTAACTTGCTTGGTCAGGTGGTCACAACACTCGTGGATAGGCAGCCTTATGCAAAGGGTCAGCGTGAAGTTCTTTTTGATGCCAGGGACTTTGCCAGCGGCATCTATTATTATCGCCTTGAAGCGGGTAATTTTGTGGAAGTCAAGAAAATGATCCTAGTTCGTTAATTAATGTACAAATCCAAATAAATTTAAAAAAATGAAAATCGTCAATCATCGCCTGGAAGGTGAAGGCATCACCATACACGGATCCCCGAATCGCGGCGGGGCGCTGGAGCCGGATTCCATCGTCATTCACTACACGGCCGGACCTACTGCTGAATCCGCTATTCGGACTTTAACGGATCCCAACAAAAAAGTTTCGGCGCATCTGGTGATCGCTCGAGACGGCGGAATCACTCAACTGGTGCCGTTCAATGCCGTCGCCTGGCATGCGGGCAAAAGCTCATACGATGGTCGAAGCGGGTTCAACAAATATGCCATCGGCATCGAAATCGTCAACGCGGGCAGACTGACCAAAAGCGACAACTTGTATCTGGCTTGGTTCGGAAAAGCTTACCAGGAAGATGAAGTGATGTTTGCCGTTCATCGCAATGAACACAGCGCCACTTACTGGCACCGCTATTCTGAAGAGCAAATTGCGATTACGGAAGAAATCTGCAGTTTGCTGCGACAGGATTACCCCATCACGCATATTCTGGGACACGAAGAAATTTCACCGAACCGCAAGATTGATCCGGGCCCAGCGTTCCCGCTGGATAAGCTGCGTGAAAAAATACTGGAGCCGAATCGAGATCAGGATGAAGCGGATGAGCTGCCCGTGGCCCTTACCGGCAACGTCATTCCCGAAAAACTGAATATCCGCACTGGACCTTCCGTGCAGCAGGGCAAAGTGGCCCGGCCGCTGCCAAAAGGCAAAAAAGTCAAAATTTTGGAAAAATCCGATGACTGGTATCGGGTGGCAGTGGAAATCGAAGGTTGGGTTTCCGGCCAGTACATCGAACTGGAAAAGTGAGCGGAGGTAATTTCATTTGAAAAAATGGTTGATCGGCCTGCTCATTTTGGGCGCTATCGTCGCCATCGTTTATTTGGACAGCAAAGGCATTATCGGTTGGCAGCCGCTGTCCATGTTGTTTGCGGCCATCGCTGCGCCGTTTCGACTGCTGATGGGCATCTTCGGTAACAAAGAAGAAGAAATACGCAGGAAACATGCCGCCATCCGCCAGCAGGAAGCGGAATATCAAAGTCAGCTCGAGGGTAAAATCCTCACTCACGAACAGCGGGTGCTGGCGCTGGCCAGGGAGGTCGAAGTCCTGGACGCCAGAATCGAGGTGCTCAAAAAACGCCGGGCTCAGGTGGATGCCGAGGTGGATAAAATGAGCGTCTCGCAATTGCAAAAGGCGGGTAAGAAGTATTTTGGTTCTTGAGCAGATTTCTAAGAAAAAATATTTATTTTGAACAACAGGGTCAAATCAATGAAGTCCAACTCTTGTGTTGTATTCGTTTGTTTGTTGCTATTTTTACTGGCCCCTTTTGCAGTGGCACAAAAGAAAATTTCGCCGGGCAGCAAATTTAAAAACAAAAAAGATCATCTGGTTTACTTGCTGCTGATTCTGCCGCCAAAATCCGAGTTCAAAAATACCACCGAAGACACATTTCGCGTGTTAAGCCAAAAAGATGTGTTCAAATATTATTTGCGATTCCAAATCGACGCTAAAATCGACTCTCTTGAAAAGTCTTTGAAAATCAACCAGCAGAAAATGCAGCAGCTCGA
>JBHHXN010000276.1:0-4814 GCA_046757025.1 bacterium
TACGAGTGATTCATCGGTCATCCGGGCTCTTTCATTTAACCATTCTCTATAATAATATTAGTCAAGGAATGCCAATTCGGTTACATCTGTAATTAACAAAATTGATTTGGCCGGTGAAGTTTTACGCTTTGAATCGCAGGGGAATCGCTGAAGTGATAGACACATTCATGGCTGGCAATTTGGAACACTTACCCTGTTTGGTTTGAATCGACCCGCGAAGTATTATTTGGAAGGCAGGTCTGGATAGGTGCCGGGGATCATGATTGGCAGCGGCGCGCCCGGCTTTTGGCTCAGCATTTTGATGAATTGCATGGCGGCATCTTCGGACAGGTTCACCGGCAGAGGGGAAAGCTGTTGCTGTAAATTCACGAAACCCTTGTTTCGGGGCATTTCGATTATCTGTACTTCCTGGTTTGGTTTAATACCGGCTTGCTGTTTGGCGATGGCAATGGCCGTCAGCAGACCGCCGATCTCGTCCACCAGGCCCAGTTCTTTACCATCAATTCCGGAATAAATGTGGCCCTCGGCGATTTGCCGCACTTTTTCAACTGGTAAATTGCGGCCCTGAGCCACTTTTTCCACGAACTCGTCGTACATTTCTCGGATGTTGTCCTCCGCCATCTGGCGTTCTTCTGGCGTCAAATTGCGCGCCGGCACTTGAATATTCAAAAACAGCAGATTGACCCCCCGGCCCAGGTCGGCGTGTTCGCCGCGTTTAACCAGGTCCGAGGTCATGCCCAGTTTTTTACTCAGCCCTTTGTCGTACACCCAGCCGCCGATCACACCGATGGAGCCGGTGATGGTGTTGGCGCCAGCGATGATTTTGCTGCCGTACATGGAAATCCAGTAACCACCTGAACCGGCCACCTGACCCTGTGAAATGATCACGGGTTTGTTTTTGGCGCACTGTTTAAGAGCCTCGGCTACCATGTCGCTGGCCATGCCGTCGCCCCCCGGAGAGTCCACGCGAAAAACCACCGCCTTGATGTGTTTGTTGCTGGCAAGAGTCTGGAACACTCTTTCCAGCCAGCGCGCGCGGATGCCTTCGTCCAGGGCGCACACCCCGAGTCCATAAACCACAGCAATTTGGGGAGGGATGCCCCACTTTGTCAGCGGCAGGGCGTTGGCCAGTAAGTCAGCCGGCGTTAGGGCTTTTTTTCGGTCACCGGTCAGATTCGAGATGATTTCGTCCAGAGCAGACCAGCGCGCCAGGGTATCGACCAGCGACGCAGCCAGCGCTTTTTGCGGGCTGAAATAGCCTTCCTCGTCGATGAGGCGATCGAATTCCTGCGGCGTCAGGTTGCGGGAGGCGCAAACATCGGTTCGGGTCAGCTCATACCAGTCGTCCACAAAATCCTGACGCTGTTCTCTGTCGGCCTCGGACATGGATTCGCGGCTGTAGGCCTCCATGGCGGATTTGTACTTAAAAAAGCGCCACTCGTCGAAACCCAGCCCCATTTTGTCCAGCGTGCCTTTGAGATAGGTTCGACTCAATGCGTAGCCGGGCAAAATGAGATACCCCTGTGGATCCAGAATGATTTTATCCGCCACGCTGGCCAAATGATAGCCGGTCATTTCCACCTGATCCAGAAAAACCAGCACGCGTTTGCCAGCCTGCTGCGCTTGTTGCAACGCCTGTCGGATTTCCCAGGCATGCTCCGGACGAACCTGCAAGCCCGATAAATTGAGCGCCAGCACATCGATGCGCGGATCTGACGCTGCGGCGTCGAGGTTATTTAATATGTCGAGTAAGCGTAAGGTTTGATCGTCAAATATCACGTATTTTAGATGATCCACTCGTCCTTTCAAACTCACAGGCAGATAGCTGCTTTTTTTGCTCGGACCCGTTTGAAAGATGCTCGGCTTCATGCCGCCGGAGCGCAGCATGTAGGTGTTGAAGGTATGTTTTGCATCGACGTCAAAATGGGTCTGTGCGCTCACGCCCTGACGTCCCAGGTTGATTGTCAGTCCCAAAGTAAAGGCTTCGGATTTGAAATAGCGCCCCACCAGGTGCCAGCCTGAAACCACCTGCAAGGCCGCGCCTACGCTCCAGGGCGCGTCTTTTACGCGCACTGATTTCTGCAAGGCGGCGTCGGCGAACAGGGTGAGTCTGGCGTTCCCCGCTGGCCTGAAAGCCAATTCCGCCACGCCTTCGCGTTCGCTGCTTTCGATGGAAAAGTTGCCCGTGAGGCCAAATGAAAAAAATGGCGAAGGTCGGAAAATCGCGCCGGTGGACAGCAGTTTTTCCCGTCCCTGGGCGTCAAACTTGCCAACGGACCAGCCGTAGGATAGGCCCAGGGCCAGCGCTCTGGTACCCCAACCGCTGGCCAGCCGAAAGTCGGTTACGCCGATGTCGTCCACTTTCTGCCGCTGAACCGTCAGTCCAAGATTTTTGATGCCGGTAAAAACGCCCCAATCCCTGAAAGAGATGGCGTCGCTGCCAGCCGTTGACCAGTAAAATCTGAATTCTGGCTGGTGCAGCAGGGCCAAATTGGCAGGGTTGGCAAAACCCAACAGACCGTCTTCAAACGCAGCGGGCGGGGCATGCAAGAAAGCATTGCGGGAATAATAATCCGGCAGGGGTTGGCTCCATGAGATGCCTGAGATGATGAACAAAAATTGGATGCTTAATAAACCGTTTTTCATTGGAAATCTTTCTGAATTTTTGATAAAATCGTAAATAATAGCAGTTAGAATATTTATTCTAATTTTCGCGTTTTATGAAATAGCTCCCGGCAAGCCAGTGATATTTGCGATAAGGGATGCAATTCCAGGGTCGTTGTCACAACCGCAGCGACGCTTTCCCGCAATTGACATGCCGTCAAGCCGCAAATCGTAAAATCTCAACTTCGGCGCTGTTTTTTACAACGGACTCTGCTCGGTTTAACAGTTTGTCCGTAATTTCTTCAGAAAGGTAGTACTCGCCACAATTATCGCAAAGGCGGCTGGCACTTTTTTGAAAATCACCGTCGTGTTGGCTCTTTGCAGGGTTACGGTTACCTTTCCAGGTGACAATATTCCAATTTTGCAAATTACACATATCGGCATGGCTCACTGGCAGCAGGTGACAGGGCGCATAACTTGACTGACAAAAATAAACTGCCAAAAAACTCAAAAACCAACCAGAGAACCGGAGCTTTGTTGTCCAGTGCAGCCGTTGGTTATACCCTCCGGGTGGAATTCTGGATAATAGTTTCAACGTCATTCGGGTCAAATGAAACTGCCCAGCTCCATTTCCCGAAGCCGCCGTGTGCGTTGACCGCCCGAACCCACAGGTCAAGGAACTCTCGTTTCGTGCGATTTCGCTCATCATCTAGCCCTTTGGTCTCAAGCACGAGGAATTCGCCATTAGTTAGCTTGATAATGAAATCGGGGTAGTATTTTCTTGTTACGCCTTGATAATTGTATATTACCACAAAACCGAGGTGGTCGTTTTTTGCAAACGAATCCACAAGCGAATGGTCATTGATGGTCCTGGCTTCAAGGTATTCCAGTCTGCTGTCGCATACCACAAAATTAATGTGAGTCTTGCTGAACCATTCATTAGGTTTGCTTGTCCACCAGGTACGAACGTCATTCGTGGAACGAATGGGGTGTTCCTTGTCGAACACGGGGGTGAGTTCAGACGTGTTCTCGGCCCGAATCTGGTTCAATGTGTGCTGGATGACTTTATTCATGTTCAGCATGATAAGAATGCGCCGTCGCAGTTTGTCCTTTTCCCATTCAGGGTTTTTAATTTGAATCTTATCAGAAAGAATGAACTGCTCAATTATCCGAATCAACTGTATGAGGAAGGCTTCTTTACTGCCTTTCCAGTCAGGTCGTTTCTCTGAATTATAGATGCTGGAAGCTACCTTGAACACGATTGTCTGCAAGCGGTTTCGCTCTCCGATGTCTTTCAGGTCTATTTCGGTGAGGGCGGCAAGGGTGGGTTTACCTAGAAGGATGGCCGCCATTTCAACGTCGGTGATGCTGTCGTAGGGATCTAACAACAGCGGCTTAACTTTCTTCATATCCAACGTAAGCATGGGTTTGTACACCGTGTCAATACGCAGAATGTTTGGAAAAGAAATGACGTGGTCTATCTTCTCCGGCGCCGGCTCAATTTTGGTCTTTGGTGGAGCCGGCGGGGGAGGTGGACCTTCTTTACTTTCGTGTGGCAAAAATGTAAAAGGCACACCGAAGATGTTGACGTACTCGGCTTCAAACAGACCGTCCTCGCCGACGTCATACGACGTTCTGCGCAAACCTCTACCGACCACCTGTTCGCAAAGCAACTGACTGGAAAAAGCGCGCAACCCCATGATGTGGGTAACGGTTTTGGCATCCCAACCTTCAGAAAGCATCCCCACCGAAATAACGTTCTGAATCTGTTCTCCAGGCTGGCCAATCCGGCCAACCGTGCCTACTGTTTGTCGGATTAGTTCATTTTTTTCTTTCCTGGTCAGTTTCCGTTCTTGCGGTTGCTCACCATCGTCTTCGATTTGGGTTTCGATTTCGATTTCTTCCGTTAACGCCTCGGCTTCGTCTAAAACCTTGCTATCAATTTGTAGAGTCTTTTCAGACACACAGAGCTCGTCAATCATTATTTGTTTGTGATCAAAAGCGTATTTGATACGAGCAGATGTTTCGGTCCGGTTGGCGACGGATATCATGACCGGTGGTATCTGGTATCCTGCCTTTTCCCAATCTTTTTTCGTTTCCAGCCAATCCTTGCCAAGTAAATAATAAGCGTTGATAATGAGCTGAGGCAGCGGTTCGGTTTCTTCGGCTTTGCGGTTGATATCATCTTTAACTTCAGCATCCATGTAGAT
>JBHHXN010000277.1:0-4771 GCA_046757025.1 bacterium
CCGGATTCATGACCAATGACCATAAACCGTGAATTTGTGCATTAATCCGGTTAAACAAAATCCAATAAGATCAAGCTGATAAATTCGTATTTAAGCACTGAATATGAGAGATAGAACATTTCTTGTCCAAAACCTGGTTGATTGTGCGTTATGTACACATTTTATTTAACGCAAAGGCGCTGAGGACGCAGAACTGCACAGAAAATAATATCTCTCTCTGCGAAACTTGAGTTAAATAATTGGAAAAACAATACAATGTATGAATATAATTGGGAGTACGGTAAAGGCAAGTTTAAGAAACAAATCGTTCAACGAGAAGCCTTTAAGCACTAAGTTGGTTTTGTCATTCTCGAAAAGGTACCAATCGGAATATGTGATATTTGAGGACAAGGTACTACCATTCAACCGGGTTAAAAAAGTAGAAGAAATCGCAACGGGTCAGAATGCGCCCAAAAGAACGGAAAGTATTCCCGTTGCGCAGTTACAATAATTTGTCAGTTTTTAAATTCACAATCAAAGATTGGAAAAAAACCACCAATTAAATGGCATAAAATCCACATTATTCAACTCAGTAGCTTGAGGATGTGGAAGATTTCTAATTTTTCACCTCACTCCAAAGGAATCTCCTGATTCCAGCCGTATTTATCCTCCGTAATGCCCGTTTGAATGGAAGTGAGCCGGTCGTACAATTGTTTGCTGACGGGGCCGATTTCGTCATTCTCACTGTAAGTGACCGTGCGCTGGCCCAGGGTGATGCTCTTCACCGGGGAAATCACCGCGCCGGTCCCGCAGCAGCCAGCTTCGGTCCAGTCAAAAATTTCCTCGATGTGAACGGCCCGTTTCTCCACGCCCAGGCCCATTTCTTCTGCCAGGGTCATCAGGCTTTTATTGGTGATGCTCGGTAAAATGGACGGCGAACCGGGCGTGATATACTTACCATCTTTTGAAATGCCAAAAAAATTCGCCGGCCCCGACTCATCGACATATTTTTTTTGTTTCGCGTCGAGATACAAAACTTCGTCATAGCCTAAATTATGCGCTTTCACCGAAGCGCGCAGACCGGCTGCATAATTGCCGCCCACTTTGACGTCGCCAACGCCGTTGGGTGCAGCCCGGTCGATGGACTCCTCGACCAACAGCTTAATGGGCTTCAAACCATGCTTGAAATAAGGTCCGGCCGGGGTACAGAATACCAGAAACAAAAATTCCTTCGACGGTTTCACGCCGATCTGAGCCGTGACTCCCAACAATAAAGGTCGAATATACAAACTGGCGCCGCTGCCATGCGGTGGGATAAATCGTTTGTTAAGCTTCACCAACTTAAAAATGGCCTCCACAAATTTTTCTTCTGGAAATGGCTGCATGAGCAGTTTCTCAGCGGAATGGGACATGCGTCGGGCGTTTTCTTCTACCCGGAAAATTAGCGCCCGGCCGTCCCGGTCCTCAAAAACCTTTACGCCTTCAAAACACTCCTGGCCATAGTGCAAACAGGATGCAGCGATATTCAACGACAGGGTGTCCTGTTCAACGACTTTGCCCTCATCCCATTGGCCATCACGAAAATAATATTCAAGATGACAATCTGTTTTAACATAACCAAATGGTAGTTTTTCCCAGTCTAAGTTGGCTTTTTGCATATTGATCTCCTGCTTTTTTCAAATTTGTGATGATTCAAAAGTTTGTCTTCTTTAACAAGATTGGAAATAGAGCATTTAAATCTTGAATGGTCTCACCAACGAATTGGGGGGGTACTTTTAATATGAAATAGATTTCTTTGTTAAAAGCGGCAACTTTACAGTTCTTGTTCTCCTGGTTATAGATCGACCATTTTTGATAAAAATAACAAATTTTTTTGACAAATCCAAATAGAAGTCGTATTAAAAGTCAGATTTAACGCTAAAATCTGGCCTTTCAGAAACCCATCAAGAAATGGTTAACAAACACTGTTTTTATAGAAACTTGACTTTTCCTCTTGATTTCGGTATTTTAACCTCACCTATTAATCCATCACCACAAATTGAGGAGAGAACGACTATGAGAAAGCTGCGATTTTTTCTAATCCTGATTTTGTTTGTTGCAGCCTGTACACCCAAAGCAGAATACGACCTGGTCATCCGAAACGGTACGATTTATGACGGCAGCGGCGCTGAACCCTTTGCCGGCGACGTGGCCATTAACGCAGATACCATCGCAGTAGTGGGGGCACTCAAAAACGCCCGTGGTAAGCAGGAGATCGACGCCGAGGGTCTGGCCGTGAGCCCGGGTTTCATCAACATGCTGAGCTGGGCCACTTCATCGCTGATTGAAGACGGACGCTCGCAAAGCGACATTCGCCAGGGGGTGACCCTGGAAGTGTTCGGCGAAGGCTGGTCGTACGGGCCTTTAAATAAAAAAATGAAACAGGAGGAAATCGAGCAACAGGGCGACATAAAATACGACATCGAATGGAGCACTCTTGCCGAATATCTGGAGTATCTTCAAAATCGCGGCATTTCTACTAACGTCGCTTCGTTTGTAGGCGCCACCACGGTGCGCATTTACGTGCTCGACCACCAAAATCGGCCGCCTACGGACGAAGAGCTACAAAAGATGAAAGAGCTGGTGCGGCAGGCCATGACAGAGGGAGCTCTGGGGGTCGGTTCCTCGCTGATTTACGCGCCGGCGTTTTACGCCAAAACCGACGAGCTCGTTGAGCTGTGCAAAGTCGCCTCTGAATATGGCGGCATGTACATCTCCCATCTGCGCAGCGAAGGCAACCGTTTGCTGGAAGCCGTGGACGAGTTTCTTACCATCGCCCGGGAAGCAAATATTCCGGCTGAGATTTATCATTTGAAAGCCGCGGGCAAACAGAACTGGCACAAGCTGGACGCGGTCATCCAAAAGATAGAAGCCGCGCGCGCTGAAGGCTTGCAGATAACCGCCGACATGTACACCTACACCGCCGGCGCCACGGGACTCGACGCGGCCATGCCGCCCTGGGTGCAGGAGGGCGGACACAAAGCATGGGTAAAACGACTCAAAGATCCAGCCATTCGCAAAAAGGTCATTCAAGAGATGCAGACACCCACGGATGCATGGGAAAATTTGTATCTGGCGGCGGGAGCAGACAAAGTCCTGCTGGTGGGATTTAAATCTGAAGCGCTGAAGCCGTTGACGGGCAAATCTCTGGCCGAAGTCGCAGCGCAACGCGGTAAATCGCCGGCAGAAACCGCCATCGACCTGGTCCTCGAAGACGACAGCCGGGTGGAGTCGGTTTACTTTCTCATGTCAGAGGAAAACGTCCAGAAGAAGATCGCTCAGCCCTGGATGGCTTTCGATTCAGACGCCGGCTCCCTGGCGCCGGTAGGGGTCTTTCTCAAAAGCAATCCGCACCCCCGGGCCTACGGCAACTTTGCGCGACTACTGGGTAAGTATGTGAGAGATGAAAGCGTTATCCCCCTGCAAGAAGCCATTCGGCGGCTCACTTCTTTTCCAGCTTCGAATTTAAAAATCAAACACCGCGGAGCGCTCAAGCCAGGCTATTTTGCGGATGTGGTGATCTTCGATCCCGCGACCATTCAGGACCATGCCACGTTTGAAAAACCGCATCAATATTCAACGGGAGTAAACCACGTTTTCGTAAATGGAGTTCAGGTTTTGAAAAACGGTGAACACACAGACGCTAAACCAGGTCGGGTGGTACACGGACCGGGATGGAAAGGAAAAAGTAAGAGTTGAAGATGCAACAATCAATAGAAAATAATCAATCATCAATTTCTGGAGGGATTTCGGATGAAAGCTATTTCAATGACTCTTTGTCTCTACTTTACCATTTTAATCAACACCGCATTTGCCCAGGAAAAACTAAAAATCTACCTTTCCGCGGATATGGAAGGCGTGGTAGGCGTGGTAACCGGCGAGCAGCTCGGACCCTCCGGATTTGAATACCAGCGCTTCCGTGAGTTCATGACGCAAGAGGTGCTCACCGCCATCGACGCGGCTTTTGAGGCCGGCGCCACGGAAATTCTGGTGAGCGATTCTCACGGTAATGGCCAGAATCTGCTCATCGAAAAACTACCGAAAAACATTCAAATCGTACGCTCCTGGCCGCGGCCGCTGATGATGATGCAGGGCATCGATGAAACATTCGATGCGGCGATTTTCATCGGCTATCACGCCGGCACCACCAATCCCGAAGGCGTGCGTGCTCATACCATGTCCAGCGCCCGGCTGGCGGACGTCCGCTTGAACGGCGTTTCCGTGCCGGAGGCCGGCCTCAATGCCGCCATCGCCGGCCATTTCGATGTGCCGGTGATTATGATTTCCGGCGACGACGCCATCGTTGCAGAGGCAACCAACTTGTTGGGCGACATCGAAGGCGCGGTGGTAAAATGGGCGTACAGCTTTCACTCGGCTAAAACACTGACGCCGCAGGCTGCTTACGAATTGATCGCGGAAAAAGTCAAAAAAGCCCTTGCTAGAATTAAAGATTTCAAACCATTTAAAATGAAAACGCCCGTTAAACTGGAAGTGCAATTTAAAAATTATCGACCGTCGGAAGTTTTGAGCTATCTGCCCAACGTCGAACGCATCGATTCACACAGCATTCGATTTGAAGGTAACGATATGGTGGAAGTGTCTAAATTTCTGGAATTTATGCTGACCTATCGGGCGGATTTATCGCCGTAATTTATTGAGTTAGCAAACTTTTAACTAACATTTCTCACTTTAAGTTAGGCAACTATGTTCATATTAAATAATTAGATACGACAGGTTCACTTCATGCTGAGCG